>NZ_AP026867.1:6872199-7227932 GCF_026000115.1 Aureispira anguillae
TTACGTGCTTATCTTTGGTCATTGTTTTTCCTACAAAATGTGAAGATCTAGAAAAGGTACCAACTTCTTTGAAGTGTTTGATGCCTTGTATGAAAAATTTTATTGCACCCATGTTTTGAATTTTGTATTGGACAATACTAGTGAAATACAAATGATATGTGGTTTTCTTAGCGAAGGTTGGCACCCAATTATTTAGCCATGTTTGGGGGATTGAAGTTGCCTTATTCGTCTGTCCAAAAGTTATTGATTTTTTAGATATACATGATACTCTGTTTATTACAAAATGGCACAGAGACTACAAAAGTAAGCTATAATTTTGCTTTTAAGCAAGAAATAGTACTTTTTTTAGTCTACAATACTTCTCTATTCAACAACAAAAGATTGTTAATGCTGTGTTATTGAACTGCAAATCAATTGTTAATGTTCTTGTTCTTTTAAATGAGCGGTATTGAATATTAGAACTATCCTTTAATTTTGTACTAACTTGTTTATATTTGCACCTTCATACACAAATGAGGACATTTTAGACAAGAAATTATTCGAATAAAAAAGCAGCATTAAAAATGAAAGTAGAACATATTGGTATTGCCATTAAAGATTTAAGTGAGAGTAATGCGTTATTTACCAAACTATTTGGCGCAACACCTTATAAAGTAGAAACGGTAGAATCAGAAGGTGTCTCAACTTCTTTTTTTCAGTGCGGCGAAACTAAAATAGAACTCTTGGAAGCTACTAGAGAAGATAGCCCAATTGCCAAATTTATTAAAAAACGAGGAGAGGGAATTCATCATATTGCATTTGAGGTAGAGGATATTTATGCAGAAATGGAACGCCTGAAACAAGAAGGATTTATTGTCTTAAATAGCAGCCCTAAAAAAGGAGCAGATAATAAATTAGTGTGCTTTCTGCATCCTAAATCTACCAATGGAGTCTTAATTGAGTTGTGTCAAGAAATAAGAGAAGAAACTACTCTCTAACTTAGATAAAGCACTAGTTAATGCCTTGTTGGTAATTGACAAAAGATGTTTTTTGACAAATGAAGTTTCTAAATCTGTACTGAAAAAACTGATATAACATCTATACTTGTTTATGGACATAGAAATATATCTATTGATTATTTTGTGCGGGGCATTTTCTGGATTCATTGCTACTTTAGCTGGTTTAGGATCTGTTCTTACACTATATATTCTTATAGAAGTAATAGGATTGGATGGAGATATTGCTAATGGCACAAATCGTGTAGGAATTATGGCAATGGCTCTAATGGCTTTGCCTACTTTTTATCGAAAAGGCCATCTGAACTTTCGACGAAGTTGGCTTATTATTTTAGCCATATTTATAGGTGCCTTAGGAGGAGTTGCATTAGCTATAACAATAGACAACAATGATTTTAGAATAATCTTTAAATATTTGTTGTTGGTAATGCTTCTTTTAGTTTTGACAAACCCTAAAAAATGGATTAGAGCAACCAACTATGAGCATCAGATCAGTAAGTGGCTCTTGCCCGTTTTTGTAGTGATGGGATTCTATGCAGGATTTATCCAAGCAGGAACAGGAATCTTTTTAGTGATCTTTTTAGCTTTGGTTGGCAAATATAGCCTTATTGATGCCAATGGAGTAAAACTATCTGCATTTGCTTTGTATACAGCGGTTTGTATTGTTGTTTTTGGTTGGGCTGGCAAAATTGATTGGGAAATTGGGAGCTTTTTGGCATTGGGGCAGGGACTAGGAGCTTATATCGCCGCCCGTTTTGCAACGAGTTATCCTAAGGCAAATGATTTTGTCCGATATTTGTTGATTGCTGTCTTAGTGATCGCAATTGTTCAGATGTTTGAGCTGTATCAATTCCTTTATTAGCTTAGATTTGAAATACGTTAATGTTAAAATTTGTTGAGTTGAGCTAAATGGTATAGATATTGGAGATACTATACAAAATCACATAAAAAATTGGTTCTTTTTAGAAAAAAAAACGTCTAGCATTCCCTACTTGCTAGACGTTTATCATTTTTTATACAAAAGACCAGTTACTATTTAGCCAATTCACTTTTATTTTTTTCTACAAATAACGCAGAAATAGAGCGATATTCGTGTACATTTCGAATGGCTCTAGAAAATAGTTTAGCAGCAGGAACAACCTTGATTTTAGAACAAGTTTGTTTCAGAGGGATGGTATCCGTTACTACCATTTCGGTCAATTCTGATTCTTCAATACGTTGGTAGGCAGGACCAGATAATACAGGATGTGTACAAAATGCACGAACACTTTTAGCCCCTTCTTGTATTAAGATTTGAGCGGCACGGCATAGTGTTCCAGCAGTGTCAACAATGTCATCTACCAAAATAACATCTTTGCCTGTTACATCACCAATAACAGTCATTTCTGCTACTTCATTGGCTTTTTTGCGGTATTTGTCACAAATGACAAGCCCTGTACCAAAATGCTGAGCATAAGCTCTTGCCCGTTTTGTACTCCCTACATCAGGAGAGGCAAAAATAACATTGCTAGTATCTTCTTTTTCTAAATGATTAAAAAAGATAGCTTCACTCTTTAGATGATCTACAGGTATGTCAAAAAATCCTTGAATTTGATCAGCGTGTAGATCCATTGTCATAATTCTATCGGCTCCTGCTGCTATCAATAGGTTAGCGAGCAATTTGGCTCCAATAGCTACTCGAGGTCTGTCTTTACGATCTTGACGAGCATATCCAAAATAAGGAATTACGGCAGTGATATAGCCAGCAGAAGCTCTTTTGGCGGCATCAATCATTAACAAAAGCTCCATAATATTGTCCGATGGAGCAAAAGTAGATTGGATAAAAAATACATACTTTCCACGTACAGATTCCTGAATGTTGGTTTGCATTTCGCCATCACTAAAGCGTTGAAGGACAACTTTTCCTAGGCTTTGTCCGTAATAGTCTGCAATTTTTTCGGAAAGGTAACGAGTACCTGTTCCAGAAAAGATAATTGTTTCAATCATGATTAGTTATGCTGTGCTTGTTAGAAGAATAGTCCTAATTTGCCACAAAGGTAATTAGATTTAATTGGCTTCACAAATAATAACTAGCTTTTGAGAAAAAACAATTTTTACTGAATTTTATGATACAAAACAGAATCGAAACGCAATAATTGTATGGTTATCATACAAATAATAGAACGGAATAGGTCGTTTCTATTTAGCGCTATCTTATGAATGAACAGCTTCAAGTCTACTTCCACAAATACTCACGCCATTCATTATACAACTCAATGATTGTCAATAAATCTCTTTTTTTGTATTTCTTCTTACTAATGGCTTCGGATAACTCTTTGTTATCTTTAAAATATTCCGCCATTTGTTTACGAAAACGACCATAATCAACTTCTGTCATTTTTTTATCTTTTTCCAAGAAGGTTTGGGTATATCCCATGTCTCCACTTGTATTATAATATTCGTACAAATGGCATTTACCTCTTTCTGGGGTTAGGCGCAACATAAATACCGAAAACCCTTTGCGCTTTCCAAGAGCATAAAATTTAGTTTCATAAATCAAGTTTCCTCTAGACCAGCTTTTGATCTCATCAGGTCGATATTTTTTTACCACTCCAGATTGATCCTTAAAACTAATTTGACTAGAATTGATAGCTGGTGTATTCAAAATAACAGTGCCATAAATCTTTCGGTCGTTGATATCGATAACATAGTCGGAGTTTTGGGCATGGATGGTTTGTTGTAAGAGTAATAGGGCAGTAAATACAAAAATAAATTTCATGTAGAATGTTATTTATTACATCGTAATTTATTAGCAGTATAGCTCAATAAAAATAGAGCTATAGGATTGCTTATGTTACAATGTATTTAGTATCAAAATGTTTTTTATGGAAAACGAACAAATCTCCCTTTATGTTTTTCTTTTTACCAAAATTAACAGAGACTAGGAAGGATTGGATGGTTGGTAGAACATCCTTATTACTTAGGTTTTATTTCAACAGAAAATATGCAATATAATTATTCTTGAGCATAGAAAGCTTATTGTGAGAAACATATTTCAATTTGCGTGCATCCCAATTGCCTTTTGGATAAAATGAAAAATAACAATAGCGTATAGCCACAGGTTTTTAATATTTTTGTGCGTAAAATATTGTTTATTAAGTGATTGAACTTTTTGGTTGATAAGAAGGAGGGAAATAAAATATAAAGAAATTGACTGTTCAATAGAAAAGGTGTAAGTTTGAGTATCCCTAAGAAATACATTTACAATAGAGGATGTTTTCTCAAAACCAATTGACTTAATTATGGAAGTATCGCTAGATGTAATTAATCATTTCAGGACACGTTACCCTTTTTTGGAAGATGAAGATATTGAAAGTGTCTTGGATTTAGTGGTGTTTAAGACTTATAACGCTAATGATTTTTTTGTAAGGTTTGAGGAGGTGAATACCAATATATTTTTAGTTTTAAATGGATTGTTTAAAACTTATTACTTAGATGAAAATGGAGAAGAAGTTATTATTAACTTTTACAAAGAAAATGATATTTCTGGGAATTGGTACTCTACTTTATTGGGAGAACCTTCTAAGCTTTGTATTAGTGCACTAGAGCCTTCTGTCATTATCCAAGTTGATATACGAAAAATAGATGCTCTAGCTTTTAACAATATTAATATACTAAGGGCTTATAGCGATATTCTAAAAGGAAAACTAATTAGCTCACTGCATAAGATATGGGGAAATATGAATGAAAAACCTGAAGTGCGTTTTTTGCGATTAAAAGAAGAACGAGCAGATTTGTTGGATAGATTGTCTCAAAAACAGATCGCTTCTTTTTTAGGCATAACTCCTGTTTCTTTGTCAAGAATAAAGAAACGATTATCGATGAAAAGTTAGGAGCAGTATTATCTTTTGTTAATCGATTTGTTCACAATATTATTTATCTTTAAAGATTGAACGAAAAGTACTTTGTGAAAGTATGCTTTTCTACCTGTATTAGAATTAATTATATAATGGATAAGGACTAAGTTTACTATTCTTGTTGTAGTAGTAAAGGCAGGAATAAACCCTTAAAAGGCAGGAATAGGCACCTTGTTGCTTAGGATTTTTTTTACTTTTGTCCCCACTCCAAATAAAAAACATGCACAATGAAAAGATACTTAATCACAAAATTAAGTATCTGAACCATGAGCCTAATAGCAATCAAATTGTCTATTGAGGCTTAAAAGAATAAATACCTTTTCATTCAAGGTAGTGCATTCTATGCCTAGATATTTATTGCTGATAAAGTCTAGTGTATCCCATATTTTGTATACATAATTCACCTATTTAATATATGTTCTAGTTTAGTGAGAAGGTCTCTATTGATTTCCCATTTTCACAAATAGTAGAATAAAAAACAAGTTAATATGCAAACATCTTTACTTGATTCGAAGAACAAGAGACATACCCTATACCCTTGGGCGATGTGCTTGATGGCTTCTTTTTTTTTATTGTTAACAACTTCCCAACTAAAAGCAGAAGGAACGGCTCAAGTGATGCCGACAGCTACTAATGGTACTGCTCTTTGGATAAGGGAGAGTTTAGGTTATGGAGCCTTTCGGAATGCTCCTAATGGAAATAGATTAAAGATTTCTATTCAAAACCACACGATTGAAAACCTTTATTTTGGGCTTAATGCATGGGAGCGTTTACCAGCTGCTGCACCCGCAGCCAATGTATTTTATCGAATCATTGATCCCCTAGGTACTGAAGTGGTAGCGCCTACTGCTGTGCCACTTGCTGGGGCTGGTTTTATCCCCAATTATGCACAAGCTGTTGCAGGACCAAATGTAGGAGGTTTAAATCCTGCTGGTTATACTCCTATTGTGTTTAACCCTACCCAAAATGGAGAGTATTATATTGAAATCTATCAAAGTGCAGATGGAGGGGCAACTTCCTTAGCAACCGCTAATGGCGAAATATTCTTTCCATTTTTTGATTTCACAGTTGCAGAAACCAATAATACAATTTATACAGGACGTTTACATTGCCAAAATTGGTCTTTTATTGCTTATGATCCAGCTTCGGCAACCTTTACACCAGGATTGAATTTCTCTTTTGAGGGGGACTATTATGCCTATACTTCTGATAGTTCTGTTATTCGAGTCAATTTTGAGCCTGGGTTTCGCCCTTTTGGTTATGTATTAGCAATGAATAAATTTGGGATTAATAATACAGGAAACTTCTTGACAGATCGAGTATCTGAATATACAGGAACTTCTTCTCCTGCATTTGCCAATGGCTATGAGGTGTTTTTGGCCGTCCCAGATACTAGTGTTTTTACGGTTGCAGCTCCTTCTAGTGCTCCCGCTATACCAAGTAATGTATATGGTTGTCCAGGCAATTATTTTTTACCATTGTATATTCCCGATCCAGGGGATGTAGCTCTTTTGTTAGATTTAAATGGTATACCAGGTTATCAAACTGGATCGGCAGATCGAGTGTTAGAATTATATGATTTAACCGCAGGAAACCATGTTTTACAATGGAATGGTTTAGATGGCTTAGGCAATCCTGTAGCGGGTAATGTTAATTTCACAGTAACTGCTACACTGTTTAGAGGAAGAACGAATATTCCTATGCACGATGCAGAGCTAAATTCTAATGGACTTTCTATAACGGCTTTCTTCCCTTCTATAGGTACTAGAAAATTATATTGGGACGATAGCAATGTAGCCAATTTTGGTACTTGTGGTGATAATGGCACCGATAATACAACAGGAACAGGAGTTGCTTCTGTCAATATGTTAGAAGGTTTTGTTGGACCAACTCATGCTTGGGATGGTGATGCAACATTTGCTGTTCCTGCACCTACAGCAGGTGTGGGCTCTACAACCTTAGGAACATTATGCGATGACTTTGGTAATGCTAGAACTATTAATACTTGGTTTTGGTCTTATGATGTTTCTTCCATGCCTTTTGCTAGAACAACTCCAGATTGTGATACAGATAATGATGGTATTACGGATGCTTTGGATATAGATGATGATAATGATGGTATTCCTGATTTAGTAGAACATGCAACCGATCCTTTGTTGGATGCAGACGGAGATGGTATTCCTGATTATTTAGACCCAGATGTGGCAGGTTTTGTAGATGCTAACTTTGATGGGGTAAATGATGTTTTTGATACCGATGGCGATGGAATAATCAATTCTTTTGATTTAGATGCCGATAACGATGGTATTCCAGATCTTGTAGAGGCTGGTGGTACTGATATTAATGGTGATGGTTTGGTTGATAATATGGTAGATGTAACGATTTCTGGGGCTTATACAGAAGCAGGATGTACGGCAACACCTTTAGTAATTGCTAGTCCAACTGCACTGACTTTGAGTGGCGATGGTAATCAAGATATCGCACTTCCTTTTCCATTTGATTACTTTGGAACTACTTTCACAGGAAATTTACGGGTAAATATGAATGCTTGGGTAAGCTTTGATGCCATTAACCCAGGTTCTCCGTGGGTGCCTCAGACTTTTCCAGATGCAACTTATACAAATACCATTGCAATGAACTGGGCTGATTCTGAACCTCAGAATGGTGGAACAGTACGTTTTGGTACGAATGGAACAGCTCCCAATAGAATTTTTATCTTGGAATTTGTGAATAATCCCTTTTTTGCACCAACTACAGGAAGCATAACGACACAGTTGCAACTACATGAAACAACCAATGAAATAAGAATTGTGACGACCAACTTTAATCCTTCGGCAGGGAATGCTTCTATGGGATTAAATCAGAATGGTACGACTTCGTATTCTGTTGCAGGACGTAATAATGCTTTTTATAATATTACAACTCCTGAATGTAGAGCATTTACTTATGCAGGGCGTACTCCGAATGGTTTGACAGATGTATACGATGACAATCCAATTGCAAATGGAGATTTGGATCAAGATGGTATTCCTAATTTCTTGGACTTAGATTCTGATGGAGATGGCATTTTGGATGTGACTGAAGCAGGAGGAGTAGATGCGAATGGAGATGGTCAAGCAGATAATTACATTGATACAGATGGTGACGGCTTTAATGATGCTGTAGATGGGGATGTTGGAAACGATGGTACGGCAGAGAATACAGCCAATGCAACCACGGTAACAGGAGCGGATACGGATGGAGATGGTGTACCAAATTCTTATCCAAACGACAACCAAGATGGGGATAATAATTATAACTTCTTGGATATAGATGCGGATAACGATGGAATCGTAGACAATACAGAAGGACAGGCAACGGCTTCTTACATTGCCCCAGCAGGGACAGATGCAGATGGAGATGGCATAGACGATGCTTACGATAATGACGACGCAAGATTTGGGGGAGCGGGCTCAGGAATTGTACCGAATAATGCAGATGGAGCAGATAATCCCGATTACTTAGATTTGGATACGGACAACGATGGTGAATCAGATCTAATAGAGGGACATGATACGAACGGAGATGGAGTAGTAGATGGAACGGATAGTCCCAATGCCAATACAGGTTTATCTGGAGGGACAACAGATGCAGATGGAGATGGCTTGTTGGATGGTTATGATAACAATACCGCAAGTACGGATGCCACCAATACCAATTTGAACCCCAATAGCCATCCTGATGCAGATGGTCAAAGTTCTGAGCGAGACTGGAGGGATGCGCTAGATGCAGATCAAGATGGTACGCCTGATGTTGTGGATATAGATTCAGATAATGATGGAATTTTGGATATAAACGAAATGGATTGTTCTAATAGCAACCAAGGCTTTGCGGCATTTCCAAGTTCTAATTCAGGGATAATTACTGCTGGTTTGGCTAGTGCCAATTATACGATTACAGAAAATGCTGCTACGACAGGGTATACTGCTTCTGAAACATATACAGGCGGAGCTAATGGTATTGAAGTTATGAATAGTCAAGTGTTAGCAGGTAATGATGTCCTTTCTTATACCTTGAACTTGTCATCTATAACTGCTGGTTATTCACCTGTTATTAGATTGGGGCAAGTATTAACTACTACTACTGGTAATAATGAGTCTTCTACTTGGATCATAAGTTGGAATGGAGGTGGTGTTGCTACTTATAGCGATCTGGCTAGCCCAACAGCAACTATGTATCAAGCAGGAGTTAATGACCCTGGATTTGATATTAACGAAAGACAAATAGGGGGACTAGGAACTTCAGGAACAATTAGTAATGGAGGTAGCTTTGATACCTATATGATTAGAAATTCAGCGGCAGAGTGGTCTATTGAATTTCCAGAAGGAATTACTAGTGTAACGTTTACCAAAGTAGCTTGGACGGGAGTCGTTCCAACTGGAAAAGATGGCGGTTACCCCAAAATAGAATTAAATGATGGGGCAGGGGATAATGGAGAAACCTTTAATGAATGGTTTGCTTTTCAAGTTGATTTTGTAGCGACTTGTGTTGCCATTGATACAGATGGAGACGGTATACCGAACCATTTAGACCTAGATTCAGACAACGACGGCATAGCAGATATAGTAGAAGCAGGAGGAGTAGATACAAATGGCGATGGTGTAGTAGATAATTATACGGATACGGATAACGATGGTCTAAGCGATGAATACGATGTAGACAATGGAGGAACTGCGATAGCGAATAGTGACAGTGATGGCGATGGCATCTTGGATGTCTTAGATTTGGATTCGGACAACGATGGAATTGCAGATGTGGTAGAAGCAGGCGGCACCGATGAAAATGGAGATGGTCTAGCGGATAACTTTGCCGATACCGATGGCGATGGTTTTAACGATGCAGTAGATGGCGATGTCGGGAACGATGGGACAGCAGAAAATAGCAGTGATGCTTTGATCTTGACAGGAGTAGATACGGATAATGATGGCGCTCCTGATTCTTATTCCTCAGGAGATGCAGATGGAGATGGTGTACCCAATCATTTAGATTTGGATGGCGATAATGATGGCATACCAGATGTGGTAGAAGCAGGTGGCACCGATGCAGATGGAGATGGTCTAGCAGATAACTTTGCCGATACCGATGGCGATGGTTTTAACGATGTGGTAGATGGCGATGTCGGGAATGATGGTACGGCAGAGAATATAGCAGATGTTTTGGTTTTAACAGGAGCCGATACCAATGGAGATGGTGCCCCAGATACTTATGCAAGAGGAGATTTGGATGGCGATGGTATTCTAAATCAATTTGATTTGGATGCGGACAACGATGGTATTTTGGATGTAGAAGAAGCAGGCGGAATAGATGCCAATAGAGATGGAATAGCGGATGGTTTTGTGGATATAGATGGGGATGGTTTTAACGATGGCGTAGATGGCGATGTCGGGAACGATGGCACGGCAGAGAATACAGCAAATGCAATGACTGTAACAGGAGCAGATGGAAATGGAGATGGAAGACCAGATACTTATCCAAACGATAACCAAGATGGAGACAACAATTACAACTTCTTGGATATAGATGCGGACAACGATGGAATCGTAGACAATACAGAAGGACAAGCAACGGCTTCTTACCTTGCCCCAGCAGGGACAGATGCAGATGGAGATGGGATAGACGATGCTTACGACAATGACGATGCAAACTTTGGTGGAGCAGGTTCAGGAATTGTACCCAATAATGCGGATGGAGTAGACAATCCCGATTATTTGGACTTGGATAGTGATAATGATGGTTTATTAGATAATCTAGAGGGGCACGATACGAATGGAGATGGTCTAGTAGATGGCACAGATAGTCCAAATGCGAATACAGGTTTATCAGGAGGAGCAACAGATGCGGATGGAGACGGCTTGTTGGATGGTTATGATAACAATACAGCAAGTACGGATGCCACCAATACCAATTTGAATCCCAATAGTCATCCAGATGCAACCAATGGGGTAACGATAGAGCGGGATTGGCGAGAAGGAAATACAACTTATGCAGCGAATGACATCAATACGACACCAATTAATGAGACGGCAAGTGGTAATGTCTTAACCAACGATTGGGATCATGAAAACAATACGCAAGTATTGACAGGTAACATAACAATAGATACAGATGGAGATGGCGTACCAGAAACAGCCAATGGATTGGGAACAGGAGTGACGGTAGGAGGAGTAAATGAAGATGGGACAGCTAATAACAATGCAGGCACTTTGACGCAAAATTCAGATGGGACGTATACATTTGTACCCACAGCAAATTTTGTAGGAGAGGTACGCTATAGCTATCAAGTATGTGATAACGGGAGTCCTCAAGCTTGTGAGGAAGCATTGGTAACAATAGATGTAGAACCCTTGCCAACCACTGATAATGGAGAATTGGCACTGGCACCAGATGCGAATGTCACCTATGACGATTTAGCCGTAAGTGGTCAAGTTTTGTCGAATGACAACGATCCAGATGGGGATAACATCACTGTGACTGGGACAATCAATATAGACACAGATGGAGATGGAGTAGTAGATGGTACAGTAGGATTGGGACTAGGAACAACCATAGCGGGAGTGGATCAAAATGGAGCAGCAGTGACCAATGCAGGCACCTTGACGCAAAATGCGGATGGAAGTTATACCTTTGATCCTGTAGCAGGTTTTGTAGGAGAGGTTGTTTATGAGTATACGGCTTGTGATGATGGCGTGCCTATGAGCTGTGAAACAACAACGGTGACAATACATGTATTACCATCAGTGTACAACAGTACAAATGCAATCGATGATGAGGAGTTTTTAGACAAAGGGACGACCTTAACGGCAAATGTGTTGGACAACGATAGTGATGTAGAAGGAGATAGCCAAATCGGAGGGGTAAGTTTGGTGAGTGGAGCAAGCCAAGGCACGGTGACTTTAAATCCAGATGGGAGTTATACGTATAGCCCAACCGATCCCAATTTTAGTGGGAACGATGAGTTTGTGTATAGCATCTGTGATGATGGAACGCCCAAAGCATGTGATACCGCAACGGTTTATCTGACGATCTTGGATGTTAATAAGGACTATGGAGATGGACCAGCAGTATATGGCGAGGCTTATCATAGAGCTATGAGAGATGGAAATGCGGATAATGTACTGGATGGTGGAACGGATATTTGGTTGGGTAGCAATACCGATTTTGAAAATGCAAGTTCGGGAGTAGGAACGGATAATTTTGACGATGGAATGGCATTAGGAACGGGAACAGCTGGTGCATTTCCAAGAACAGTGACTCCTTCTACTGTTTACAATGTAGATTTAAATCTAAACTCAGTAGCAGCAGATAATGTATTTTACGGAATGTGGATTGATTGGAATGCCGATGGGATTTACGATGACTTTTACAATGGTTCGGTAGCTGTACCAGGAGGAGCAACAACAACAACCGTTAATGTGACTTCGCCAGCAACAGTAGCGACAAATTTAGTAAATATTAGAATTCGTTTAGATGACAACCTGTTAGGGGCTGGTGATTTTGTGGGCGCAAGAACCAATGGAGAAATAGAAGATTATCAATTCTTGATGAATGATCCATTGCCTGTAGAGTTGCTGTATTTTAGAGCCAAATTGCAAGGGAAAACTCTTGGTCAATTGAATTGGGCGACAGCAACGGAGCTAAATAATGCAGGTTATGAAGTAGAACACGCTTTGCCAACAACAGGAGTGCCCGTCTTTAATCAGATTGGCTATGTAGAGGGAGCAGGAACGACCATTCAAGCTCAACATTATCAGTATGAAGTGCCCAATTTAGTAGCAGGTATTCATTATTTCCGTCTGAAACAAGTAGATTTTGATGGAACGTATACCTATACAGATATTCGTGCACTGAATGTAGAAGCGCCATTGGTACAAAAGCTATTCCCAACGCTTTTGCAGGAAGGACGTAGTACCGTTTATATCCAATTGGCAAAAGAAGATAACTATAAGGTAGAAGTCTTAACTACGTTGGGGCAGGTAGTCGAAGTACATCATACAAGCTCTCCAATAAATGCTTATTATGAAGTAGAATTTGACTTGAATCGCTATCCATCAGGAGTTTATTTGATTCGTGTGAGTAATGATAGTGGTACTTATACGGAAAAAATACGGGTAGAATAAAAAAAATTAGATCGTATATTTATAAAGACTCTAACTACCATGGTTAGGGTCTTTTTTTTATTTTTTAGCTATAAATAAGGCAAAAGTGCATTTTTTTGAAATTTAATTAGGCAAGAATGGGATGTTGCAAGGCAAAAATATGCACCTCTATGATTGAAGAAAGACTTATATTTGGATAAAATAGTAACATAATATGTTTGGTAGGAGGATGGTAAATTCCATTTTGATATAACAAATAACCAGCTCCAATAATTTGAAATGATTGCCCAAAAGAAATTTTGAATCTTTAGTTCCTTTTTAACAATTTGATACATTGTCCTATGCAAACACTATTACATTTTTCCCAAAATAAGTTCTATTTCTTTTTTTTATTAAAATCCTTAATTAGGATTAAGTTTAACCCAAACAATCAGAGTTCAATTATTGGACTATTCTTTTTTATGGGGCTTTTTTTAGGAGACAGCACAATATTTGCTTCCCCTATGCATGTAAAATATCAATCGATTAATTTTTCAGATGGAACATCTTCTATAAATGGAGCAGCAACCAATGCCTCTTCTGTTACCGACTATGTAGCAATGATAGGGGGAGATCCTTGCCCGCTTTCGGGTGATTTTCTCAATGGGTATGATATACAAGGAGGACAGTCAATGCTTACCTTTACATTCAATACCCCAGTTGACCTTAGAGTTGACAATTTTATTTATTTAGATTATTACTATTTTAATGATGTACAAAACAATTCCGATTTAAGTAGATATTTAGCAGTTCAAGATATTGTTTTAATAACATCAGCAGGAAACTTGACAGGATCAGCTACTTTTACCAATGCAACAGATGTTGCCTTAAATAATCAAGAATGGGTAAAGTTTAGGGTAGAAGTGCCTTACACAGCATCCAATACCTTAACGGTTACAGGAATTAGAGTTGACATAGAAATGAACAATGGAGGAACAGGAGCGACATTTAATACTGCTAGTTCTGAAGTTTTTGCACTTGCACTGGAAGGAATAGGAGGGAGTGATCCATTGCCAGTAGAATTGATGCATTTTAATACAGAATTAGAGGGAAAGAATGCCGCTAGCCTAAATTGGGCGACAGCAAGTGAGCTGAACAATGCTGGCTATGAAATAGAACATGCCTTGCCAACTACAGGGCTGCCCGTTTTTGAGCAAATAGACTATGTAGATGGTGCAGGCACAACCACTCAAGTACAATATTATAATTATAAAGTACCAAATTTAGTAGCAGGAGTACATTATTTTCGCTTAAAACAAGTGGATTTTGATGGAACTTACGCCTATACTGATATTCGTGCTCTAAGAGTAGACGCACCATTAGTGCAGAAATTGTTTCCCACAGTTTTGCGAGCGGGAAGGAACACTATGTATATTCAATTGGCAAAAGACGATCGTTACAAAATAGAAATCTTAACCACTTTGGGAAGTGTTGTTGAGAGACATGATATAAAGGCAAAAACAAATACCTATTATGAACTTGAATTGGATAGAAACCATTGTGCTACAGGAGTATATGTAGTTTACGTAAGGAATAATACAGGGAGTTATAGTCAAAAAATACGAATTGAATAAAACACACGTGCATTATATCATGGAGACTCTAGCTATTGCAGTTAGAGTCTTTTTTTTTATCAATTTGCCGAATGAAGCTAGTCTCAATTGGCTAGTGTTTCGAGAACATTAGCCAAACTATCATATTCCGCTATCGCATGTGCTACTTCTTGCTCATTGGTAGATGTTTCTATCAATTTAAGCAATTGAACTTGACGAATAACCATCGCATTTTCATCTGTTGTCGTATCGGATAGGCTCTGAAAAAATTTAATTCCAATAACCACTAGAAAAGCGACCATCATAAAAGCATAAGTTAAGTTGCTAACATTCTCTTTCGATTCCTGAAAATAATCATCATCTGAAATTTCATCATTGTTATAGGGTTCCAATAAATCATCATTGTCGTCTTGCATACTTATCGTTATTGGGAGTTTATTGAGAAAGACTATCTACTTGCTCGGTTTGGTCAAGTGGTAAACCAAATGGGGTAGCATCACTTTTTCTAAAAAAAAAGGTTAGAAGGATTAAAAGCATAAAAATACCAAGACCAATTACTTTTATTAGGTTTGAATTGGTGGTTTCTTCTTGATTGTACATATCTGTAAATATAATGGCTTTATAAAATGAACCTATGTACAGGACAGCCCCAGCTTGCTGGCTCACGAGCAAAGCAAGCTAAAGTTTTTTAGTATAAAATATAGGATCTTTGCTTAATAATGATTTGGATGTTAGAGCGAAGCGGTCTAAAAAATAGTGATAAACCTCCTAATATTTTGATCAACTAACCGAATTTATAGCTTTGTCCTGTACCCAAAAAATGAACAAAAAGACACAGCAAACTATTATCTAGTAACAATGCCGTAATATCTTCTAAATTAATAAAAATATAAAGAAGTTCCCTTTTTTGTAATTATTTTGTTTTTTGTAAAATTGAACTCATTCTCTGTATCTTTTGTATTATTTATAATGGAAGTTGTTAAAAAATGATCTTAACACCTGCGATCCAACCATAGCAGCCATCGGATCGGCAGCTATTTTTAGTCCCGTAGCTTCCAGCTACGAAACAAAAAACGAGCTTTGCCCGATAACTACTAGCTTTGATCTCGAAAATCAACAACATTCTTAAACAACTTCATGAAGAATAATCACAACAACTAATTTTATATCATGAAAGAGACACCATTTTTTGAATTTGAAGAGTTTGGAGAAAACGAAACACCCCCTGCTAGATGGAAATCTGTGTTGAGTATTGTTATTATCGTTATTATGGCTCTATTATTGTTTAGGCTATTACTAGCTCTTGTGGTACCCATTATAACCCTTATTTTGCTAATTGCCAACAGAGATCTAGTCTCAAAAATAGCTCGAACGATTTATCAACTGTATCAGAATGAATTGTACAAGGGACTTTTAGCGACACTAGCTGCTATTTTTCTATTTGCTCCTTTTGTAATCTTTTTGTTTTTTAGAACGGTTTATTATATGTTTGTAGAGGAAAAACCTATAATTAATAACATTAGAGAAGGGGAAGAAAACGAATCAGAACTAATCAATATTGTTATTAAAGAAAAGATGAAAAATTTGCTTAGAGATGACGATAACAACTATCGATAGGTTGGTGTAGTGCTTGACCAAAGAATTTCTTTGTTAATGCGAGAGGGTAAGGGATCGACAAATAATTAAGAATAGTAACATGAAGAAAAAAATTGCGCTTATTGACATTGCACAAGCTTTGGGAGTTTCTAGAACATTGGTATCTATGGTGCTAAATGGTCAAGGTGATTTGCATGGGATTAGTCCCGTTACACAAGATAAGGTCAAAGCCAAAGCAAAAGAACTCAATTATAAGCCTAATTCTATTGCAAGAGGATTGCGAACAGGGAAATCCAATACAATAGGTCTGATTGTTACAGATATTTCTAATAATTTTTATGCTACTATTGCTCGTCGAATCGAAGATAATTTGCGTCAATTAGGTTATCATCTAATTTTTTGTAGTTCTGATGAACGAGCAGAGCGAGAGGAGGAGTTGATTCAAATGTTGAGAGGTAGACAGGTGGATGGTTTGATTTTGGCAACCACCTTTCAGGATACCAAGGTACTGAAAGAACTCATTAAGGAGGGATTTCCTTTTGTTTTAATTGATCGACATATTCCTAATTTGGAAACAGATTATGTCGTAGTTGATAATTACAAAAGCTCAAAAAAGGCAATCGAGTATTTGATGGAACAAGGGCATCGTGAGATTGGAATGTTGACCATATCGCCTTCTCACTTAAGTACTATTCAAGATCGAGAACAGGGGTATAAAGATGCCTTAACGGAACAGGGACTTACCATAAAAAATAGCAATGTTTGCCAAATAGCCTTTGATGATATTTATAATCAGGTGGGCAAATCACTGCACAAAATGTTAAACCAAGCCCAACCTGTTACGGCTATTTATGCCGTTAATAACAATATAGGAAAGGCTTGTTTAGAACATTTAGGAAAAATGGGCTTGCATATTCCCGAAGACATCGCCTTATTGAGTTATGATGATATTGATGTATTTAAATTTTGTGCTATAACGGCCATCGCTCAACCCATTCAAGAAATGGGAGACCAAGCGGTTAATATTTTGTTGAATAAAATAAAAGGAGGAAAACCCAAACCATTGCCCAACCAACAATTGATCTTACCAGCGCAAATTATTGTTCGCAAATCTTGTGAAAACTTGACGACTTCGAGATAAGGTTACTGCCTTAATAATTTCAAAATTTTGCGAGCTCTAGCGCTGAATGCAACTGGATTTTTATCCAGTTGGTCATCAATGACTAACAACAATTCTTCTTGCAAATCAGGATATTTGACACTAAAGTCGTACAAGGCACTAATCGAATATACTTTTACAGCAACCTTTATTTGAGGGGAAAGTACCCATTTGAACAACTCGTCAACCACTAACCCTTCTAATTCTTCAGGGACTCCTGCCAGCCAAATCATTTTGGCAATCGTGCGTTTAATTCCTGGAAAGGTCAATTCATCTCGTCTATTAAAACAGTGACTCACAATAGGTGCAATGCGATCAGGAGCCTTAACCAATATATGCCCCAATAGCCAAGTAAATCGCATGGCAATCGGATGTTCTGCATCCAGTAAATCCATCAAGTCGATTAGATCTATCTTTTGGTCAATGAGGTAATTGGTCCATTCTTCCCATTTCTGGCGACTAGCTTCTGAACGATCCGCTGCTAAAACGATTCTTAATGGTTTAATTAATGGGTGGTTCATACGGTTGATTTTATTAGGTTCAAGGTACTAAAATTAGCGTGAATTTTCTTTTTCTATTAGACATTATCAGGAATTGCGCAGCACTCATGGAATAATAGTGTTGTATCGTCGAAAAAGCAAGATTTACATAGATGCGGGGAATGCTTGCGCTAGTTCGATTGTGATCCCCAAAAGTATTCGTGCTATACTTCACAAGAATTTGTATCTTTGTGCCACACTAAAAAAATCGATCAATGAATTTGAAAAGTAGCATAGAATTAATGGTCTCATTACTATTTATAAGTTTGGGAATGGCTTGCAATTCTACCCAAAATATTACCACGGTTAAATGGTATGGTGTTGATTCAACAATTACTATTGATGGTGACCTAAAAGAATGGGAGCATCCACTAAAAGAGCCTAAAGATTATACTGCCATCCAATACAATGCAGGGAACGACGATAAAAACCTATACCTCTGTGTTCGGATTAATGATAAAAATATTCAACGTAGGATCATGGGATTGGGATTGTCTGTTTATATAGATACTTTGGCTAAACGAAAGGACAAAATAGGAATTGGCTACCCCTTAGCATTGACACAAGAACAGATCGAAAAAATTTCTTTTCAGGCAACTAAAGGCAGCTTTAAGATTGACGATCGTGCTTTGGATCAAGCTTATGCCGACATCTGCCAAGAGTTTGAATTGATTGGTTTTGTTGAAGAGGAGCCAACAGAAAAAATTCGAGTCAGTAATTTAGCGTCCAAAGAGCTTAAAACAGCCATGGGCTTTGATCATGTAGGGGCAATGATTTGTGAATTCAAAATTCCTTTGAATCAACTGTTAAAAGGCACTATAAATTATGATGAAGTGATGAGTATTGGCATTCGAGTAAATCAACCTGCTGCTAATGCAGATGATGACCCTGGGCTGTTTAACGATCCCTCTAGCAATGGTATAACAGGAAGTGGACAATTGCCCAATCCTATGTTACAAGGAGCGAATCAATCTGCAATTAGTCGCCAACCTTCCCGCAGTTCAAATGGTAACATTACAGGGGTCTGGGCAAAAATTCAATTGAGCAAACAATAATCATTTGTTCAATAAAAAAAGTTATTTGTAAACAGGTGGCTCATGATAAGGGCTATCTTCCTACTTGGCGGAGTTTTGATAATCAATAGAATAGATTGAAAATGTGCCTTGTCAATCTATTGGTAATCAATCGTGTATTAATAAAGATATAGAGATTTTAATATTTTGAACCGCTATTCTTTTTTTCGACAAAAAATTGTAACTTCGCACGGGTTGAAAATCAAAGAATTTCTTTGAAAAAGACAGCTAATAATCAACAGTTAAATTACAGTTTTTTTATAAAAAAAAAACTTACTTAAAAATTGAGAAACATGGAACAAAACAAATCAAAAATCATCTATACTAAGACAGACGAAGCACCTTTTTTAGCAACGTTTTCTTTTTTGCCAATTATCAAAACGTTTACAGATGCTGCGGGTATAGAAGTTGAGTTGAGTGATATCTCTCTAGCTGGTAGAATTATTGCTAATTTTCCTGATTTTTTGACTGAAGAGCAAAGAATGCCTGATGCATTGGCTGAATTAGGAGAGTTGGTGCTTAAGCCAGAGGCAAATGTGATTAAATTGCCTAATATTAGTGCTTCTGTTCCTCAATTAAAAGCAGCGATCAAAGAGCTTCAAGCTGCGGGATACGCATTGCCTGATTATCCAGACGATGCAGAGACAGAAGAAGAAAAAGCAATTCAAAAGAGATACAATAAAATTAAAGGTTCTGCCGTAAACCCTGTTTTAAGAGAAGGAAACTCGGATCGTAGAGCACCTAAACCTGTAAAAAAATACGCTAAAAATAATCCTCATTCTATGGGGGCTTGGTCAGCTGATTCTAAGTCTCATGTAGCTACAATGACAAGTGGAGATTTTCGTTCTAATGAAAAATCGGTAACCTTGGAATCTGCTACAGATGTACGCATTGAGCATGTTGCAGCAGATGGTACAGTGACTACTTTAAAGGATAGTTTTCCAATCTTGGCAGGTGAAGTGATTGATGGTACGATGTTGAGCAAAAAAGCTTTATTGGCATTTTTGGATGCTCAAGTAGCAGATGCTAAAGCACAGGGAGTGCTATTTTCATTGCACATGAAAGCAACAATGATGAAAGTGTCTGATCCAATTATATTTGGGCATGGGGTTAGAACATTCTTTAAGGACGTTTTTGCCAAACATGCTGTTGTTTTAGAAGAGTTGGGTGTGGATGTTAACAATGGTTTTGGTGATTTGTTGAACAAAATCGAAACACTTCCTGCTGACCAAAAGGCTGCAATAGAGGCAGATATTCAGGCTGCTTATGAAAATGGTCCTGATGTTGCTATGGTTGATTCTGATAAAGGAATTACGAATTTGCATGTACCTAGTGATGTAATTATTGATGCTTCAATGCCTGCAATGATTCGTACTTCGGGTTGTATGTGGAACAAAGAAGGAAAAACGCAAGATACCAAGGCTGTTATTCCTGATAGCAGTTATGCAGGTATTTATCAAGTTGTTATTGATTTCTGTAAAAAACATGGAGCGTTTGATCCTACTACTATGGGGACTGTTCCTAATGTAGGGCTAATGGCTCAAAAAGCAGAAGAATATGGCTCGCACGATAAAACATTTGAAATTCAAACAGAAGGTACGGTAAGAGTAGTTGATGCAGCGGGAAATACCTTGATAGAGCATGCTGTTGAAGTGGGAGATATTTGGAGAATGTGCCAAGTAAAAGATGCACCAATCCAAGATTGGGTGAAATTGGCAGTAACTAGAGCCAGAGCTTCACAAACTCCTGCTGTTTTTTGGTTGGATGAGAATAGAGCGCATGATGCAGAATTAATCAAAAAAGTAAATACTTATTTGCCAAATCACGATACAGATGGATTAGAAATTCATATTATGTCTCCAATGGATGCTACTGCATTTTCTTTAGAGCGTATCAAAGAGGGCAAGGACACTATTTCTGTAACTGGAAATGTATTACGTGATTACAATACAGATTTATTTCCAATTCTAGAATTGGGAACTTCTGCAAAGATGTTGTCTATTGTTCCACTCATGAATGGTGGAGGATTGTTTGAAACAGGAGCAGGAGGGTCTGCACCTAAACATGTACAACAATTTAACAAAGAAAATCACTTGCGTTGGGATTCTTTGGGTGAGTTTTTGGCATTGGCTGTTTCTTTAGAACATTTAGGAAATACGTTCAATAACTCCAAAGCATTGGTATTGGGTGAGGCATTGGATCAAGCTACTGAAAAGCTATTGTTGAATAGAAAATCTCCTTCTAGAAAGGTAAATGAGCTAGACAATAGAGGAAGCCATTTCTATTTAGCCTTATACTGGGCAGAAGCAGTTGCAGCGCAAACTAAAGATGCAGAATTGCAAGAAAGCTTTGGCAAATTAGCACAGCAGTTGGCTGATAATGAAGCCAAAATTGTTGAGGAACTTAATGCTGCTCAAGGTGTAGCAATGGATGTAGATGGTTATTATTTCCCTAATGAGGAAAAAGTAAGCCAAGCAATGCGTCCAAGTTCAACCTTAAATTCAGTATTGGATACGATGTTGATTAACGCATAAGTAAGGAAAAGATAATCAATTCAAAATATGAAAGCTGCTCTATTTTTAGGGCAGCTTTTTTTTATTTTATAAAAATAGGAAATAAAGCTTAAATAATTAAGGCTTATTAAAGAGTGAATTATATATGATTGTAAAATGAAATGTGTTGATTTTGAGAAGTTTAACAATTAACTAATATCCAAGAATGATTATTCTAGGATTAAAAGACGTACTTTTGTCTTTCTCAAAAAGACAGCCCCACTGTTTACTGACAATTACAATCATTATGCAAACAAAATTACATTTTTTGATTTTATGCTTGGGTCTCGTCTTGTCTAACTTGGAGGCTCAAATCGCATACCATGGTTTCGAACAGAACGCTGGGGATACATGGGGAACTACTTTATCTACGGTCGCCTGTACCAATGGGAGCGATCGTTGGGATTATTCAACTGCATTGAGTAGTATAACTCCTGCTGTTGGCGCACAGTTTTGGGGAGTTCAAGATTTGAATGGAAATTGTGGAGGAGCAGCAGGGGAAACCATTACTTTTGCCAATGTTTCGGTAGCAACTTATACAGGGGTATCGATACAGTTTGACTACAACATTGTAGGCTATGACAGTGGCGATAATGTTTTTTATACGGTTATACTAGATGGGGTTGCACAACCTCAAGTACAACTGGTAACAGGGGGAGGTTTCTCAACGGGAGGTTACCTAACAGAAACCATAAACATTCCCAATAGTGCTAACACTGTAGGGCTAGAGTTATTAGTGGTTCAAAATGGAGGGAGTGATTATGCAGGTTTTGATAACTTCATTTTGGATGGAACTCCTACTGTAGTTTGTCCGCATACCATTACTTCTTTTGCCCCAACTTCTGGTCCTATAGGAACAGAGGTGACCATTTCAGGTACTGGTTTTACGGCTAGTTCTACGGTTGAATTTAATGGGGTGGCAGCTGCTGTTACTTTTGTGGACGCAACCACGTTGATTGCTACCCTTCCTACTGGTGCAACTACAGGTACCATCACAGTAATAGAGACAGCATGTAATCAAACGACAGCAGGTAATTTTACTTTGTTAACTTCAGGTGGAGCATGTGGCTCTATTTTAACAGATATTATTATATCAGAGGTATTTGATAATAATGGAGGTTCATTGGGGTATATCGAAATTTATAATGGAACAGGGGCTACCATTGATTTGACCAATTATAGAATCGATCGTTATGGAACTTTAACCTCTGGGACAGTTACACACTCTTATACCTTTCCAGCTACGGGAACGGGATCTTCTATTGCAGATGGTCAAGTTTTGGTTGGAAGAATCAATAGTGGTGGATCAGGTGTCCAAGATTTTGATTTCGGAGGAACTACAGCAGGTTTTAATGCTGATGATCGCTTAGAGTTGGTTCATGTTCCAACAACAACGGTTATTGATGATTTTCACGATGCTACCGTAGGAGCTGTTGGTTATATTTATAGAAGAAACAATACGGTTACTGGACCGAATCCAACATTTGCAGCAGGCGAATGGACTACGGCTACTTCTGGTGACGAAACGCATTTAGGTATCTTTACCGTTGGAGGAGGTACACCAACAATTACTACACAGCCAACGGATGTGAGCGGCTGTGCTATGAATTTTTCTGTTGCTGCAACCGCTGGAAATGGAGGTGCCTTAACCTACCAATGGTTTTATAATGAAAATGACGGAAGTGCCTTGACTTGGACTGCTGTTAGTGCTGCTGCTTTTGCAGGAGCCGTTGTTACAGGAGAAACTTCTAATGCATTGTCTATTTCGGGAGTAGTTTCTTCTTTTGATGGTTACCAGTTTTATTGCCAAGTAACAGAAGGTGGAACGTGCAATCTACCATCAGAGGCCGTGCAATTTACCTTAAATGCAGAGCGTTTTTTCCGTTCTGTCAATACGGGAAATTGGACAAATGTAGCGACTTGGGAAATGGCTAGTTCTGCGGCTGGTCCTTGGTCTTCAGCTTGTATATATCCTGAGTTTGACAACAGTGATTATATTCATATCTTAAATACACATACTGTAAGTGTAGATCAAGATTTAGTAGTAGATGAAGTTGTCATTGAAAGTGGAGGAACCCTTGCTATTAATAACAATCGTTTATTGAGGTTTAATAATGGAACGGGAGTAGATTTAGACATCCAAGGAACGTTAATTGACAATGGAAATGGAGGTGGAAATGGCGTTGATTTTGGTACGCATTCTGCTACTTGGATACTAGCAGCTAATGGCGAAATTATAAAAACAGGAACAAGCTCTATAGCGCAATATCGTGATAATTACGAAGGTGGAATTGCTACAATTCCTGCTACAGCAACTTGGCGTTATCGTCAGAGTGGTAACAGCTCCACGGTAGCTGTCATCACCTTAAATATGTTTTACCCTAATTTGTACCTAGAAGCTACTAGTGGCTCGCATAGCTTTAATGCTGCTTCTGAAATTTTTCAAGGCACTAGCGGATTTATGACCGTCAAAGGAAATATGTACATTGGGAATAGTGGCACAGGAACCGTTGATGTTTTTAATACCAATACCAATGCTTCTTTATTGCAAGTAATGGGAGATCTAATTATTGGTGGAAATGGAAGTGCAGGAACGTCTAAATTGGAAAATAATCAAGGAGGAGTCATAGGTACAGGAATTGAGGTACATGGTAATTTGATGATTCATAACAATGGTCAATTGGACATGGAAGATGGCACAGCGGCAGCAGATGGTCTAGTTAGATTACACGGCAATTGGACGGATCAAAATACAGGAAATGGTTTTGACGAAGGAGAAAGCATCGTTGAATTCCTCGGAACAACGACTCAATCGGTAAATAAGGCAACAGGCAGTGAAAGTTTTTATCAGGTAATTGTTAATAAAGCAGGGGGAAACCTTCAGAACAATGCGAGTGATATGGTCATCAAAAATGATATGACTTTTACCAATGGCATTGTATTAACTTCTGCGGCTGCCTATTTGGTTTTTGATCCTATTGCAACAGCAACCAATGCGTCAAACTTTAGTCATGTAGATGGTCCTGTAATCAAAGAAACCAATACAGGCGCAATTACCAATTTTACCTACCCAACAGGAGATAATGGGGTTTATGGTGCGATTGGAATTGAGACAAGATTTCACCATGGAGAATTTTATATTGCGGAGTATTTCTACCAAGGTTATGGTACTTATAATGTAAATGCTGCCGAATTAGACCATGTTAGTTCTTTAGAATATTGGATGTTGGATGAATTAATCGGTGGTACTGGTGAACATTTAAAAGTAACCTTGCATTGGGGACCTCACAGTAATGTTATTTCTCCCTCTAGTATGCGAGTAGGGCATTTCTTTACGCAAGCACCTAGTGTCGTCAATCAGTGGGAGCGAGAAGGGAACAGTCCTGTAATTACAGGAACAGTTGTTAATGGAACAGTTACTTCTGATTATGTGACTTCATTTAGCCCATTTACCTTGGCTGATATGCTCAATCAAATTTCTTTGCCGTTAGAATTGCTTCGTTTTGATGCAACAAAGGTAGAGCGTACTACAAAATTAGAATGGGAAGTAGCCAATGAAAAAGCTGGTGATCGTTACTGTCTTCAGCGAAGTGCTGATGCGCAAAATTTTGAAACCTTAGCTTGTTTTGATGCAACAAGTGATAACAACCAAGCCTTCTATAACTACATCGATCAGACTCCTTTGGTTGGTCATAATTATTACCGTATCCATCATATTGATTATGCAGGTGTCAATGATTATAGCAGAACTAGAGTCGTAACATTTGAAGATCCTAATGCAATGGTATTGGTTTATCCTAGCCCTGCTGACGATCGCCTAACCATAGAACTACCCTTGTTGTCTAAAGGAAATTATGCGATTACAATGATTGATGCTTTAGGGCGTATTTTGATGCAGTCAGAATTAACCAATCAGCAATCTATTTATACCATGAATACAGAAAAATTAACAGCAGGTACTTATGTGATACAAGTTCATGCACCTAATGGAAGTGTTCATACAGAAAAAGTGACGATAAGACATTAATGGTATTCAGGCATACCTAAAAAAGGCACGAGCCATCTCTTTATTAGAGGTGGCTCGTGTTTGTATTAAAGGGTATTTTAACTAAAACTTACCATTTGAGTTTTTCCAATCTTCCTTGTTAGGAATTGTCTCAATGATATCCCAATGTTCTACAATTTTTCCTTCCTCTATTCTAAACAAGTCATAATAAGCGACAGGATCTCCTTTGCCAAATTTACCTTCACTAATCGTTAACACAAAATTACCTTCTCCAAGCACTTGATGGAGTTGGTCATATTGAAGGATTAATCCATTATCTGCAAAGTATTTTAAGGCATTTCCTAAGCCATCTAGCCCATCTGCGATAGTTGAATTATGTTGAAGATATTTTTGAGGATTAATATAATCTGTTAATTTTTCTACCTCCCCATTTTTTAAGACATCGGTTACAAAACCTTTAACCAAAGCTTTATTAGCGGCTGTTTTGTCTAAATCAGTCAAGGCTGTTGCGCCATCTAGTTGAGTTCTACCACTTGGATTTGGAGGAGTGATTTCAGCTAGGTTGTCCCAATGTTCAACAATTTTACCTGCTTCAAACCTAAATACATCAAAAGCAGCTTTGGGTCCAAAAAAATCATATTCAGTATGCGTAAAAACATAGTCTCCATCTTCAAAAGCTCGAATAACTTTCGCTTTAAAACCTTCTGGTGGTGCCATTTTCATGAGTTCCCCAAAACCTTCTAAGCCATCGCCAACGGCTAGATTATGTTGGATATATTTGGTCGGATTAATATAACCAATTGGAGTTTGATCACCCGTGTTAAAACTATTGAGTAGGGCAACCACTTTTTCTTTTTTTGATAAGTTCATTTTTTCCTCTTTTTGAGTTGCTGGAATCGTTGGTGTATTACAATTGATAAAACTGTAAAGAAAGACCACTCCAACCAGTACTGTTATTAATTTCATTGTTGTATTGCTTTGGTAAATAATTCAAGGCAAAATTAGCGCAACAAAGCGTGTAAGGAAAGGTAAAAAAGTGCTTTTGGGCTATCCAAATTGGAAAATTGTTATAAATGGGCTTTTCGAAAGGCCTCGGGAGAAGATTGGGTGTACTTTTTAAAAAATTTATAAAAATTAGTAGGCTCATCAAAACCAGCAGTATAGGCAATTTCTTTGATAGAAGCACTCGAATGAATTAATAGTCGTTTGATTTTTGTAACAATCAACTCATTAATAAAATTTTTAGCAGACTTATGGACAATTTCTTGCACTATATTGTTAAGTGTCTTGGTACTACAGCCCATTGTCTGGGCATAATCCATTACTTTTTTTGTTTTAAAGCAATTGGTCTCTACTAATTTTTGAAAGGCAATAAATTCGGTTAGGTATTTTCGAGGAGTTAAATCACATCCTTTTTGAGCCTTGGCACGATACAGCTTTGCAATAAGAATATGTAAGAGACTTCGTATGATTCCCAACGAATAATCATCAACTACTTGGGTATACTCATTTTGAATATGTTGCCCTAATTGCAGTATATCCGCATATTCTATTGGTGTTAGTTGAATTTTGGGTGAACTCAATAATTCATTAAATAATTGTAGTGCTTTTAGGGCTTCCTGTTGCTCCAAATAACTGGCAATAAAGTCATCTGTAAAAAAGAATAAAAGCCCCTCTGCCTTGCTGAGATGGAATTTGTGAATTTGATCTTTTCGAATGCTAAGAACAGTACCTTGCTGATAGGAATAATCTGTAAAATCAATTGTGTGGCAACCTTGATGGTTTGTTCCTAATAATAAAATATAAAAATTAACTTGATGGAGTGTCGTTAATTCTGCCTGTAGCCTTCCTCTACTCAATAGCTCCTTTAGACTAACCAAATCAAAATTAGATTTGGGGAGCGTTTGATTCTGAAATTTAATTTGTTCTATTTTAGGAAGCATAGGATATACTAGAATCGTATTGATATTAAAATGTTGGTTCTTTGACAACTTGAGCAGAATAGTGAATTACTTTTTGTTGCTTTTGGGGGCGATGCAAAAAGGAAAAGTCCCACAACTAGGCTATTGCAGCGAGTAAAAGGCGATGGTACATTAATTTAGAAAAATGTTCTGTACTCAGCTTTTTTCTATAAAAAGCAGTAAAACGCTCACTCTTTTTTAGCATTTGTTACAAGAGTCGTTAAAGAACTAAAGGCATTAAGCACTTCGTTTGACCATAGAACTTAATAATAAGCCCAACCCTCCACAGAGCAGCACCAAAATCACAATTAAATCAAAAGCTGACATGTACTGTAAACTAAAGTGTGTGTTGGCGATAACACCAAATATTAATGCCACTAAGGAACCGACTGTGATTAACCAAGCTAAAGGATTGCGAGCATTAAAAAACAGCATGCCAACCCCCAGCATAAAAACAATCATAATGGAGCCAGAAGTAACGCCATAACCTCCAACATTAAATAGAGAATATCTGCCATGAAACATCGTGCCTAGATCTACTCGAATAGAATTTAACATTAGGTACAAACCACCAATAAACATAATAAATCCAAGAAAGAAACGCCCGATATTAGTTCCCATAAGTTTAATGTTGAAGTGTTTAAGAGTTTTTGATAAAAAATAGATAAAACAAAACGGTCTTATGTAAGGGATAACATTACAAGTATACTAAAAAATTCCTAGACCCTAATTTTTTAAGATATTCAATTCTTTGTTATCTTGTATAGTTAATGAAAATATTTGATGTTGATTGAAAAACAGTCATTCACCAGAACAATCAATATTTTTAATTTCGATAGTTCCTCTAAAAATCAAAGCCTACCAACCTTAATTATTTACGAACTATTATAATTTGTAATCACTAGAATATGACCACACAAATAAAATCATTCGAACAGTATCAAGAAGTTTATCAAAAAAGTGTCAACCAACCAGAAGTATTTTGGGAAGAACAAGCTGCCTCTTTTATTTGGCGCAAAAAATGGGACAAAACACTAGATTGGGACTTTAGAAAACCAGCGGTAAAATGGTTTGTGGGTGGTAAATTGAATATTACAGAAAATTGCCTAGATCGCCATTTGGAGACTAGAGGAGATAAAACAGCCATCATTTGGGAGCCAAATGAACCCAATGAGCCTACTATAAAATATACTTACAAAGAGTTGCACGCTGAGGTTTGTCAATTTGCCAATGTGCTCAAAGCAAATGGTATCACCAAAGGAGATAGAGTTTGTTTTTATATGCCAATGGTTGCAGAATTGGCGATTGCTGTTTTGGCTTGTGCTAGAATAGGAGCTGTTCATTCGGTCGTATTTGCAGGCTTTTCTGCCAAGGCGTTGGCTGATCGAGTAAAAGATGCCCAAGCCAAAATGATTATTACTTCAGATGGAAATTATAGAGGGGCTAAAAATATTCCTGTTAAGGCGGTTGTTGATGCTGCTTTAGAGCAGGATTGTGATTCCGTAGAAACTGTTATTGTGTATCAGCGTACACAGACAGCGGTGACGATGCAGGATGGGAGAGATAAGTGGTGGCACGAAGAAATGAAGGGGAAAAGCACAAGCTGCGAGGCAACAGAAATGGATGCTGAGGATATGTTGTTTATTTTATACACTTCTGGCTCTACTGGCAAACCCAAAGGAGTCGTGCATACCTGTGGCGGGTATATGGTGTACACCGAGTATTCATTTCAAAATGTATTTCAATATCAAGAAGAGGATGTGTATTGGTGTACGGCAGATATAGGATGGATTACAGGGCATTCGTATATTGTTTATGGTCCTTTGTTGGCTGGAGCGACAACTATGATGTTTGAAGGAGTACCAACGTATCCCGATGCAGGGCGATTTTGGAAAATTTGCGAAAAACATCAAGTCAATCAATTTTATACGGCACCAACTGCCATTCGAGCGCTACAAGCAATGGGAGATGAGCATGTCACGAATAGCGACTTAAGCAGCCTTAAGGTTTTGGGGACGGTCGGAGAGCCTATTAATGATGAAGCCTGGCATTGGTACAACGAAGTGGTTGGACAACAAAAATGCCCTATTGTAGATACTTGGTGGCAAACGGAAACAGGGGGCATCATGATTTCTGCTTTGGCAGGGCATACGCCTCTAAAACCTTGTTATGCTAGTCTGCCTTTACCTGGGATTCAGCCTTGTTTGGTAGATACTGATGGTAATGAAATTGAAGGAAACGATGTAGAAGGTTTGCTTTGTGTAAAATTCCCTTGGCCCTCTATGATCCGAACTACTTATGGGGATCATGAGCGTTGCAGGCAGGTCTATTTTTCGGCTTTTGAGGATAAATATTTTACAGGAGATGGTGCTAGACGAGACGAAAATGGGTTTTATCGAATCATTGGTCGGGTGGATGATGTTATTAATGTATCAGGGCATCGTTTTGGAACGGCTGAAATTGAAGATGCCATTAATGGTCATCTTAATATTGTTGAATCTGCTGTTGTAGGCTATCCACATGATATAAAGGGGCAGGGGATTTATGCTTATGTAATCGCAAATGATGCGGTGGTTGATGAAGCTGAATTTAGAGAAGAAATCTTATTTATTGTTTCTAAAGAAATTGGACGTATTGCTAAGCCAGATAAGATTCAGATTGTAAAAGGGCTGCCTAAAACTCGTTCAGGAAAAATTATGCGCCGTATTTTACGTAAAATAGCAAGTGGCGATGTCTCTAATTTGGGAGATACTTCTACCTTACTCAATCCAGATGTGGTAGAGGAAGTCATTGGAAGTGCATTGGTTGAATAGAGAGCTTTTATGTAACTCGTTCCCCTTCTTTTGAGTGTGTTGAATCGCTTAAAGGAAGGGGATTTTTTGTTTTAGTGAGGCCCTACATTTTAAGAATACAACAAGTGATCAATCTATTAGATAGAATGTTAAAGAGCATAAAAATTAGACTCGTTGTTTGTATTTAGTCTAAATAAATTATATCTTGCGCTAACTAACTACAGATTAATAAAAAATAAAGGACCATGAATCCACTTGAAATAAATAATACGCCTAGTTCTGTTATTCCAAGTTTTGACTGTAAAGATTGCAAAAAGAAGTGTTGCAAAAAATATAAAAAGGGCAAAAAGCAATGTAAACGTTGTCCCAAGTCACCTCAACTTTAGTAGATGCCATTGAAAAAACTAAGGTCTACAAAAAAAGAGACTACGCTCATGACGTAGCCTCTCTCATTTGTATAGTTAAAAAGCAAATTAGATTATTTATAATCTACCTTTTGGTTTTTTTGCTGTAAAAATAATATCAACCCTACGATCTTTAGAATCGCCAGAAGCACTAGTTTTGGCTCCATTGGTAGGGTCTTCTTCTCCCATAGGAATCAGTGTAACCTTATTACCATCCAACCCTTTATTGACCAAGTATTGACGAACGGCAGTTGCACGGCGCATCGACAATTCCATATTCTTTTTGGCATCACCATTTGTGCTTGCATTACCTTTAATGTATACTCGAATTTCATTGCCTTTAGCTTGCTCTTGATCTAAGGCTTGCTTAACGGCATCTAAATTAGCCTCGGAGGTAGCTCCCAATTTAACAGAACCATTGTCAAAGAAAACCTCCCCCACTTTTTTGTATTTTAGAGGTTGATTGTCGATCATCTTTCTAAGCTTTTTAAGCTCTTCTTGATTCTTTTTAATCTCATTACCATGTTGTTCAATTTTGGAGCTGTTTTCTTTAATAGCATCTCCTTGTTGTTGAATGGTTGTCGTATTTTGCTCCAAAATCGTATTGGTTTCTTTTAGAACGGTTTGTAGCGAATCCGTTCTTTTCCGATTTTCATTAATGGTTAATTCTAATTGATTATTTTTGTCTTTTAACACTTTCATGTTCTCCTGCATTTGCTTAATCTTTTTGTTTTCACCAAAGCGATAAGCCAACATAAGTTCATGTTGAGTTCCCATACTCGTATTAAGTTGAGAATCTACCCCAATGCCAAAGGTATAAGCAAAGACAAACTGCCGCTTAATTTCAACGCCTAGTGTAAGATCAATAGAAGCAGTAGCAGTCGTGTTGTTGCTAGAACGATAGCCAACACCTATCCAACCCATTCCGTCTAAACCAACAATCACATTGGCTTCAGCTTGAAAGGGGATGTTCTCGATGATTCTACCCATGAAAACAGGTTGTAAATAAAAACGGTGTTTTTTCTCAACAGGACCAAATAAGTGTTTATAACTAGCAGAAACTAGCCATTGACGAGTATTGACATACCGAAGGTTGTTGGTACTTAACAACTGAAGTCCTGTATTTAAACCTTGAAGCATCGCAGCACCAATATGAAGTCCCTTCCATTGATAATCTAGACCAGCGCTAAAATCAAAAGAAGTTCCATTGCCTTCAGAGGGCAGCAGTTGATTGTCGTTTGGATTTTCAACCGTTGCCGCAGAATAATTAAACCGTTGATGCACAAATCCCAACGATAGCCCTGCGCTTAGACCGTGTTTGAACGCCTTTTGACTACTAAAAGGAATATGATAAGCATAGGTTGCCATGCCTCCAACATTGGTGGTAATGTGCATCTGATCTACATAAAGCATACCGCCAAGTCCCATATTTCCTAGCTTTTCAGTCTTAATGGGAGATTCTAGGCTTATAGCACCACTAAAGGGCGAATTCGGTAGTGAGGTCCATTGTCTTTTAAAATGCAAACTAACCATACCAAAATCATTTTGCCCCGTTCGAGCTGGATTATATAAGTATGGGTTATAAATATAATGATTGAGTAAGGGCAGTTGTTGTGCTTGAATGCTAAATGCACTAAATAGCAAAATTACCCCTATACATTTTTGAATTGTTTTTAACATGATTTTCAATTTAAAAATTTGAAAAGAGACAAAGCTTCTGTAATTGGGAACGACCAACTTTATTACTGCCGTTCCCTAACAAAGTTGCTTTATCGTTTAATAGTTACAGCACCTTTAATTGTCTTATCCTCATTCTCAAGATGGATAATATACCAGTAGGTACCATCGGGTAAATTTTGACCATTGAATGTGCCATACCAATCATTTTGGTAATTCTGTGTATTTAATACTTCTATGCCACCACGAGATACAATTTGCAGTTGATAAGGTCCTATTGCTGGATCTTGTAAGAAATTGACAGACCAGTAATCATTGACCCCATCTCCATTGGGCGTAAATAAATCAACAATTTTTAAATCTTCGATAGTGGGCTGAGTAACGGTAATATTTAATTTAGTAGAAGCGCTGCACCCCAATGTATTATATGTAGATACGGTATAGGTGAATGTGCCTAATCCTGATGGGGTGAATGTTGGATTTGGAATATTGACATTATCCAAATCTGTGGCTGGCGACCATTCATAACCAATGCCCCCTGCTGCCCATAATTGTATTGGAGTACCAAGTACTGTGTTGGTATCAGCTATAACAGTAATGGATGGAGCAGGAGCAATTTCTACATTAGTCGTATACGTTGAAGAGCAATTATTAACGGTTACAACAACGGTATAAAGCCCCGAATCTGCTTGCGTCGCATTGATAATAGGAGTACGACTAGTTGCCGTGAACCCATTTGGACCAGTCCAAGCATAAGTAGCTCCAAATACTTCCTGTACCTCTAGTTTTAGATCTTCTCCAATACATACGGGGCTATTGCTATTGGCAAGCCCAGCATCAGGAAGTGCTGTAATCATAACTAGGGTAGAAAGCGGTAAGGATGCACAGCCATTGGCATCGGTTGCCACTAAACTATAGAATCCTTGGTGATCTGTTTCTAAGACCGCACTAATCGCTATATCTTGCGTTGTCGCTGTAAAACCATTTGGACCTGTCCAATTATAGGTAGCACCAGAAACAGGCGTAGTAGTAATGCTTAAATCCTCTAATTCGCAAAGTGGGCTATTGCTGGTTAGGCTATTCAATACAGGTCTTGTATTAACAGTGACCGTGGTTGAAGTACTATTTGAGGTACATCCATTTAAGCTAACAGCAACCTGATAGGTTCCTGCTTCTGCTGTTGTAATATTGGTTAAGTTAAAATTCTGTAGGGTTGTTGCAAAGCCATTCGGACCTGTCCAATTATAAGTGGCACCAGCAATCGTACTGGATTGTACAAAAACCGTTTCTCCTTCACAAACAGGACTATCATTAAAAGCCGTTGGTGCAGCAGGAAGTTGACGAACATCAACATTAATGCTTGTTAGAGGTGAAATACAATCGCCAGCATCCTCTGCTACAAAAAATACATAGTTACCTACGGCAAGCGTTCCTGTATTAAAGGTACCTGTAGTGTTGGCTGTAGACATTGTAAAACGCCCTAGCTCTGTATTGTTGTTATCGTAAAATACTAAATCACCACTGCCTGAGCCTGTCGCTGATAAAATAGCATCCGAACCACTACAAATGGTAACGTTGGATGCACTAGGAGGATTAGGACTAGGATTTACAACGACTGTAGCCATTGCCATTGCACTAACACAGCCAGTACTATTGTCCGTTTCATTGACATAGTAAGTGGTTGACTGATTAACGATAGAGAGGGGTAAGGTTGTTCCTGTGCCAATCATATTCGTTCCTGTAGCATCACTATACCAATTGAGGGTACCTCCAGAACCAATAGCTGTTAAGGTAGCAGAATTGCCCTCACAAGTTGTGTCTGCTGTTGTTATAGGTGTCGTAGGAATTGGATCAACGGTGACGGTTGCGGTATCAATGGCACTCATACAACCATTCTGGTCTACCGCTGTTACATAAAAATTGGTAGTTGTAGTTAGATTCCCTGTGACAAAAGTATTGGTAGTTGCCACTAAATTGGTGAGCGGAAGGTCACTATACCAGTTGACACTGCCAGAAGCACTAAGGGTAGCAACATTTCCCGCACATATTGTGATATCAGAAGCAGTAGGAGTAGCAGGAAGCGTATTGACCGTTACACCAATAGCAACTAAACCAGACTCACAGGTTCCATTATCTTCTGTTGTATAAAATACATGATTGCCAGCAGCCAAAGTACCAGCGTTAAAGGTTGCGATAGGATTGCCTCCCATATTTATTCGACCAACTTCAGTTGATGTATTGTCATAAAAAACAATATCTCCTAATCCAGATCCCGTAGCTGATAAAATGGCATCTTGCCCTAAACAAACAATTACTGAATTGGAGCTTGGAGGATTGGGAGTGGTATTAACAACAGCTGTAATAGCGATTATATTACTCAAACAACCATTCGCTGAAACTTCTTGAATATAATAAGTCGTATTCTGAGCTAAAGCAGGTGTTGTCAATGAAGTTCCTGTTCCAACTAATATAGTAGCAGAAGCATCGCTATACCAATTTAATGTTCCTCCTGTTCCCATAGCCAATAATGTAGCAGGAGTGCCTGTGCAAACTGTATCTGGGGTTCCTGTAGGATCAGCAGGCAATGGGTTGATGGTAACGGTAACGGTAGTAGCTGGACTTTCACAGCCATTAGCGTCTATTTGAGTTACATAAAAATCAGTAGTAGTAGTGAGGTTGCCTGTGTTATAGGTTGATCCTGTATTTAATAAATTGGTCAATGCCATATCGCTATACCAATTGGTTGTGCCTGTAGCAGTAGCGATTAAAGTAGTTGAATTGCCAGAGCAAATATTGCTGTTATTCGCAGTAGGTGCAGTGGGGATAGCATTAACTGTGACACTAATTGCTGCAGGGTTGGATAAGCAAGTACCATTGTCTTCACGAACACTATAAGTATGCGTACCAGTTGCTAGAGTACCAGCATTAAAAGTAGCATTAGGATTTCCTCCCATTGTTACCCGACCTACTTCTGTAAGTGTGTTATCATAAAATACTAAATCACCTGTTCCTGTGCCAGTAGCCGAGAGGATGACATCATCTCCATTACAAACAAAAACAGGACTAGTGCTTGGCGTATTGGGCAATGGATTGACCGTGATAGTTACAGCTACTAGGTCACTTTGACAAGCGTTACCATCCGATTCTTGTACAAAATAGGTGGTATTTTGGTTTAATGCAGGACTAGTAAAGGAAGTTCCTGTTCCAACAGCATTATTCCCCGCTGCATCGCTAAACCAAGTTGTCGTTCCACCAGAGGAGGTAGCAGTAAGGGTTGCCGTTTGTCCTAAACAGATAGTCGCTCCAGTTCCCGTAGGATTGGTAGGATTGGGATTAACGGTTACAGTAACAAGAGTAAAAGCACTTTCACAGCCATTATTGTCTATTTGAGTTGTATAATAGTTTGTTGTTGTTGTTAATGCTCCTGTTGTATAAGAACTTCCAGTTCCTACTAAGTTCGTTAGTGCTGCATCCGCATACCAGTTGATACTACCTGTTGAGCTTGCGGACAAGGTTGTAGAACCATTGGCACAAATACTAGTTCCTGAAGCAGTTGGAGCACTAGGTAAAGCATTGACCGTAACACCAATTAGATTGAGTGGTGATTCGCAGCTGCCATCATATTCTCTTACATAATAGGTGTGCGCACCTGCGGCTAATGCTCCTAAATTAAGGCTTGCATTAGGTGTTCCAGTTGACATTGTTGTTCGACCAATTTCAGTTAGACTATTGTCATAAAAAACTAAGTCACCAGAACCTGAGCCCGTCGCAGACAAGATAACATCTTCACCAAAGCAGACGGCTATAGGAGTTGTACTAGGTTGGTTCGGTAATGGATTGACAATAACTTCTGCTGAAGTTAGTGGTCCAGTACAAGAGCCTACCGATTGCCCCGCATAGAATACGGTATTTTGATGGAGTACGGGGGTATTTAAGACTAAGGTAGGGGCAGGACCTGTAGCAATATTAATTTGCCCTAGTGCATCACTATACCAGTTGAGGGTACCTGAACCAGTAGTGGATATGGTAGCTGATTGGCCAGCACAAACAGTATCTAAGGTTACGACAGGACCCGCCGAGGTAGGGATTGCATCAAAATCGAAATAAACGGGAGCAGACCAACCACAACAATTGTCCTTAACTCTAAGGCGAAGATGATAATTGACGGTTGCACCTGTTACGGGAGTAGGAAAAGAAGCTACTTTTGTATTGTAAATGCCAATAGGATTGGTCGTATTGTTTGCCCCTTCAAATAATATCCATTCGTACTCTGAAGCAGCAGCAGGGGTATTCATCGTAAAGGTTTGCCCTTCGCAAATCGTAACTGACATGGCGGGATCAAAGGTTGGCAATGCACGAGCTGTATTAATTTGAACAAAACCAGCATAAGTTACCCCATCAATAATAATATCTTGTGATCCTACTGTCGTGTAAGAAATAATAGCAGGGGTAGAACTGTTGGTATAAGAACTTACTCCATTTTCTAAATCATCAATAAACGAAGCAACAGCAGGAAGTCCCCATGTTCCTCCATTTTTAGTAATGATAATTTCGGAATTTTGACAACCTTCTAATGGCTCATTGGTTATTATTTGAGTGATATTAGGAGACGTTGTTGATGTAACCGCTGCTCCACTAACTGTACGTACTTGCTCACTACGCCCGTTAGCACCAGCACCACCATTACCACCACGACCGCCATTGCCACCACGACCACCAACTCCACCAATTCCTACTTCACAAGAAGAACAACCAAACAATCCTCCACTGGTGCCACCTAAGCCACCACCATTGCCGCCAGAACCGCCGTTGCCACCAGAACCAGCATTGCCTCCAAGCGGAGCTGCACCAGCAACCAAGGTTACATTATTGCGAGTCCCATTACTAGCAACGATAAACATAGAAAAGGACCCACCAGATCCCCAACCACCAGTGCCACCTTGACCACCTTGGCCGCCGCCACCGCCGCCGCCGCCACCGCCTCCGGTGCCGTCGGTACAAAAGAAGCAACCTTGACCGCCGCCACCGCCGCCGCCACCGCCGCCACCACCACCGGTGCCGTCAGTACCACTAGCGCTTTGTCCAGAAGGTAGCCAAAAATTACTAAATGTTGTAGAAATTGGTAATGCAGCGCCATTGGAACCATTTACACCAGGAGTTCCAATCGTTCCCACAGTAGCATTTACAGAACTACAAGAACCACTACCATTAGTGCCATTACCATTGCCATAGGCACCGCCTGAGCCACCAGTACCGCCGCCTCCTGCGCCTCCTGCACCACCATTCCCTCCACGGTTGTCTTCAGCACCAGCAGAACCACCAGAACCGCCACCGCCACCTTGACGGGCAGTTCCAGAGTTGCCTCCTGAACCATTTTGACCTGAATTTCGACAGGAAAAATCATTATTGGTGGGAGCACCAGTAATACCACCGCCGCCTGTACCACCATTTCCTCCACGGTTGGTCGTACAATCATCATCACAATCTGCGGCACTACCTGTACCACCTGTGCTACCAGCAATAGCTGTAGGTCTATTGATACCGTTTATGCCTCTAGTTCCTGATCCTGTATTCATGGTACAGCGTTCTAGATGCCAGCCATTGGAACTACGGAAATAGAAACCATAAACACTATTACCTCTATTAGCTGTTGTTCCAGATGCTGTACCAGAAGTGCCTCCATTTTTTACGTTAAAGGTAATATCTTGGATTAATTGATTGTTCTGTCCAATAGCTTCAACTCCAATGTAGTAGCCTACATTTGTTCCTGTACTACCATCATAGGCAGAAGTTTCTAATGGAGAGTTGATATTGATTGTAGTAGTCAAACTACTATTTTTTCGACCGATACCTAATACAACTTCCCAATCACCATCAATGATAATATCATCACATCCTATGATAATTTTATGGGTTAAATTATAGGTACCCGATAGTAAACGAATATGTTTTCTATTTTGTAAACAAGCTTGATTTAAAGCCGTTGATAAGTCAACAGGGTTTGCTTCGCTACCATCATTGGTTGTTATACCTGTTGGGCTAGCATAGATGACATCGCACTGAGCTAGGGCAGGGTTCGACCAATAGACAGCTAAGCATAATAAAATGCTACAGCGATAAAACCATTGGGATTTTAATAAATTTATTTTCATAAATGTTTTTTTGGAGATTATAAATGATATTATTTAAAAAATAATGCTATGAACTTATATGGTGTTATAAAAATTGGTTTAAATTGAAAAATACCATTGAAAGTACTAAAAATGAATTGTTTTAACAAACAAAATTATTATTATTAGCTACTTTATGTTACATGAATCAAGAGGAGACTCAATCGATAATTTCTAAAAGTAGGGGTGTAAAACGGACAAAGTGAATTGCCTTATTAGGCCTCAAAAATCTTGGTAATTTTAGCGCATAATCAATTCTACGTAGTTACTTAAGCAACTACGCAGAACTAATGATTGTAAATTTAAACAACCTTTTTGTGCCTAATGGCGTTGCAAATGCTCATTGTAGCTACGGCTACAACTGTGCTTTGCGCCTTATTAGGCCTCAAAAATCTTGGTAATTTTAACGCATAATCAATTCTACGTAGTTACTTATCCATATAAAGCCTATATTATTTCTAATAAATGGATAGTAAGAGCGAGTTGGATTTATTAACTTTACAACAGATCATATTTTTGAACAGATAAAAAACTACGATTATGTTTGGAGGAATGGAGGAAATGAAAAAACAAATGCAAGATGCTTTAACGGCTATTACTGTTGAAGGAGAAGCAGGTGGAGGAATGGTTAAAATTAGAGCAAATGCTGCTCGTCAAATCTTAGATGTAAGTATTGACCCATCTTTAGATTTAAACGATAAAGAGCAGTTGGAAGATTTGATGCTAGAAGCAATGAATCGTGTTATTGCTGCTGCCGCTGTCAAAGAGCAAGAAGAGTCTCAGGCTATGATGGCGAAATTATTGCCTCCTGGTATGGGAGACTTAGGTGGCTTGTTTGGATAGGTATTACTATTTATCCAACATGGAGTTGTTTAAATATATAGACTTTATCACAGTATTTTGCTTTCCAATTAGTTGTTGGCAAATTTTTGTGATAAAGTCTAATCGTAATATGCTTTAATCCAAATAATATGGCTGTATATGTAGGTAGGTGGGATTGTACTTCTTGTGGTTATAAAGGGGTGATAGGTCCAGAAACAGAATGCTCGAACTGTGGGGCTGATCGACCTAAGAATGTTAAATTCTATATGGCAGATGAAAAGGATATTGTTCAAGATCCTGATGTTTTGCAAAAGGCTAAGGAAGGGCCTGATTGGCGCTGTTCTTATTGCGGACAGAATAACAAAAATGCTGAATCTACTTGCAAGGATTGTGGAAATCCTAGAGGTGTTGCAGATAAACAGTTGGACGTTAAGGACTATTCAACGCAAAATGTACCTCGTTCTGGAGATGGGACTCGATCCAAACCTCAAGCCCAAGTAGTGGCTGAGCCCCCCAAAACATTGAACAAAAAAGGGTGCTTCTTTATCTTAGCGATTCTCATTAGTTTGGCAATAGCACTAAGTTGGAGCCATGAAATTGAAGTTCAGGTTGAAAGCTTTGAATGGGAGAGAACGATTCGGGTTGAGGAGAATAAGAAAATAAAGGAAGAAGGGTGGTCGTTGCCCCAAGGTGGAGAGTTAATCACTTCATTTAGAGAAATCCACCATTATGAACAGGTTTTAGATCATTATGAAACTCGTACCCGTACACAACAACGGGCAACGGGAACAGAAGAGTATGTCTGCGGGAAACGAGATTTGGGAAATGGCTATTTTGAAGATAAGTATTGTACTCGAACAACTTATGAGAGTTATGAAGAAGAATATCAGGAGCCTATTTATCGGGATGAGCCTGTGTATCAAACCAAATACAGCTATTGGATTTATAGATGGCTTATCTCCAAACCCATCGTTACTACTGGCAAAAATCAAGAGCCAATATGGGGGGATACGTATGATATAAAAACACAATCAAATCTTCGTGAAGCTGGAAGAAAGGGCATGTATGCTGTCATTGTGCGAGATGAAAAAGCCGAAATACATCGTCATGAAATGAATTTTTCGAAGTGGGAACGACTCAGTATTGGAGCTAATTTAAAAGCTAAACGAGGTACTGTACTGGGAGGTTATAGGGGATTGGTAGAGGAATAAGATTTTATTTAAGGTGGAGTTGTAAAGCTCTTTTATGGATGAAAAAGGCGTTTGTCATTGAAACGGCTTTGTTTCATGTTGGCTTTCGAGGCATTTAAGCAATTGAGTGCTGCAAATATTTTTTTGGTAAGAAGGGGAACTAGATAGGAGTTTTTAGAGTTTTAATAATATTACTATTATAAAAAGAAGCTTTACTTTTATTTAAAACCTCTCATTATGAATATCGGTCAAAAAATACTTGCTGGGATTGGAGTTTTGGGTTTATTATTACTTACTCCTGTTATCTTTTATACGTTTGGAAATACGGTTCCTATTGATTTTTTAGGAGATAAATTGGGCAGTTTAGGGACACCTTCTGTGCTTACATTTGTTGCTTTTTGTATGATAGGGACGATGGCTCTTTTGGGAGGAGGAAAAAATTTGAGTGCTACTTTAGTGAGTTTATTTATAGGGGGATTGTTAATTTCTACTGCTGTGGAAATTAGCTTTTTAGCTTGGTTCAAAGAGATCGTTACTAATGTTGAGTTTTTATCTAATTTAAAATTAAACTTATTGGCAGGTGTTTTTGTGTTGCTGGTTGGGATGTTGTTGAGTTTTGTAGAGAAGGTAAATTTTAAAGTTGAGTTGTTTGTTTTATTACTGCTCCCTTTAAGTTTTTTGGTAGGGAGTAGCTATGCGGGAATTTTGCCGAATCAAAGTAGTTTTAACATATCTATGAATGAAGGGATGCAATCGTTAAAAGGGATGATTGATGCGAAATACTTAGCTCAGGAGAATGTTCAAAAATACGTAGAGGATGTTGCCGAAGATGAGACATTAACAGAGGAAGAAAAAGTAGCAAAAATGGAAAATTTGCAACAAAAAATTGCAAAATTAGAAAGTGAAAAGGACATTCTGCAACGCTTAAAGTCTGAAAATGAAGCCTATAAAAAACGTATTGCAGAGCAGGAAGAACAGTTGAAAGAATATGAGTGGTGTGCGGGGTCGAGAGATAGCAGTTCACAGGTTCGTAGTTATGCCGAAGCAGTTGTGCCGAACCAACCTTGTGTACGTGATTTTGCTGTTTCTTTGGTCAAAGAACAACAAGGTGCCTATTATGATATTCGTCGAGGTACCCCTAGCGAAAAAGGAATGCAACAAATTTGTGTCTTGCATTATTATTTGGCGAACAATTGGAAATACATAAGCGATCCTACTATGATTCGAAACGATTATAATTCACCAGCCAACAGAACCATTGCTTTGGGCTTGGCAGGAGATTGTGATGACTTTTCAATTTTAAACGCTTCTTGTGTAGAAGCAATTGGAGGAATCACCCGAATTATGGTGGGAACGTGCAGTGGTGGTGCTCATGCATGGGCAGAAGTATTGATTGGAAATAAGAGTCAGTGGAATGCTGCTGTTAAAACAATTCGAAATTACTATAACAATCCCTACAAAAAAATAATCCCTAGTATTGATGACGAAGGTAATTATTGGTTGCCGTTAGATTGGTATATGGGGGAATATACCTGCAACGATAACCCCACCCAAATGGAGACTTATTATACTTCAAAAGAGCAATTGACAAAGGGCTTAAAAAGACTAAGCTATTAGACTCCTATTGAAACTATTTTACAACTAGGCTGTTCCAATAAAGAATAGCCTTTTTTTTGTTCTAAAATCTTCTTATTTTGATACATCTGTCAAAGAAGGATAAATTTTTATATTAGAATCAACTATGATATCCACAACATTACACGAAAAAACACCCCTCTTTTATGCGCACAATTTAAGCACTAAGCTTGGCAAAAAAGTCTATTTTAAAATGGACTGCCACCAACCTACTGGCTCTTTCAAAATACGTGGAATTGGTAAGCGTTGTCAAGAAGCTTTTGAGGCTGGATTTGATCATTTTGTAATCGCTTCTGGCGGAAATGCTGGGCTTGCTACTGCTTATGCTGGATGGAAAATGGGAGTAAAAACAACTGTTGTCGTTCCTACAACAACTACGCAAGCCATGCAAGAGAAGATTATTAATTTAGGAGCTGAATTAAAAATTTTTGGAACAACATGGAATGATAGCAATGTGTTTGCACAAAGTTTAGTAAAAAAAGAAAAGGCAATTTATATCCATCCATTTGATCATCCTACTGTTTGGGCTGGGAATGCTTCTGTAATCGATGAATGCGACACTCAGATGTCTCCCCCTGATTTGGTGGTGGTTGCAGTTGGTGGTGGTGGTTATTTTTGTGGTGTGATGGAAGGGATAAAACGAAACAATTGGACCCAAACACAAGTATTAACTGCTGAGACAGAGGGAGCAGCTTCTATGAAAGGCGCTATTGAGGCACAAGAACTCATTACCTTAGAATCTATAGCATCTATTGCTTCTTCTTTAGGAGCCAAGCGAGTGGCTAAACGAGCGTTTGAATTGGCTTTGGAGCACGCCGTAATTCCCTATGCTGTTAGCGACCAAGAAGCATTGGAAGCTTGTCGATTATTTTTGAATGAAACAGGAAATTTAGTAGAACCAGCTTGCGGAGCGGCATTAGCTGCCGTTTATCACAATATAAAACCAATTCAAGAAGCAGATTCTATTCTAATTTTAGTTTGTGGAGGAGCGAGTCTAACATTAGAGCATTTTAATAATTATAGCGCTACACTATTTTAAATTGCTTATCGTATAAAAAATAATTTATTAACACATTACTCCGTTGAAAATGCAAACCTAGCTTTGCTAGCTCATAAGCGTTAGCGTACTAACTGGGCATGCTTGTAGCCAAAGCTAAACCACATAGACGTAGTGCACGAGCAGCTTGGTACTGTGTGTCAACTCCACAGGGAACAACTAAGCGCAGCGCTCATGACCGCAGGGAATAATGAGTGAAGCGATCATAAGCAAAGCGTACTAACTAATCAACGGAGTATTATAACAATAGCATTCTTTTTATTAAGCAATGAAGTTGATTTATTCTTAATTGGGTGAAGGAACGGAATTGAGCGGGTAACAATAAATATGATTACAAAATATTGTCAAGGCTAGACCATACAGAATACAAAGCTAGAGAGATAGAGTATTAATCTTTATTAGGTATAAATTATACGAATAATTAGTTTCTTATAAACTAAAAAACTTTCATATTTTTTACGCATATTGTATTTTTGTACACTTTACCTTAAGGTACGCCATTGAGGGAAAAGGTTTTGAATAAAAAGGATGTCAATTTAGAACTAAAAAAATAGAATGATAGGACAAGCCATATTGGAAGGTGCTTTGGCAGGAGTGATCCTGAGTGTATTTGTAGGTCCCATATTTTTTACAATGCTTCAACTGGGGGTTGAACATGGGTTTCGGGCTGCATTTGCTTTGGCATTAGGGCAGTGGGTGAGTGATCTTTTATATATCTTTTTGGCTTTTTGGGGAGCGATTTGGGTAGAAGAGATCATTGCCGATGAGGTAAAACAAGCTACTTTTGTATGGTATAGTGGAACGATAGGAGGTTGTTTGTTGATTCTTTTTGGGGCAGGGTTATTGTTGACAAAATCCGTATCAACAGCAGTCTCTGATAAAATTGAAATAGCAGAACATAAGGTATCTAAGGCGGCTTATTTTGCTTATTTTTTCCAAGGTTTTTTAATCAATACAATCAATCCTACTCCTTTATTATTTTGGATGGGCTTAATGGCTTTTGCGATTAACAGCAACTATATAGGAGGAGCTACGGCTGCTTTGTACATTGCTGTTATGTCGGTTGTGATTATAGCGGATTGTCTGAAAATCTATTTGGCAAAAACAATAAGAGATAAATTAAAAGCGCAACATTTTTTATACGTTAGGCGTTTAGCAGGTTTAGTACTTGGTGGTTTTGGATTGGTACTACTTTTGAAAGTAACTGTATTATAAATAGACAATTATAAAAAGGGCAGATAGAAAGATTTGTTATTGTACTATGAATTTTATTAACCCAACTTTTTACTTATGAAAATTAATTACTACGTTTCTACGTTTGCATTTTGGCTACTAACTACTGTAGTGGTATATGCGCAATCTTCTATTTATTTCTTTTATGATCCTGCTTGTATGCAGAAGTTTGAATACGAACAGGTGAATAAGTTGGATGACATCGCTTATGATGAATATTATATCTCTATTTCTGATGAGACAAAGGCTATCTTTAGAGTTCCAAAGAAGCATAAGTCAATCGTTAAGGAGATACCTGTAAAGCCATTTATGTGCAACGACAGAACGAAAATTGTTCCTGCTTTAATTAAGGAAATTAATGCTAGCCGAAAAGCTGCTTATATTGTAGCAGAAGCAGGCGAAGAATATGCTTTATACGAAATCCAATCTGTTGCTACATTAACAGAAAAACAATCGGGTATTGTTTATGAAGATGCAACCTATGGTTTTAAATATGATTATACCATGTCTAAATCAGGTGAAATCTTAAATAAAAGAAATCATAAAGAGCGAAATGTCTATTTTGAAAGTAAGCAAAAGAACAATTGTTTGCCTGCTTATCAATTTAAGATTGTTAGTCGTCACATCGAAACTCCAATCAAGTATTTAAATTTGATTGCTACGTTGGGAATTCAGAAGATTTATACCACGCAGGGTGCGTTGAATTTAAAGGCAATTAATGGTATTCCTTTGAATAATTTTATTGCTCAACGTTGCCATACTCAGTTGGTGGATACCAATCCCAAAAATGAACCTACGGCTTCAGTAGTAGTGCCTGATGAGTCAGCAATTATCGATACCATAGGCATGTCTGATTTAGATAAAAAACTATGGTTGTCTAAACGCTTTAAAGGATTTACTGCACGTTCGCTAGATCCAATTGCAAAACCAGTTAATTCTACCAATCCAAATGGAACACCAGCTGCTACTTTAGCAGTAGAAAACTCAAAGGAACTGTTGCCAGGAGGGATTTATCTAGTGAAAGAAAAAGAAAACCTATATGGTATTTCCGAAAAATTTGGCATTTCCATTCAACGCTTAATAGAGATCAATAATTTAGAGGGGTATCAGTTAGGGCTTAATCAAGCACTCAAAGTAGTGGATGATGGTTCTGCCCCCAAACAAAATAAAAATCCTTTAACAAGAATAGACGAGGCGAATAAAACTAAAACGACTATTCATGTTGTCGTACAGGGGGAAACATTATATAGCATTTCTAAGTTATATGGTTTGGAACTTAAAGATATTTATAATCTAAATAAAGAATTAACCGATCATCAAATTGATATTAATCAGCAGTTAGTGGTTGGTATTCAGTCTATAAAATAAATATTGGGGTAATTGCTATCAATCGTCTGAGTATAGAATAGATAAAGGATAGACAACCATAATTAAGAATAGGAGTTTTTCTCAATAAGAGGAAAACTCTTTTTTTTGTTAATTGGATATTAAATATATATACATATGTGGATTTAATATAAAATTTATTTAGACTTAATCTAAAATATATTTACCTTGTACTTATGATTAGAGCATGTTTAAAATTTATGTTCTTCAAAACCAACGGTTTTTGCGAAAATCAAACATTTGCAGCTTGAAGATAGAATTTAAACATGCCTTTATTATACATTCTATAATTACCTTAATTAAATTTTAAAAAATTATGTCACGCATTACATTAGAAGCCCTTGGAGGCGAAAAAGGAAAGTATCTTAGCCATGCGCTAGACAAAGTATGGCTCCAATATGGAGTACAAGGAGAAGGCGAGGTTTTTATTCTCGAAAAGCTTGATAATGGGCGAGTAGCTCTAGCGAGTACTGGAGGAGAAGAAGGCAAATATCTTAGTCATGCTTTTGATAAGTTGTGGCTTCAAGATGGAATACAGGGAGAAGGAGAGGAGTGGATTTATCATGACCATGGAGGCGGAAGTGTTGCTTTTGAGTGCCTTGGTGCTGAAAAAGGCAAATACCTTAGCCATGCTTTGAATAAAATGTGGCTTCAGAATGGTTATCAAGGAGAAGGCGAATTGTGGGGCAAAAGAAATGCTTAACATATTTATTGGCTTTTTCTACAAAAAAAGACCTGAGTACGCTTGAGTATTCAGGTTTTTTTTTGGGAAAATACCCTAGGTATTGTTTGATATCTCTTTTAATATTTTTAGATTTGTCTAAAAATATTATTAGTAATACCTAATCAAAGTGAAGCCCGATGGAGGAAAACGTACCAATGGCATTTATGCTAACCATTTTAGCAGGATTAGCAACAGGAATTGGAAGCACGATTGCTTTTTTTGTGAAAGATAAAAGTACTAAATTATTAACCTTTGCCATGGGATTTGCAGCAGGGGTAATGTTATATGTTTCCTTTATAGAAATTTTGCCAGAGGCTATTCACAAGCTTATTCATGCCTACGGAGACAATGAACAATTGGGAACAACTTATGGTGTTGTGGCTTTTTTTGTAGGAATGTTGGTGGTTGCAGTTATTGACAAGTTGATTCCAGAAGCAGAAAATCCCCATGAATTTTCAACTAAAATGCAAGAAAAAGCACAAGATTCTAATCGATTGATGCGGATAGGAGTGCTAACTGCCTTGGCCTTGGCAATACATAATTTCCCAGAGGGTATTGCGACTTTTGTAACGGCTCTGGATGATCCTGAATTAGGTCTGACAATTGCAATGGCGATTGCTATCCACAATATTCCCGAAGGAATAGCGGTTTCAATGCCAATTTATTTTGCTACAGGAGACCGAAAAAAGGCATTTGCTTATTCTTTTTTATCAGGAATTGTAGAACCTCTAGGGGCTGTTTTGGGATATTTTTTATTAATGGACTATTTAAACGAGACCATTATGGGCTTGTTACTATCGGGAGTAGCGGGAATTATGGTCTTTATTTCCTTAGATCAATTATTGCCTGCTGCAGAAGAATATGGCGAACATCATCTGTCTATTTATGGAGTGGTTTTAGGGATGATTGTAATGGCAGCAAGTTTGATTTTAATGATTTAATCATTACTAGATAATTAGAAGCCTTAAAAATGCATCAATGAATACACATTTTTAAGGCTTCAATTGTAACTATTTAAGCAACGATTTGGCTAAGAAAAAATAGTATTGTGCTGTTCTTGTACTCGTATAAAAGTTGTACGTTTGGTTAGTTCTTTTAAGCGTCTAGCCCCAACATAAGTACAAGTAGAGCGCAAGCTACCCAATATGTCTTGAATGGTATTTTGGACAGGACCTCGATAGGGAATTTTTACCGTTTTACCTTCAGATGCTCGATATTCAGCAACACCGCCAGCGTGTTTGTTCATGGCAGTTTCCGAACTCATACCATAAAAAGATTTGTATTGTTGCCCATTTTCTGTAATAATCTCTCCACCACTCTCATCATGTCCAGCAAGCATTCCACCAAGCATGACAAAATCAGCTCCTCCGCCAAAAGCCTTAGCAATATCTCCAGGAATTTTGCAACCGCCATCAGAAATAATTTGTCCCCCTAACCCATGTGCAGCATCTGCACATTCAATCACAGCAGAGAGTTGAGGATAACCAACGCCTGTTTTTACACGGGTGGTACAAACAGAGCCAGGACCGATGCCTACTTTTATCATATCTGCTCCAGATAGCAACAATTCTTCGACCATTTCCCCCGTTACAACATTGCCCGCAAGGATGATTTTGTTGGGGTATTTATCCCTCGTTTTTTTGACAAAATCAACAAAATGTTGAGAATACCCATTGGCCACGTCAATACAGATAAATTTTAATCTTGGGTATTGTGCTAACAAGTAATCTAATTTTTGCGCATCGTTTTGTCCCGTTCCCGTGCTAATGGCAACGTAATCCAAAGCAGCAGCACTACTTGAACTAATAAAATTAGCCCATTGTTCTATGGTGTAATGTTTATGAATGGCTGTAATCAACTGAGCTTGCCCCAGTGTTTTTGCCATTTCAAAAGTTCCTACAGTATCCATATTGGCGGCAATGATGGGAATTCCTTTCCAGCTTTGTTTGCTATTAAGAAAGGTGAATTCACGTTGTAAGGTTACTTCTGAGCGAGATTTTAAGGTAGAACGCTTGGGGCGAAACATTACATCCTTAAAACCTAACTTAATATCTAATTCTAATAACATCTGATAAAATATCTAATAATGAGGTTCTTTGACAACTCCTGTTGTAGGTGAAAAATGACGTACAGAAATGGTCAAAAAACAAAAAATGTTAATGCAGTATTAATTAAAAATACGAATAAAAATTCACAAGATTCGATTTAATTTTACTCATTTATGCGTCTTTTTTTGAATTGCTCGTCTAGTAAGATGACAAATAATTAAAAAGCAGGCTGCTAGTTTTGAGCAGTATAAAAATGAATGTTATGAAAGCGATTTATGTAATTACAGGAACGGTTTTTTTATTGGCACTGGGTACTGCCTTGGCAGAAACAAATAACAATAAAACTAGCAACTGTTGCACCACGGATTGTTGCCCTCCTACTTGTTGTGTAGATAAGGATAATAGTTGTACAGCAGATTGTTGTCAGTAAAAGCACCTTGAATAAAAAAAGAACAGTTGCTAGGCAACTGTTCTCTTGTAACTTAAAAGCCCGTGATATTATTTACCTTTAAAATCCATATTAGGAGCGGGTTCGCCTTTCTTTAAAAAACGGTCAAACCAAGACAATACCTCTTTATTTACCTCTTTTCTAAATGCTCGCAAACCGTGGTCGCCCCCTTCAAATATTTTTAATCGATAAGGAACTCGATGCTCATCAAGAGCAAGTGCCATTTTTAGAGCGTGGGTAGATTTTACCCTCCAATCAGAGTTTCCGTGCAAGATTAGAATGGGAACATCTTTTGAAAATTGATTGGCAAAGTAATAAGCAGATCGTTTTTTTAGTTCGGCTTCTTTATTTTCCCAATAATTGGGAATGAGCTCAGCATAAACACCTTGCTCCATTTGAGGGCGTTCTATTGTTGTTTTGTCAGAAGGAGCACCACCAACAATGGCAGCTTTAATTTGATCGGTTTTTAGCAAGGTCAAATAGGTCATCATGCCGCCTCTACTCCAACCGTACATTCCAATTCTGCTAGCATCTGCTTTGGGCAACTCTTTGACTACTTCAATCAAATTTAATACATCATTGACGTCACTGCCTCCAAATTCATCCTTTCCCTCACTTTTACCACAACCTCTATAATTACACCCAATAACAATATATCCTTCTTTTGCTAATTGGGAAAAACCATAGGCGACAGGATATTTTCTCTTTCCTTTGAATAATTGCAAGGCACCAAAATCTCTGTTTCCTCCTCGATTGTAGATAATAACTGGATATTTGCCTGCTTTTTTAGGCATGGCTACATAAGCTTCTATTTTTAGATCATTGCTTCGATAAGTGATTTCTTCGACTTCAACTTCTTCCAAAAAACTGAATAAATCAATGAATTGATTGTTATCAAAGTCTTTGTATAATTTGGGGTACTTTTTCCAGTCTACTTTATTTTGACTAATAATGAGCGACTTTTGGGCATATAAAAAATGAACACTTAGGCTTAATGCAATTAATAAGAGTGATTTTTTCATAAATGTTGATAGATGTTTTTTTGTTACAAAGTATTGTTTGATAACATTAGATCAGCAATACAAGGTATTAATTCAAGAAAAATTATTTGACAGCTGTTTCCCTTATCAATGCAGTTTTGCTCAGAAAAAGTTCTAAAAGGAATCACTACTTAGATTAGTTCTAGTAATAAATCGACCAATGACATGGTGCGGATGAATTAAGGTTAGGAACATTAAAAAATAGAACTAAAGAAGAATTTTTAGAAAAATAAGCGATGATTATTTCTAAGTAAGTGTTTTTATTGGGTTGATTTTTAGTTGGTTGTGGGCTTTCGTTCAGGGAGGGTAGAAAAAAAAATAAAAAATGATCTCATGAAGATGAATTATAAACCATATAAAATGGTTGTCTATAATAATTTCCCTATTTTGGGCAGTTATAAGCCAATAACTGATTCATGTTTGTATTTGAAGAGGAAATTGGCTCAGACTATTTTTTATTCAATAACAAAACAACTAATCAACATGATTAACATTACTCTTCCTGATGGCAGCGTTCGTAAGTATGAGTCAGGAGCAACTGGACTAGACATTGCCAAATCTATTAGTGAGGGCTTGGCTCGTAATGTATTATCGGTCAAAGTAAATGGAGAAGTATGGGATGCCACACGTCCTATTGAAAACGATGCGGCAATACAATTACTAACCTTCCGTGATGATGATGGTAAAGCTACCTTTTGGCATTCTTCTGCACATTTGATGGCAGAAGCCTTGGAAGCATTGTATCCAGGAGTTAAATTTGGAGCAGGTCCAGCACTAGAAAATGGTTTCTATTATGATATTGATTTGGGAGATCGTACGCTTTCAAGCAAAGATTTTGAAACCATTGAGAAAAAAATGCTAGAATTAGCACGCCAAAAAAACGAATATCTGCGTGAGCCAATTAGCAAGGCAGATGCCATTCAGTTTTTTGAAGAAAAAGGCGATGAATACAAATTAGAATTAATCGATAAACTAGAGGATGGATCAATCACCCTATACAAACAAGGTGGTTTCACCGATTTGTGTAGAGGACCACACATTCCACATACTGGTTTTATCAAGGCCATAAAATTGACAAAATTGTCAGGAGCTTATTGGCAAAATAATGAGGAGAATGCTGTCATGACTCGTGTTTATGGAATTACCTTCCCTAAAGCAAAAGAGTTGAAGGAATACCTAGCCATGATAGAGGAAGCAAAAAAACGAGATCACAGAAAGCTAGGAAAGGAATTGGAGCTGTTTATGTTTTCTGAAAAAGTAGGAGCTGGTTTGCCAATTTGGTTGCCCAAGGGGACTGCTTTGAGAAATAGATTACAAGATTTCTTGACCAAAGAACAAATTAAGCGTGGTTATCAGTTGGTAACTACTCCACATATTGGACACAAAAACTTGTACATCACTTCTGGGCACTACGAAAAATATGGAGAAGATAGCTTTCAGCCAATTGGAACGCCTAGAGAGGGAGAGGAGTTTATGCTAAAACCAATGAACTGTCCACATCATTGCGAAATTTATGCACATAAGCCACATTCTTACAAAGAATTGCCTTTGCGTATTGCTGAGTTTGGAACGGTTTATCGTTATGAGCAAAGCGGTGAGTTGCACGGCTTGTCAAGAGTGCGTTGTTTCACACAGGACGATGCACATTTGTTTTGTACGGTAGATCAATTGAAGGATGAGTTTATCGAAACGCTAAATTTGACCTTGTTGGTTTTCCGAAAAATGGGCTTTTCTGATTTTACCGCTCAGATTTCGTTGCGTGATCCTGAAAAACCTGAAAAATATATTGGATCAGACGAAAATTGGAACGCTGCGGAAAGTGCGATTATTGAGGCAACACAAGAGTTAGGACTCAAAACGGTTACTGAGTTGGGCGAAGCTGCATTTTATGGTCCAAAACTAGATTTTATGGTTAGGGATGCACTTGGACGTTCTTGGCAACTAGGAACCATTCAGGTAGATTATAACCTGCCTGAGCGTTTTGAATTGGAATATACAGGAGCGGATAATGCACAGCATCGCCCTGTTATGATTCACCGTGCGCCTTTTGGATCTTTGGAGCGTTTTATTTCTGTACTTATTGAGCATACTGCTGGGAAATTCCCATTGTGGTTAACTCCAGAGCAATATGCCATCTTGCCTATTTCTGATAAATTTGTAGATTATGCCAAAGAGGTGAAAAACCAGTTGGAAGCAAAGGATATTAGGGGGTATATGGACAATAGAAATGAGACACTAAAGCGTAAAATTAGAGATGCAGAAGTGAAGAAAGTACCCATCATGTTGATTGTTGGTGGCAAAGATGTAGAAGGAGGAACTGTTTCTGTTCGTATGCAGGGAGTTGAAGATGGAGACAAAGGAGCGATGACCATTCCTGATTTTATGGATTTCTTTAATGGTTTATTAGAACAAGAAGGATAGTTTTATCCTAATCAAGGATACGATTGCCGCAACTGTTTTTTTAGCAGTTGCGGTTTTTATTTTTTTGACAAAAGACGATTCTTTGCCAGAATACTTTAGATAGCACTAGGAGTTTTTATTTTTGTGAACAGATGGGACAAAAAAATGTTTTGAAGAGTAGTTGATTGTTCTAGTTACTCAGATGAATAAAAATAAAAAATGGAAGTACGGTTATTAAAAAGGGATGAAATAGATGTTCCTAAATGGAATGGTTGTGTGCATTATGCTGCCAATAGCAAAATTTATGGCTATACTTGGTACTTGGATAATGTAACCAATGATTGGATGGGCTTGGTAGAAGGTGATTATCAGTCCGTTTTTCCATTGGTTTGGAACGATAGAATGTTAAAAATTAAGCAAATTTATCAACCTTTTCTTTGCCAACAGTTGGGATTGTTTACCGTGAATGTACGTTCTAAAGAGCGAATTGCTAAGTTTTTAGAAGCCATTCCTTCTGATTTTAAATATTGGGATATTGCCTTGAATGATGGAAATCGGAATGTGCTTAAATTAAAAGAATATGAAGTCTTAGAAAAACAAAACTATCATTTAGATTTAAACAAGCCTTATGATGAGCTGTATCAAGCTTATTCTAAAAATATCAAACGGAATATAAAAAAGGCCAAAAATCATAATTTGTTTCTCACTAGTAATTTAAAACCAGAAACGTTTGTAGCAGAAGTCAAAAAAGCACAAATAGCAAAGGGAATTAAGCACCCTGAAGCACTTTATCATACTGCTCATCGTATTATTTGGAATTGTCTGCATAGGGGCAAAGGAGTAATTTCAGCAGCTTTTGATACGGATAAGAACCTCTGTGCAGCAACTTTTTTTATGTTTGATGGGGCTGCAATTATTACATTGCTCAATGTAAGCACAGCTATAGGCAAGGAGGTGGGAGCAATGGCTTATCTCTTGGATGCTACTGTTCAACGAGAGGCGGAACGGCTAAAGTATATAGATTTTGAGGGATCGTCTGTTCCTGGTATTGCCCGTTTTTATAAGAGTTTTGGCGCTCAAAACGTTCCCTATTTTCAATTAAAAAATAATGAATTGCCTTGGTGGATCAAATGGCGTAAAAAATAGGAGCATGGCTTAGCTCTTATTAAAAGCATCAATATAACGACAGAATCATTTAAAGCGCATTTAGAATTCGTGCCGAACATCAATTAATCTATAATATCTACTTGTTTAGTTCATTTTTTCTCCCTAAATTGTAACTGTATAATAGACCTGAATGTTAGAGGTCATATAACAAAAAAAGATTATAGAAGAACTGCAATTAATAAATAGATCCATTTAAATTTTTATTATGGTAGAGGAATTAGATGACTTATTGGGGGATGATGACCTATCTTCATTTTTTGAAAACGAAGATCCCAAAAATGAAGAGGAAGATTTATTGTCGTCATTTTTCGCAGAAGATGCTGCTTCAGAAGAAGAGGGCAATGATTTAGCGGCTTTCTTAAACGAAGAAACAGAGGGCGAAGAGGAAGATTTATTGTCGTCATTTTTTGCAGAAGATGTTGCTTCAGAGGAAGAGGGCAATGATTTAGCGGCTTTCTTAAACGAGGAAACAGAGGGCGAAGAGGAAGACTTATTGTCGTCATTTTTTGCAGAAGATGCTGCTTCAGAGGAAGACAGCGATTTAGCGGCTTTCTTAAATGAGGAAGAACCGAATGAAGAGGAGGACTTATTGGCTTCTTTTCTAGCAGAAGATACTAGCGAAGAAGCGGGAGAGGAAGAAGACGATACAGGAATCTTTGGCGCTTTTTTAGGCGAAGAAACCGAAAAACCTGAAGCCTTATTGCCCTATAAAAAAGAAAAGCGCAAAGCAAAGGTTGATATTACCAAAAATTCGAAAGACGATAATACAATTGTTAAGCGATATACCAAACGTGAATTGGATGACCAACTAAAGAGAGACTATAAGTATATGTTGGGAAAACCCTATATGGTTATTCAACCTCTTACCATTTTGGCAGATTATCCCTATAAAAAGAAAAAAAGTGATTCGGATATTATAGGAAGCAAAAACGTCGAATATGACTATGCTATGGTTATCGGAAAAGTACTCAAGTGGAGATCTACAGAGGATTTTAGAGGAAAAGCCTATAAGTTGGGAGAAATCATGTATATGAAGCGGGGTGTTTATTGGATTGACGGGAAAAAAGTGGAAATGGAACCTCATTTTGCAATTGTTATTCATCGTTCTTACAAGCGAATAAAATCCAAACGAATTAGAGATCTATTAGCACCGCTTAAACAGCGTTTGCGTTCAGGAAAACCATTTAGCATTTACAAAGAATTTCCAGTTATTATTGAACGGAAAGGAGCTTATAGTTAAAATTTTCTGATTCGACCAAATATCAATTAAAAACCTTCAAATTCTGTCCTACATGAATCATTTAATGGTATGTTGCTCAATAACGTTACTTTTCCTAACTAGCTGCTCGAACTATTGGAAGGCTGATTCTTCAAAAAGAACTTCAGCAGCTAATTTAAAAGTGTTAGATATTACAGATGGTCAATGGGACTATCTATCGGAAGACCTTGTTTTATTTACCAACTTGGAGCGGTTAAATGTCCAAAACAATGAATTATTGGAAATGCCAGATTGTATGGACCAACTGCCTAAGTTGAGACGGTTAAATGTTTCTTCTAATCAATTGGAGGAATTGCCTGCTTCTGTTGCTGCGCTTAAGGCACTCCAACGACTTAACCTCAGCAATAACAAGTTTACAAGTTTGCCACTTGCCATTCTAGAATTAACAAATTTAGAAGTATTGGATTTAAGGAATAATAAGTTGAGCGAATTGCCCTCCGATTTGTCGAAATTAGAAAAACTTAATGCAATTTATATTGGCGGAAATAATTTCACAGAGGAACAACGAAAAATGTTTAGAAAGTGGTTACCTTACACCAAAATTATATTACGATCCAATAAACCATTACTCCGCTAGAAACCCGAACCGAGCTATGCGAGTTCATAAGCGTTAGCGTACTAACTGGGCATGCTTGTAGCCAAAGCTAAACCACATAAACATAGTGCACGAGAAGCTTGGTACTGTGTACCAACTGGAATGCCTAGCACCGTAGGTAAAAGCAAAGGCACTGCTTTTTTATATTTTTTGTTAACTATCTCATGAGCATAGCGAACTAAAAACTAAGCGCAGTGTCCTCATGACTGAAGGGAACTAATCAGCGGAGTATTAATAAACATAAGTAGACCTTTTCTTTTAGGCAGTTTAGCTAGAATCTTGTGCTAACTAGTGTTTTAGAAGCAGATGGTCTATGTTCTAAATACTAACAATGAAAGCATTAGTCCTTCAAGAAGTGAAACAAGCGATCACTTGTCAAGATATTTCCAAGCCAAGCCCTCAAGCCGGGCAAGTTTTAATCCAACTCAAAGCTGCTGCCATCAATCATAGAGATGTCTATATCACTCAAGGATTATATCCTGGAGTGGTTGCGCCTGTGACCTTAGGCTCAGATGGTGCAGGTCAGGTGGTTGAATTGGGTGCTGGGGTAGACGCTTCGTGGTTAAATCAAATGGTGATTCTTAATCCAAGCATAGGCTGGGAAAAGGCTTTAGAAGTACAGCCAAAAGATTATCGTATTTTGGGAATGCCAGATAATGGTTGTTTTGCAGAGTATGTGGTGGTAGATGCCTCGCAATTATCGCTAAAACCAGCACATCTTTCTTTTGAGCAAGCAGCAGCATTGCCCTTGGCTGGATTGACAGCTTATCGAGCACTTTTTTCTCGGGCAAAAGCTACCTCAAAAGATCGAATCCTAATTTCTGGTGTTGGTGGAGGTGTAGCGTTGTTTGCCTGCCAATTTGCTATAGCACTAGGGGCAGAAGTTTATGTAACCTCTGGGTCGGAAGAAAAAATTCAAGCGGCTATTGCTTTAGGTGCAAAAGGTGGGGTAAATTATAAAGAAGAAAATTGGCACAAAACGCTTTTGAAAAAAGCAAATGGTGGTTTTGATGTTGTTGTTGATAGTGCAGGAGGTGAAGGTTTTAAATACTTTTTAGATTTGGCAAATATGGGCGGTCGGATTGTTTTTTATGGAGGAACAAGAGGAAGTTTTAAGGTCAACCCTCAAAAGGTATTCTGGAAACAGTTGTCCTTATTAGGCTCTACGATGGGAAGTACAGAGGAGTTTGAGCAAATGGTATCCTTTGTTCAGGAAACAAAATTGATGCCTGTTGTTGATAGCAAATGGGAGCTAAGTCAGGGGGCAGAAGCTTTTGACTATATGGATGCTGGAAAACAGTTTGGCAAAATTGTATTTACGATTTCATAAAAAAAAGATAGCCAAGGTTAAATAAGGAACGAATTTGGATATGCCGTACTCAATTGTTTTGAATTAAACATGCTTCAATTTAATAACTTTTAGAAGGAAATCTATGATTAAAAAACTTAGTATACTTTGGGTGAGTTTATTTTGGGTAGCGGCTACAACTTATGGTCAATTATTGGAACACCAGAGCTTTCATGCGCCTACTTATGAAGGCCAATGCATGAATTATTTTAACGATACAGCTAGTGGAGTTAATAATGTCAATGCGTTTATTTTAGCAAAAATGACAGAGTTGATGTATTTGGAACGCTTAGATTATCAGATGCGCTATATTGGAAATAGCTGCCAGCCTGTTGATACCATCTCTTCTACAGATGCATTTCGTGCGAATTCGGTCGTGACGGATTCTAATTTTCAGACGATTTACACCGAACGTTTTAAGCATTATTTTAATGGAAAATTGGAAACTGAAAAAGAGCACGAAGCCCATCAAGGGGAAGAGGGAACAGAGGAGCACATTTGTTTTAAGTACATCCAAAAAATACATACCCATACGGCACGTTTTTTAGGGATTAAATACAAATCAGGGCTAGATCCTGAATTGATGATTATCTCTACCCCAAAGACAATCTTTATTTTGTTTAGAGGCACGGATGATGTAGGAAAAAATAAATGGGCAGAATGGTTGGGAACTGATTTTAGGATCAATCAAACGCCAGCAGGAGGTGCTTTAGTAGGAACACGAATTCATACTGGTTTTTGGCTTAGTTTTGATTTGATACGAGATGAATTGATTGAAACCTTGATTAAATTTAACGCTAAAAAGAAAAATATTTGGTTGGCAGGGCATAGTTTGGGAGCTGCTCTTTCTATTGTAACAGGAACCTACCTAAAATCTTATGGTTTTGATGTGCAAAATGTCTATGCTTATGCTTGTCCTCGTACCATAGGAAACAAGGCATTCATCCGCAAAACCAATGAACTGTTGCCGCATAGAATTCAGCGGTTCGAGTATTTTAAAGATCCTGTTACTTTGCTTTGGGCGCCAGGGTTTAAGTACGATTATGTTGGCGAACGAAATTGGTACGATGAAGAAAAAAAGGGCAACTATAAGTTGTATAAAAATACAGGTGAGCGAGTGGTAGTGACGGGGCCTTTTAAGCGTTACCCTTATATTGATCTTAGCGATAGAAAAGAAGCTCGTAGAATACGTCGAAATCAATTGAGTGGGACAATTTGTATCGGTATGGGAATGTTGCATTATCACAACCCGCAATGGTATGTCAAAGCAGCTTATAAACAATTATCAGAAGAAGAAAAAGAGCATTTACCTAAAGTAGACGATAGTTATCCTTATCTTTACTATGGTAGAAAAGATTCAAAATAAATTATACGAATGGAACAGAATATACATATAGATGAAGTAACCATGAATAAGCTGGTACTTCACAAAGTTGGCAACAAATCTCAGGATGAAGGAATTCGAATTGCTAAAAAATTATTTAACCTGACGGATGAGCTATTAGAGGTGTTGATGTCTTACTTTTTGAGTGGATTTAAGCTAGAAGAAACCTATGAGTTTAATCATGAGGTTGATTTGACAATGAATGAAATTTATAATTATTGTTCTTACATTTTTGAAGATGTGGAAGCTAATTTTTATGAACAATCAATCAACATTCTAAAGCATTTGTACGAAAAATCGAATCATGTAAAGGTCAAAGGAGGGGAGTTGTACATTGCCTATTTTCAAGATTGTATTGTTGACGATGAAATGGTGGATGCCATTGGTATTTTCAAAGCAGAAAATAAAGATACCTACCTCAAACTAAAACTAGATGAGGAAGAAGAGTGGACATTGGATTTTGAAGAGGGAACGGACATTGCTAAATTGGATAAAGGCTGTTTGGTTTTTAACGTAAGCCAAGAAACAGGTTACCGAGTGGTTTCCGTTGACCTTAAGAGTGCTGATGCTAAGTATTGGAAGGATGAGTTTTTAATGATAACGGAAGTGCAAGATGCTCGTTTTCAAACCAAATCTTACCTAGAAATGTGCAAAGAATTTGGTAAAAGCGCCTTTAAAGAAGAGGACAAACATGAGCGAGTGGATTTCCTCAATCGTTCTAAAGATTACTTTGAGCATTACAAAGAGTTTGACGAAACGGAATTTAAAGAAGTCATTTTTGAAGATAATTATGAAAAAATTGACGCTTTTGAAGCCCACAAACAAGATTTTCAAGAGAAATTAGGCATAGAGGATACCGCAGAAGAAGGTTTTTATATCAGCAAACCTGTTGTAAAAAAAGCAAAGCGGGGCTTCAAAAATAACATCCAATTGGATACTCAAATGGAGATCAAAATTTTGTCTTCTCAGGCTCAAGCAGATGGCTTTTTGGAGCGTGGCTATGACGATGAAAAAGAAATGAAATATTATAAGATTTATTTCAACAATGAGAAATAGAGGTGCCAATTAAAATTTGAAAATGTAAAAATGTGATAATTTGAAAATTTGAAGATGATCCACAGGGTTTCATTTTCAAATTTTCAAATTATCACATTGGTAAATCAAAGACGGATATAAAAGGAGCAATGTTTAAGCTGGTCGATCGCCTGTAAACATACGCTTAATGGCTACAAAAAAGCCAACAACACCAACGGCAATCAATTTCCAGAACTTGAGCAATAAGACAAAAAAGCCTGTTTTGGCTAATACCTTTCCTGCAATTAATCCACCAATACCATAGGCAGCTACTTTGTCAATACTAGAATCAAAGTCCGTATATTTTTGTCCTTCCACAAAATTGACACTTGATAAAATGGCATCTACATCTTTCTCAAAAATGGGAAGTACATCCATTTCTCCAATGGCATTTAGATTAAGAAAACCGCCACGACCCAGTATACGAATATTGTAATTGAGCGTATTAATCGGATCTTCGCCAAATTTTAATTCTTTGGCCCAATACAATTTTTTAGCTTGAGAATCATAAAAAGGAGCCGCTGCCCAGCCCACCAATTCAACAGGTGCATAACCTTGTTTGATGCGTTCATTGTTTACTGCTTTAGCATCCTTTTGCATTTCAGACAACAATTCAGCATAGTCCAAATTACTAGCCTCACTATCTTCGATATAACCTTCGTCCGAATAGTCAATTTCAACGCCAAAAGTAAAATTATCACTAACAGGAGATGTTTCTTTGGGTAGAAGCATACCTAAGCCCAAACGGCCGCTAGAAGGGTTGCCCCAAAGTTCTGTTAAAACATATTCCGTTTGTTCAGGATCAAGGTATTTGTACCCTTCAGGAACCGTTAATTGGGCAAGATCAGTTCCTGCCTTATTGAGCGTAATGGTACCGTATTGATAGTTCAAGCTATTCGAAATACTATCTACAAAGACCTGATAAGCTGCCAATTGAGCTTGTTGTTCATCGGTTAGTTCCTCTAAAGTACTTGATTCATCATTTTGAGCATACATTAAGTTTAGGCAAAAGAAGGCCCAAAGGAACATTGAGAGTTGTTTCATAGGTAATGGTTTTGGTTTGTTAAGATATTCTTAACCATATACACCTACTAATTATGAATAGTTCCCTTGTTTTAATTTTAAATTGAGAATTATAAAAGAAGGCTTATTGGACGAATTTTTCTATTCGTTTTATGCTCTATAAAATGGGCAGTAGTAGCAGTAGTATTTCCTTCGATTCTAGCTTTTAAGAGTATGGAATATGCTTTTGCTGGAAAATGATGGGAACTTGACATTATTGAACATTTTTGGATTTGTTTAATTAACAAAAATACAAGAAAAGATGATTTAAATACCTGTTTTATAGTGTTTTATTGAGGGGGCGTGTTTTGGCAACAATTAACAATGGAGAAGTTTACTAATTAACAATAGTATTGATTTTGGATGGCAAAAAGCATAAAAAAACCTCCTTTTCATTACAGAGAAAAGAAGGTCGGTTGATAAGGGGCATTATGAGGTTTGTAACTCTTTTCGGAATTCTTCAGCATCATAATAGACTTTAATGCTTTGAATCTTGCCATCAATGACCTCATACCATTCACTCATGTCTAGCTGTATAAGTTTTCCCGATGGCATTGCAACATCCAATAGAATTTGAGTAATGACAAAATTTCCAGCTTCAACAGCTTGTTTCATTTCATTGCCTCGAACCATTGGCATAAAGCTTTCGTTTAGTTTGGCGAATGCTTCTAAGCCTTGGACCTGATCTACGGGGCCTGTAAACGTTACGTTTTCAGCAACAACTTCTTTCCAAGAGTCTGTTCCCGTTTGTAGACCTTGACCAAAGGCATAGACTACTTTTAGCGGTGATGTTTTCATTTTAAAGTTTTAATAATGAGTAATTAACTTGTTATTCCGAAGTTAAAATTAATAATTAACTTGTGAAAAGCAAGTTAAATAGGTGTTTTTATTTAAAAAAAAGATGCTATCATCTAAAAAATCTAAGATTTAGAGTAGGTTAGTGTTTATTAGAAACAAAATAATCGTTGAGGTATGAAAATGAGATCGCATTGCCCAATTAATTACGCATTAGAACACATTGGAGACAAATGGTCCTTATTGATTGTAAGGGATTTGATGTTCAAGGGAAAACGACATTACAATGAGTTTTTTGAATCGGGGGAAAAGGTGTCAACTAGTGTTCTTGGCGATCGATTAAAAAAATTGGAACAGTCTGGAATCATTTCTAAGGGGGCGGATCAGGTTAAAAAATCACGCATAAAATATAGCCTCACCAAAAAGGGGATAGATATGCTTCCTTTTATGGTGAATATGATTGTTTGGAGCAGTATCTATGATGCCAATACAGAAGCAGAGCCATCTTTTTTAGTAGCGGCTAAAGAAAATCCAGATCACTTACTCAAAACGCTGACAAAAAAACTAGAAAAGGAACACTTAGCAGACTGATAAACCCAGCAATTTTCTAAGCCAGTTGATACAAGATCGGCATGGCAGCTACCTGATTGGCATAAAAATTATCCAAGACATATTGCTGGAATGTTTTTTTGAAAATCAGAGCAGGAAGAATGTCTCGCAATTTGTCCCAACGGCAATGATTGATAACTGAATAACTAGAGTTTTCGCCAGAAAGTGGCAATAAGAGTGTTGAATTGTTTAAATGAGTCTCTTTTTCAAACCAACCTGCTGTATATTTCCAAACGGCCAAATTTTGTTGAACATCATCGGCATAAAAATAATTAAACAAGAAAACGCCTGGTTGATTGTGGTCAACAGGACCAATTCTTCGAGCATTAGAAGCCGTAACAAAATGTGTCTGTTCCGCTGCTTGTTCTAAGGCCGTTTGAAGCGACAAAAAGGTAGCATCTTGTTTTAGTTTTGCCGCAAAGGCTTCAGATTTTACTTCTATTAATATAGCGAGATCAAATTTTGAAATTAATGCTTTATTGGTTCGTTCGTGGAGCAATTTGCCTCGTCCAGGAGGAATTAATAAGGCTTTAAAGACGGTTGCTTCAACAACATCAGGATATTCTGCCAACTTTTGACACCATTGCTTGCATTGTTGAATGAGTTGTTTTTTGCGCTTACTAAGGCTAAGAAAAAAAGGAAAAGAAGCTGTATCTATTACCGCTGCTAGATGAATAAAGGTATGCGTAGAAGGAGCTATTAGGGTAACATTATCATAGTTTAAATGCTGATTGACAATGGTTAATTTTGAGTTCGTATTCATTGTTAAAAAAAGTTTATGGTTAAGAATAACTGCTTGAATTCAAAATTAAGCGATCCATTGCTTGCTTCTTTTAACAAATGATAAAAACGCTAGATTTCTGCCCTAATTCTACTTAAAGAAACTTGAGTAATCCCTAGATAGTTTGCTAAATCCCCCAAACTGATTCGTTGCATCAAGCCTGGATTACTATTTAAGAAATTGAGATAACGAGTTTTGGCATCTTCTTCCAATATTTCGCTAATTCTACCCATCATATTAAGGTGGGCAAGACTGAGGAATTTTCTAAAGAAGGTTTCCAGTTTATGATGTTTGTGGCATAAGGCTTCAAATTTGTAAAAAGGAATAATAGTGAGTTCTACCGCTTCTAATGCAGTCACTTCGTATTTGCTAGGCTGCCGTTTTATCAAACTCTCTAATTCTGTAAACAAGATTCCCTCTTCAAAAAAACGCATGATAAATTCTTTGCCATTATTTTGAAAACCTAATTTGGCGACCCCTTTAGTGATAAAAAATAAATCCTTACAATAAGCATTGGATCTTAAAATAGAGGCTCCTTTTTGTTTTTGTGTGTGGGTTAAAATAGCCGCTAACTCTTCCTTTTCTTCTGAATTTAGAGGCGAAATGGTATGGCAAAATTCAACAAAATTTATCATAGACAGTTATAATTTACAAGGAAAGAACGAAAATAATTTATAGCATAGCTAAAGAACAATAAAGCTAGTATTTGATTCTTGTCATTTTTTTGCGTATAATTGAAGCTGTGTTACAATAATATGCTACTTTGATGTTTTAAACTAAATTAATGGCAAAAGTACAAAAAGTATTTGCGTGTACCAGTTGTGGTACGACTTATTCTAAATGGGCAGGGCAGTGTAGTGCCTGCGAAGAGTGGAATACCATTCAAGAAGAGATTGTTGTTAAAGAGAGTCCTAAACAAGAGGCTAAAAAAATGTGGCGGAAGGGGACTAAGAAGGAAAAGCCTCGTCCCAAAAAATTGGCTCAAATTGAAACGGGAACAACACAACGTAGAGCAACCCATGATGGGGAACTAAATAGAGTCTTGGGAGGTGGTATCGTGGAAGGGTCTATGGTCTTATTGGGCGGAGAACCTGGAATCGGTAAATCAACCTTAATGTTACAGTTAGCCTTATCCTTGGATGCAAAAGTATTGTACATCTCTGGGGAAGAGAGCGAAGAACAAATAAAAATGCGTGCCAATCGTCTGGGAAAAACACCAGAGCATTGTTATATCATGTCTGATACTAGTTTGGCGAATGTCTTGATGCAGGCACAGTTGTTAGAGCCGAATATTTTAATTATCGATTCTATTCAAACCATTACTTCTGCTCATATAGAGTCAGCGCCAGGCAGTGTTTCACAAGTTCGAGAGTGTGCTACAGAGTTTCAGCGTTTTGCCAAAGAAAGTGGTGTTCCTGTATTTATAATAGGGCATATAACCAAAGAGGGAGCCATTGCAGGACCTAAAGTGCTAGAGCATATTGTGGATGTTGTTTTGCAGTTTGAGGGGGATCGAAATTATACTCATCGTATTTTGAGAACGATTAAGAATCGTTTTGGCTCTACTTCAGAATTGGGAATCTATGAAATGCAGGGAATTGGTCTAAGAGAGGTTTCTAATCCTTCAGAGCTGTTATTATCACAGAAAGAAGAAGATTTGAGCGGTTCTGCTATCGCAGCGACTTTGGAGGGAATTCGCCCGATGCTGATCGAGACACAGGCTTTGGTAAGTACAGCCGTTTATAGTTCTCCTCAGCGTTCTGCTACTGGCTTTGATTTGCGTCGTCTGGGAATGTTATTGGCGGTACTGGAAAAACGTTGTGGTTTTCAATTTGCGAGTAATGATATTTTCTTGAACATCGCTGGTGGTATAAAAGTAAGTGATCCTGCTATTGATTTGGCAATTATTTCGGCCCTAATTTCTTCCTTAGAAGATGTGTCTTTGCCTAGTAATATTTGTTTTGCTGGAGAGATTGGTTTATCGGGGGAGATTCGTTCGGTACAGCGAGCAGAACAACGAATACAGGAGGCAAACCGTTTGGGTTTTGAACAAATCTTTGTTTCAAGGTTTAATATGAAAGGAATTGATCAAAAAAATTACGATATAGAAATTATTCCTGTTGGCAAGGTAGAAGAGTTGTACAACATCTTGTTTGCTTAATAGAAAAATAATGGATTGAAGTAAATGCTGTTAAGGGCTTAGCTATTGGCTCAATTGAGTCAAGGAGTCAATAAAATTTTTGAGATTGACCTCAATTGGAGCTTTTAGTCGAATGCGTAGTGTGTCATTTCCTTCAATCCCTTTTACATCAAGCTTTTTGTGTAGCCGAATCTTAAAAAATGGTCTAGCAAAATGAGGAAAATATTGTAAATCTCCTGTCTTACCTAAGGCATGGATTAAATCCGAACTGATGGCTTCTGACAAAAGGAGTTCCTTAACAGAAGAACCATCAAAACAGTCCTCAATATGTTTGATTTGAATTACAGTCATGATGAATTAAATGGTTAAGGTTAATATTTCTTTCATAGCTTGAAGAAAGGAGTTAATTTCCGCTTCTGTTGTAAAAAAAGAAGGGCTTATTCTAACGGTACCATAAGGGGCAGAGCCAATAGATTCGTGGATAAGAGGAGCACAATGTAAGCCTGTTCGAACAACAATATTATAGTTTTGCTCCAATAAATAACCAATGTCTGAAACCTCCAACCCCTGAACAGAAAAAGACAATAAGGTGGACTGGAATGAATAATGCGCCGTATTGGGGTAAGATATAACATTAGGATACTGAGCTAAAAAATGCCTTATTTGGTAAACATAGTGCTGTATTTTTTGGCGAATATGCTCTATTCCTGTTGTCTTAATAAATTTAACCCCTTCGTAGAGTGAAGTGATCCCTAGGTAATTAGGAGTACCTGCTTCATAATAAATAGGCAGGCTGCTTGGTTGATACAAATAATCACTTTTAGAACCTGTCCCGCCAATTTTAAGTGGTTTTAAGTGAAGCCCTTTTTTTATATAAATACCTCCTATTCCAGCGATGCCATACAAAGCCTTGTGTCCCGTAAATGCTAGAATATCAATTTGCATTTCTTGAACATCAATAGGATACAAGCCTGCACTTTGAGAGGCATCAACAATAAACGGGATATTTTTTTTTGCGAGTGCTGTACCGATGGTTTTGAGATCATTAAGAGCACCCGTTACATTAGAACAATGATTGAGAATTACAGCGGCAGTTGTAGGGCGAAGCTCATTTTTTATGGCGTTCCAATTGATTTGCCCAAGAGAATTGCTTGGGACAATACTTAGGTTAATTGTTTGGTTCCGTTCTAGTGTTTTTAACAATCTCAGGACAGAATTATGTTCCATATTGGAAGTAATAATATGTTTACCTTCAAGTTCTAGCCCCTTGATCGCTAAATTTAGAGACTCGGTAGCGCCAGAAGTAAAAACAATCTGCTCGGAATGAGGAACGTTAAACAATTGAGCAAGGATTGTTCGACACTCCTTGCTCAATGAATTAGAACCAGAGCCAAAGCCGTTGCGAAGAGCATGAATCGGCGGAACCATCAATGACGCATTGACCGCCTGCAATACATTAGGCGGTTTAGGAAAACTGGTGGCAGCATTGTTCAAATAAATTAATTCCTTCATGGTAAATTTGCCCAATTCTAGCGATCTTCAGAAGCTTTTGTTACGATAAATTCGCCATAGGAATCACCACATTCTATTCCTTTTATCTGTTGGCATTCAAAAGTGCCAATGGGCTTCCCTTTTGGATCATATTCACCTGCATAAGCAAGTTCCATAAACGCTGCACAAACGCCCCGAATCATATAAGCGCTCATTTTGGGAGAAGCACCAAATTCAACAATATCAGATTCATAGTAATTATAGGCTCGAACGACCATTTTTTCATTGGGTATAAGTTCAACGATTTCGGTATTGGCCCAACCCCAAGCGGTAAAAACGGCAAAGGCACCGTGTAGAATATCTTCGGGGATCTTTTCTAACATGGGCGCAACAACAGCGTTCCATTCATCAGAAGTAATAATCCCATAACCTGTATGATAGCCACATTCGTGAGCGGCATTATAAAGGAGATATTCCTTGTAATACAGCATTTCATCAGACGATTGAGAAGTTAGTCGTTCTGCAAAAGCATTCCAAAAATCGGTTGGTAATTGATTAACGATTACATTAAATCCTTCAATAAGACCATTTTCATCTGGTAAAATGGCTATTTGAGACATTTGATCAATTATTTTTTTTCTATCTATTGCCATTTTATTTTTTTGTTACTTTAAAAATTGAGCTTGCTGCACCCATTACAATACTTTGTGTCTCGAAGGCATTAAAAGAGCCGCTTGGTAGTCCAAAACAAACTTCAAAAAGTGCTTCTATAAATCCTCCTGTAATGTAATTAATTGGTTTGTCGTATTCCCCCCATTTTTTGATCCAACCACTGTCTGTATGAGAGAATGGAAGTTCTACAAGACCACTATACTTACCAATAAATTTTACCTCCATAGACCCAAGACCTAGGAGTGAATAATATTGGGAACCAATGGCAACTTTATCTTGAAGTGTTGTATGGTTGGGATGCTTAGAAAAGTAACTTAAAAGAACCGCTCGAAAACTGTCTCGTGCGCATTCTTTGAGCAGGTCTGTTTCTCCTGCATCTAGCGCCAATTGAGTGTATAAAGAGGTGTAATGATGACAATGTAAAACAGACAAAATACCATTGATATAATGCCTATTTGTTTTTTGATCAAAGTGATGATCGTATTCTATTTCATTTTGTACAACAATAGCCATAGTTAATTTTTATTTGAATTCTTTTCTTAGTTCATTCATTGCTTGATCAAAAACTGCCAACATTTCGGGGGAATCCTCTGTAAGTACCGCTTTAGCACTTGGGGTTTTGGTAATTACAGCAAGCCGTATTTTGGCTTTAAGTCCACCCATTTTTTGGGCTTCGTCGTAGAATTGGATTAGTTTTTCTGCCATAGTTTCTTACTAAATTTTGAGTTTGAGAAATAGAGGTTATGAGTATCTATAATTGATCTATTTGGGGCGATCAATAGGGTAGATAGGACAAAGAGCTATTTATCAAATGTGTAAAACAGATAAAAATAATAATAATATATTAAAAAGTATTATTATGGTGATACTAACGGAATAAGAAAGTGATATAGATGTATATAAAAATAATCTAAGGTATACGGATAAAGTAAAGAGATAGGCCGTATAAGAAGGTTTGCCTATATGTTAAGTTAAAAATAAAAAACCACTTTTTATAAAAAATCATTGATTTTTTATAGCATACAGAACAGCATTTTATACTGGTAAACCCCTTTGGTAAAGGAGGTTTGGGAAAAGGTTAAAAAACAATTAAGTGCTTAAATCAATACTTGTAATTATGGGTATAATGAAAGGGTATATGTATTGATTTTTGAAAATCAGCTTTTTATGTGCTTGGGTTTAACCTGTTAAGAGAGCGCTAAAGAAAAAAATACCCCGAATTCTAATGCTTAAAATTCGGGGTGTAAATTATAATATCATTCTGTTGTGAAAAACAGTATTTTTTGACTTAGAAGGAGCCTCCTATCCCAAATATCAAGCCGAGCAATAAGGCAAATAGGTAAAAAGCTAGAACAACGGCTGTAAGCACGCCAATAAATTTAATAGAAGATTTTAGGTTTTCAAAACCGCTTGTAATCAAATCGGTGGATGTAGTTTCTATACCTTGTTTTACCATGACAGAAAAACGATAGAAATAAAGTATAGGGAAGAAATAGAAGCCAGCAAAGAGCAAGTACATAAATCCGATAAAAAATCCCATTCCTTCAAATGGATCACCAGGTAGGCTAGATCCTGCAAAGGTAATCCCTATTGCTGCCAAAACAAGGAAGCCAAGTGATACAAAACCAACAATAGATAAAAATTTAGCCCATTTACAAGCGGTTAATAAGAACTGTTGTGCTTCGTTACTAATACTAAGCTCTGTATTCATTCCACTGTCTAGTTGATCGGTCAAATTCATAGTGTTTAAGTGTTTTAGAATTTTAAATAAAATAGATTGATTAGTAAAATAACTTATTTATTATAAAAAAATAAATTTTAATGGGGTATATGATGCATTCCGCCATCTAAAACAACATAAGCTCAGCAAATAGAAGCAGCTAACATTCCCCTTGATGGATTGTACGAGATTCCTGAATATTTTAGTGAGTCAACCAAGCTGGAAAACAACGGAATGCAATCCAAAATATTTATTTTAATAAGTAAAGTTGGGCACAACCCTCTGCATCAGACAAAGCATGGTGATGATTTAATTCAATGCCCTTTCTAGCACAACAGGCGCTTAATTTAGCAGGCTTGTATCCTTTTGCACGGTATATTTTGCAGGTGCATTCCCAACGCTTTCCAAGGTTGTAATCGTCATAATCCAAACCATAATAAGCCATAGTTCCTTTCATAACACTTCTGTCAAAAGACTCATTGTGTGCCACGATTGTTTTGCCTTCCAAACGCTTGATAATTTGCGGGAAAAAGTCCAAAAAATTGGCTTGGTTAATCGTTTCTTGGGGTTGTATACCATGCACCTTTATGGTTTGCCAAGTATAAAGATTGCCAGGCGGCTGAATTAAGGTATAAAATTTATCGGTGACGATACTGTTTTCAACCGTAACAAGTCCTATAGCACAGGCGCTATATCTTTGGTAGGTAGCTGTTTCAAAATCAATTGCTACAAAATTCATAGGCATTATTTTTTTTCAAGATAAAAACTTACAGTCTATTCATAATAGCTGAATTAGTGTTGAGAATAAATTGTGGTGAGTAAATCAGAATTAAAAATGGACGCAGGAGAAATGACTTTCTCATCTAGGGGAATAGCTCTTTTAAATCGTTCTTGTATTTTTTTCTGAACGGTTGGGTGTGTTAAATCAAAATCGGATAAGCGGGACAGCTTGCCTAGGGAAAGACCCGTTGCTTCTTTGTAGATTTTCCAAACCAATTCAGAACAATAGATCTTTTCGTCCGACCACTCAAAATAAAGGTCGTAGTGCTTTCCGTTATATCGTTGACCGATACTTTTCATTGTATTAAGTACCGAAGGGGTTAAAATCGTGGTATCTTTTAATCGTTTGACAACATAATGTCCTTTTTTACCTCGTTTGACCCAAGTTGCTAATTGGGTAAGTTGAACAGGTTCGACGGCTTCATAAACCCAATATTCATCGTTTTGTTGATAAATAATCCCTACATGACTATAGGGAGAATTGGTAGCGAGTTGGATCGCTTTGCTTTGGCTAGAATTAGAAGTTTGAAAAATAATATCCCCATTTTTGAATACAGGATGCTTAACCACCAGTTGCTCGTTGGTTAAATGGGCAGTAGTTTCTTCTTGGGTAGAAGTCTGACAACTTAAAAGCCCACCGATAAAAAACAAAGCACAACCAACCAATAGGTTCATTTTAGATTGTATCATATAGATGAATTAAGATGTTCAACACAAGTGGCAGCAGTAGAAAAGCAGCCTTGTAATAAAAAACCACCAGTGGGCGCATCCCAATCAAGCATTTCACCAATGACAAATAAATTAGGATATTGTTGTAGTGAAAAATTAGCCTCCAAAGCACTTAATGAAATCCCTCCAATGGTAGAAATGGCTTCTTCAATAGGTCTTAACTTTTGGATGGGTACCTCCAAATGTTTGATCGCCTCAATAAAGCGTTCAGGAGCCAGATAGACCTCCTTAGTGGTAAACTGTTTGATGAGGGCAAGTTGGGCTTTGCTTAGCTTAAATTCATAGGCGTAGTTTTTGGTTTTTAGACGTTTTCCTTTTATGCGATTGAGTAAGCTTTGGTGAGAATTATGAGGTTTGAAATCGATATAAATAGCATTTTGATGCTTTCTCAATGCCGTTCGTATAGCAGGTACTAGAGGATAAATGGCATTTCCCTCTAAACCATAGTCCGTAATTAAAGCTTCGCCTTTAACTACTTTTTGTCCAATTAAAATTTGTATGTTTTTTAGGGGAGAACCAGCATAAGTGGTCTTAAAATTGGTTGCCCAATCTACCTCTACGCCACAATTGGAAGCTTGGAAATTGATAGTAGGAATCTTGATTTCATCAAAAATAGGTTTCCATTTGTTATTACTTCCTGTTATAGACCAAGAAGCTCCTCCTAAAGCAAAGATATAGGCATCTGCTTGTACAACAATTTTTTGATCTTGGTGTTGGAATATAGGTTGTTGTGAGGCATCAAAACCAATAAACTCATGTAGGCAATGGATCTTTACCCCTTGCTTTAGCAGTTTATCTTTTATCTTTTGGAGAACGTGAATAGGTTTGATTCCCTTTTCGGGAAAAACCCGACCACTACTGCCCACAAAAGTAGGAATACCCAGTTTGTCAAGCCACTTGCGCATTGCTACGCTATCAAATTTTGATAAGGCATCTTGAAGAATGGGATGATTGGTATATTGTTGATAGAGGGCTTTGTCTGTAGCGGCATTGGTCAGGTTAAAACCACCATTTCCTGCCACTAAAAATTTACGCCCAATTGTTTTGCCTTTTTCATAGATATGAACTTCATGCATAGCACAGAGCATTTCGGCTGCCATTAATGCCGCCGAGCCACCACCAATAAGAATAATTTTTTTTGGACGCATGGTTCTAGTTGTTAAGAGAATTGAATTAATAAGGATCTACATCAACGATTAGTCGAATGGTAGAAAATCCCTTTTGAGCTTTTAGATGATTTTGTACATCATTAATTAATTGTTTGGTATAATCTAACTGCTTTGAATTTTTTCCCAATTTTATAATAATGTCACGAATATAATAGGTTCGAATTCTAGAAATACCTGGCGTTGCGGGTCCTAAAATTCGATCTCCTAATTTGGTGCGGAGGCATTCTGCAAAAAACTTAGCAGCTTTCTCTACCATATCAGGTTTTTTGTGTTTTAATTGAACCTTTATTAAGCGATGAAAAGGGGGGTAGCCAAAATCGCTACGTTCTTTTAATTCCCGCTGGAAAAAATTCTGAAAATTGCCCTTTTGGACTTCTTGCAATACAGGGTGATCCATTTTGTAGGCTTGGATCAATACTCGACCTTTTTTTTGCTTGCGACCAGCACGACCACTTACTTGCAACAAAAGTTGAAACGCTCGTTCTGTTGCCCTAAAATCAGGGAAATGTAACATTTGATCTGCACTAAGTACACCCACTAAACCTACATTGTCAAAATCCAGACCTTTGGTAACCATTTGGGTGCCTACAAGAATGTCTACTTGTTTATTGGCAAAAGTCGCAATGATTTTTTCATGCCCATGTTTTCCTTTTACAGTATCCCAGTCCATTCGTGCTACCTTGACATCTGGTAAGTAAATTTGCAGCTCATCTTCAATCTTTTCTGTCCCAAAGCCCTTAATCACTAAACTGTGATTGCCACAGGCAGGGCAAGATTTAGGCAGTTTTCGATGATGATTACAATAGTGACAATGCAAATCATTGCTAAATTTATGATAAGTCAAACTAACATCACAATCCACACAATCAGCAGTCCAACCACAGGTATTGCAACTGTATACAGGTGCGTAGCCTCTGCGGTTCTGAAATAAAATCACTTGTTCCCCATTGCCCAAGGTTTCTTCTATTGCCTTTAATAATTGAGGAGTGAAATGCGACTTCATCCGTTTTTTCTTGGTTTCTTCACCAGCATCTACAATACTAATATCGGGTAATGTTGCAGCACCAAACCGTTTATTAAGTTCTACTAAACCATACTTGTTTTGTTGCACATTATAGTAGGTTTCTAGTGAGGGGGTTGCTGTTCCCAATAGTGTTTTTGCTTGATAGAGGTAAGATAGAAAAACAGCAGTATCTCTAGCATTGTATCGAGGTGAAGGGTCATTTTGTTTGTAAGAAGGATCATGTTCCTCGTCAACAATGATAAGCCCTAAATCCGAAAAAGGCAAAAATAACGCAGAACGTGCTCCCAATATAATGGGAGTACCATGGAGTGAGTTTTGCCAAATTTCTACTCGCTCATTGTTATTAAATTTAGAATGATAAACAATGATCTGGTCGCCAAAATGTTTTTGGAGGCGTTGTACAATTTGAGCAGTTAAGGCAATTTCAGGCAATAAATAAAGAACTTGTTTTCCTTGCGCAATGGTTTCCTCCATCAATTCTACAAAAACTTGTGTTTTTCCACTCCCTGTTACTCCATGTAAGAGCACAACATTCTTTTCTTCAAAGGCTTCTTTGATTTCTACCCGTGCTTGTTCTTGTGCGTTGGACAGTTTGTAATTGCCAATAACTTCACCGTTGTATTCACTCAAACGGCTAATCTCTTTTTTATAAATTTCTAAAATATTTTTCTCTAAGAGTTTTTTTAAACCAGCAGAACTTATTCTAGCTCGATCGTAGAGTGCCGTTTTGGGTACCTCTTCCATTTCTTTGCTCAGTTGAATATAAGCCATGAGTGTTTCTGCTTGGCGAATTGCTTTATTGCCAATGATTTCAAATGCGTCTTTTAGCTTAGTGGAGTCGCTTTGATAAGGTTCCGCTAAGCAAACCATGTCTACTTTTTTGCTTTTGTATTTATTTTTAAGTTCTTCTTTTACAAAAATAAGCCGTTTTTCCATTAAGCTTTTGATGTATGGATAAATCGTCTTTTGATTAATCAATGCTTGGATTTCAGCAATGGATAATTCTACCCGATTAAATAAGGCTTCAAGAATGGTGTATTCCTTATCGTTTAAGGTATTGGTGGCAAAATCCTCTTCTTCAAAATCAGGTCTTAAAACAATTTTTGTCTCACTAGCTAGTTTGAGTCCCGCAGGCAAAGCAGCGTTCATCACCTCGCCCATTGTAGAAGCATAATACTGGCTCATCCATTCCCATAACTTGAATTGTTTTGGGGTAACAACAGCTTCAGTGTCCAATACATTGAGAATGGGTTTGGGAACATAGTTGTCGGGTTCATTTTGATGAATTTGGTAGATCAAAGCAGAATAAAGTTTGCTTTTCCCAAATTGCACTTCAACACGATAACCTACCTGCACTAAATCTTTGAGATGAAGTGGTACACTGTACGTATAAAGTTTCGGTAAGGCAACAGGCACAATTACGGTGACAAATAGTCGTTGTGTCGTTGCTTGGTTGTCATTTTCCAAAAGATGGAGCAGTTGATCCATTGATAATTAGCTTAGTAAGATTGTCTTAAATGTACTTCTTATACGAAGATACGCATAAAATGGATGAAAAAAGTTAATTTTTGGACTTTTTATTACGCAAAATAATGATCTTGTTCACTATTTGATGATTTTTTATTGAAAAAGGAAGCTTAATTTTGTTTCTTTGGAAGCTGAAAGGATAGGGGAGAGAGCAAAAGGCTAGAGAATAGATTACTATTCCAGATCTACCTAGATTAGAAAGTCATCAGTTGCTAGGAATTGTATGGTTACACTAAAGATTAACAAGAAAACAAAAACAATTAACACAGATGTTAATATATGCGCATTATGCCACAACATAAGAAACATGATTCCTTTTACAAAATTTAATAGATACAGCCTGTAATCAATACAAAGATATATGCGTCTAAAATCCCAGATTAATACTAGAATGAGCTCTCCGAGTGTTAAAGTAAACAGATACAATCCCCACGACCAATTACAAAGCTTGTCGTTATTTATATTTCCTCTTGTATAAAAAGTATTAACAAAGCTTTCTTGCCCTAAGAGATAATTCTCTATGAAGCTCTCGCTATGATTGAGCCAATAATACGTTGCCCAGACGAATAAAACAAATAAGCTTAAAGGGAAAAAAACTTCCCTATAGTTATAGGCTTGTTTTTCTTTTTTGGGAGCTTCATTTTCTATAAAAGCCCCCTCATCAAGTATATTATTATTCATTCTTTTCTTTTATACTTCGTTGGTAAATAGGTGGCTATCGTTTTCGTTGCAACTTAAATTTAAAGAAATTCCTATTTTTATTATCCTAAACCTAAAAAAAAAGTCATCCTCGAAAAAATTCGGGATGACTTGTATTTTTTTTAATGCAATAGCGCTTAATGTGCTGTTGCTGCTTTTTTTACGCCCATATTAGGTTTCCCTTGGTTGGCTTCTAGTTGTTTTCTTTCTAAACGCATTGATTTTGTTCTAAAACGCTTTGAGAAAGGAGCTAGAAAATAAGCTTTTATAATGTATCCCCAGAAGTAAGACTCATTTAAGACGGGATCAATTTTGTGTTCCATTTTTTCATGTGCCTCTTTAGCTAAACTCCAGTGCATATTGGCGTTCATATGATGAACCGTGTGATAGCCATTATTAAACAAAAACCAGTTTAGCGAAAAGATATGAGAGGCTGTAATATTACGAGAGTGGTTGTACTCTGACTCTTCATCAGCATGAACATGTTGTACAAAGTTAAAGACAACAACGGTATACAAAGAAGCTTGATGCGGTATAATAACCAAAAATAAAGCAGCTACCCAGTTAAGGTACAAAAACGTACCTACCCAAGCTAATAGCACTACAATCTGAGAAATAAATAACCAAAATTCCTTACGGTTCTTGCGATAACGCTCTTGCAAAAATTCTTTGTTGGCAAGACTTTGGTAGTAATTACTAACAAAAGGATATAACAATAATACCCACAATTCGTTTCGCTCTGTAAAACGGTAAGTTTTTGTGTAATCAGGCTCTTTGTTGTTGTGTTTGTGATGGTTGCGATTGTGTGTAGGAATCCAACCAAATACAGGGGTACCATAAAACAAGGTAATCCAATATTCCATTAATCGATTAAGAGGCTCCGATTTGAATATTGATACATGCATGGTATTGTGTGCGATTACAGAAACCGTTACTGCCATAAATAAATGCCAGATATATAACCCAGCAAATACCAATTTACCCCCTGTCCATAAAATGCTATCGGCATTATTCCAAGATACCCACATGAATGCAAACAAACAAGTGGTAATTGTCATGAATAGGAGTGTTTTTAGATCAGCTTTGTACTTCAACATTTTTAATAAGTTTTGATGATAAGTTGTTTAGATTCTCAAATTCAATTGAGGGCAACCAAAACAAACTTAGTTGAAAATAATAACTACAAAACAGTGGTTTTGCATTTATTATAGAACATTTTTCTTTTACCTGAAGCGTTATTTTGTTTGGTTTGAATTAAAAAAATAGATAATCAAACAAGATAAAGAGGTATAAGGTTTAAAAACAACGCAAAAATAATAAGATTTATACAAACTTTAGCCATTAAGATTGATTTTAATTAATGAGTAGGATATTAAATAGTTGACTTTTAGTAGTATAAACTTTATTGTTATTTGTTTTTGTTTATTTATATATATGTTCAATGAATGAAAATAAACAAAATAGCCCTAGTGACCATCTTATTTATAAGATGAATTAATAGAGGCGCACCCCTATGTTAGCATCTAATATTATATAGCAAAGGGAAAAATAGGAAAGCGAAGCCGAACTAATCTGATGCGGAAAAGGAGAGGTTTAGAAAATGTTTAATTGTTGCTGGACAACATTTGTTCAATAGGGGCATCTATATTTTCGATTTCAAAATTATCAATTTCTACTTTAAAACCGCTATAGTGCGTTGCTCGAATATTTTTGAATACATAACGAACAGCATCTGGGCGCATTGCATTTCTATCAAAAGAGTCTTTCTGATAACTTTGCCTAAAAACCATTTGATTATTAGAATTGTAAGCAGAGAGTTCAAAAGAATGTACTTGGGTTTCAGTTGAATTAATATTGCTCAAATAGGTATAAATAGAATTATAGGATCTATTGGCTCTGCGGTTGGGAGTCTGAGTACCAAAAGAAGGAACAACCACTTCTTTTCCATCTTGGGTCATCCCTTTGATATTGGTATAAGAGATAAAGGCTTTGTTGCCATGGCGACTTCGAATAAAATTTAATGCCTTACTATTTAAAAAGCTGCCCTTTACCTCTTTGATCACCAAAGCGTCTCCATTTTCAGGGATCATAGCAATATCAAATTCAGTAATAACGACCTTACAAACAGCAATAGTATCTGGATGTTGGCAACCTAGTTTAGTTAGGGGGCGAGTCTCATTGCTAGGGCAGTCACAGGAGGTGGCTGTTTTGGGCAAAGCAAGTGCTTGAGAAAAAGAAGGCTTGGGAATGCGTTTGCGTATTTTTAGGGTAAAAATTGTATCCGTTTCTATGATTTGTTGGGCATAAATGGAAGGGCAATAACACAATAAAAAAATCAAGTAGAATACATATTTCATAGGAAGTTGTTTCGTTTAGCACTTAGTGGCAACTAATGATCATCAAAATTGTTGATTCAAAGGAGAATAAATAATCGCCTTGATCTTCGGGTAAACTATTCTTAAGTAAAGCGATCAATAGCCTTAACGGAACTTTAACAAAAGGTTACATTTTTTTAGTTGGCATCTGTTTTTGATGTACTAAAGGGACTAAATAAAGGTTTATTATTAACCTAATAGTTAAAGTTGAAGTTGAGAAAGGAGGGAATTTATTCAATCACTTGGGTGTTATAAATTACATTATATATCTTTGTATAACTGTTTAGTATTTTTTGTTCTTGTATAAGTCAAAAATAAGTAACGATGCAAGATACTTACTTAAATAGCATTGAAAACTTTATTCGGACAACTCTTTTAACCCATTTTGTTCTAAAAATATACAACTATGCAGACATTTGACACTAAATCTTTACCTGTTCCATTAAGAGCAATTGTTGTGCTTATGCAACGCATTTGGTTTGCTTGGTGTTGCTTGGCTACAGTATTGATAGGTCTAGTAGCGCTAATTTGTTATCTGTTTATTTTTAATTTTCTGGATGAAAAAAAAGCCCCCTATGCAGCGTATGTTGTTACCAAATGGTGGGGGAAATCTTTGCTGGCTGCTATGTTGGTTCGTGTAACATCAGAAGGATTAGAAAAGGCAAATCATGAAGGACAGGCTTATGTTTTGGTTAGTAATCATTTATCTATTATAGACATTCCGCTTTGTATGTCAACAGCACCCGTGCCATTTTCTTTTTTGGCAAAACAAGAAGTAGACAAGCTCCCTATTATTGGTTATTTGGCTAGGAATATGCATGTTTATGTAGATCGAAAAAGCAAAGAAAGCCGCCGCCAAACTTTTGCTAGAATGAAAAAGCACATTGATTCAGGACATTCTATTCATATTTATGCAGAGGGGACTCGAAATAAAACCAATGAATTGTTACAGGATTTTTATGATGGAGCCTTTAAATTGGCAATAGAGACTCAGCAACCCATTCTTGCTTTGACGATTTGTGGCTCGGATAGAGTATCAACTCCCAAAAAACCGTTTTTGGGTAAGCCTGCTTGGGTGCATTGTGTTTGGGATGAGCCGATTTCTACGCAAGGAATGACTTTGGATGATTTAGAGCATTTAAAAACCATTGTTCGAGAACGAATTTTGCATAATTTAGAAAGTTATCACGCTACTTATCAGGTTTAGTGATTGGTGCTAAAATAGTCTATTCAATAAAAAAAACAGCACTAAAAATATCCATAAACCATCCAAGAAATGCCAATAAATAGTTAGCAATTCTAAGCGCATTCGTTTGACGGGGTCCGCAAAGTATAATAAAACGGTCATGGGCTCCCGCATTTTGTTGTAGGCGTTGTACAGAAATATGGCTAAAAAAGGAATCCCGCCAGCAATATGGGCAAAATGCAACCCAGAAATCGCATACAAATAGTGTACTCCATTTCCAATGTTATCCCCAATAAGTTGAGTCCGAAAATAAAACCAACCCACTACTTGCGCTCCCATAAAAACAATTGTTAAGAGCATTGTTGTGGTTAGTGCTTTTTGATAACCAGCTGTATTGTCTGCTTTGTAGGCTTTATTTGCCTGGTGCATGGCCCAACTACTTGCCAAAAGAATAAAAGAATTTAGGATGAAAATAGGAGGTAGATAAACGCCAGTTGCACTAGTTTGGGATCGAGTAAAAACGTAACCAATAGAAAAGGCTAGAAAAAGCATGGAGAGACTTAGCAACAATAAAAATAGACCTACTTTTTCTAGTGGAAGTCCAACTGCTGAACGTTCTTGATTGGGCGTTTTTTTACGATTCTTATTCATCCTATTTCTTTGTTTAAAAACTAAATCCCCCCATTTGTTTAAGGTGTTATTGCTAGAACCCTTCTATATATTCCTCTTCTGTATTTTCTCCTTCATATTCAGGTATATCTTCCCATTCTTTGGGTTGAGCCAAGGGGGCAATAATGGGTTGGTTCGCTTCTTTGTTGGTATTTTTAGCAAATTCAGCTCGCAAGGTATTGGTGAGTGCAGGTAAGTTTTGATTTAACTGAGCCTCCAAGAATCGCTTGCTGTGTTTAGGGCCAATTTTGTACGAATAATTTTCGTATAAATTACCATAGATATGGGCATAAATATTAAATAACCCTTTTTGCCGTGCTTTAATAGCCGTTTTGTTGGGGTTGTACTTTTTAAATTTATTGGCAATGACTTGCCCTGCATTAATTTTTAGCTTAAAGTCTAAGTCATGATTAAAACCATATTCTCCACCTACTACTAAATTTAAGGCATTGCTTTGAATAAACATAGCAGGCAGTATAAATTTACCGTGCTCAATCTTAAATTGATTGGTTAATTCTGTAAATACAATGTGCTGTAAATCTCTCATTTTGATAAAACCAGAAAAGCCTTCTAAGAGCTTCAAGTTGATTAATTCGCCATTTTCTACCCGAACATCTGCTACTACAAATAGATCATCGTGCTTAAAGTTTCCTAAAGAATCTAAAAATAAGTTGACTTTGATTAAGGATTTTAGACGACCTCGTAAATTATCAGCGGTTAGTACCTCTTGTCCAAAATTATCGAGTTGTTCCAAGAACTTTTGAATGTCGATGTTGTCGCAATCAAGAAATAATTCTACTCGAGGTTCCTTTTCAAAATGAATTTTACTATTGAGTTCAAATTTCCCATCCATCGCATCTACTTTTACCCCTTTGAGCTGCATGGTACTATTGTTAAACTCTACCTCTCCATTAAAGTTTTGCGCCAAAACATTACCATATTTAAAGTTTACAATATTGGTAATAAAGCTTCCTTTTAGGAAAGAGGTACGATGTTCCCTACTTTCGTAAGTTTCTTTAGTTAGAGAGTCTTGCTCGGCTAGGGGAGCGGCTTCTATTTCCTCTGTAGAATGCCCACTGCCAATGGCCAATAATTCGTCTACATCCATTTTTTGAGCATGCAAAGAAGCTTGAAAGGTCAATTTTGCATTTTGAGAGTTTAGCGAATCCGATAATAAAACAGGCAGTACATTGTGAAATTCTCCATTTAAAACCGCATCACTTTCACTGGTTTTTAGGGTGACATTGCTGACATTAAAGGTGTTATTTTCTAGCGACAATTGCCCCGATTCTATAGTAGCAGGAATGTCATTAACCAGTAAATAAGCCTGCTCAAAATTAATCAAACCATCCAACTGTACTCGTGGGATTCGATACATAGAAATCATATCCTTTAAGCGTCCCTTTAGGGACAATTTGGCGATGTCAAGCCAGCCGTTTCCTTCTGTTACCTGCTCTCCAAAAAATCCGTAGACTGCATTGAGTGGAATTTTCCCATCCAAGCCCATATTAATGGTGGGGTTTTCTAGCCCAATCATTTCCCAACTTAAATTGATGGGTTGATTATTTAAGTGTGCTTGGAAATCAATTAAATTGAGTTTAGCGGTTTGGTCATCAATTCCATTGCCATTGGTGAAGTGTACATCAAAATTTACATTTTTCATACTCCCCTCCATATTAGGGTGGGTAATTCTACCATCCTTAAGACCAAATTTGACCTCAATAATTGGTGCATTTCGTTTGGTCGCAATGCCATTGATTCTAGCATCAAACGATAATTTTCCATTGCTTTGGAATTGCCCTAAGGTTGCTGCGAATTGTTCAGGAATTAGTTGTAATAAAGAACCCAATAAAGCATTTTCGCTATCAAAAACCATATTGTATTCTGTGCCTTTTTCAGCCTTGGCAATTGATCCATTCACCTTAAACTCGTTGCCCTGAATGTATAATTTGATGCGTTCAAAAGAATAAATCTCGGCCGCTAAATCTAAATCCACTGCACCATCATAAGCCAGGTCTGTTCCCTTCATATAGGTGGTCTCTCCAACCGTGATATACTCTGAATACAATTCCGCATAACTCGTCATCGTATGTTTGTTTTCATTCAGAACATTGTCTATGATAAAATCTCCTTCAAAATAAGCGGATTTGGCTTTAACTTTTATGTCATAACTCGATGCTTCATCAACATAATGGATGGCAACATTGGATAGTGTCGCATTCGAAATCGATAAATTTAGATCTGTACTTTCAGAAGTGGTAGCTTTTTCGGAGGGTTTAAAAATATCATAATTAACATTGCCTTTTTTGTCACTATAAATGAATAACGCCCCATTATTGATAGCAATAGAAGTAAAGTTATAATTCCCCATTAATAATCCAAGAGTACTACATTGTAAGGAAATGCTCCCAACATCCAGTAGCTTTTCTTCCTGTCCTCCTGTCCCTTCAATTTGAGCGTCATTTAGATAAACGGCTGCTTGAGGGAATTTCCAAATTAGGGATAAGCTAGCTTCACTAACATGCAACTCTGTTTTTAGTTGTTTGTTGAGTGCCCCAATAACCATTTCGGCAATCTGCTTTTCAAAGAGAGCTGCAACGATAATTAAACCAATTAAGGCAGTTAAGATACTTCCGCCAATAAGTTTGAGTAAAAATCTAAGTCTTCCCTTTTTTCGTGCTTTTTGGGCTTTACTTTTTTCGGCTTTTGTTTTATAATTATCTACTGACATACAAGCTTGCTTATTTTGGGTGGTTATGGTGCCAATGAAATGTTTCGGAAAGTTGAATATGGAGTTTTTGGATTACTCCTTGGTATACTAATCTAAAAGTACAAAAAACTATCTATTTCTATAATAGCTATTCTTCAATTGTTGGGGGGAGGAGCTAAAATAAAAAAAGCTTCTACTTTTTAAGTAGAAGCTTAAGGTGGGTGATGAGGGATTCGAACCCCCGACCCTCTCGGTGTAAGCGAGATGCTCTGAACCAGCTGAGCTAATCACCCTAAAGGAATGTAAAATAGCAAAATCTTAAATAGTGGGTGATGAGGGATTCGAACCCCCGACCCTCTCGGTGTAAGCGAGATGCTCTGAACCAGCTGAGCTAATCACCCTATTTATATAATCTCTTCCTTTAAGAGCAGCACAAAGATAGGACAGTTTTATGAAGTTGCAAATTTTTTGAAGTTTTTTTTGAAAAAAAATATAAATTTTAATTTTTATGCTCCAAAATAGAAGCAGTAGCCAATTGGATAAAGACTCGTTATTGGAACTTTATCCAATTGGTTTTGCTGCACCTTATTTGAGGATAATTGCCTCTAAATCTTTGACTAATTGCTGTCCTTCTTTACTTAATGCGTTTAAATTTTTGCCTCCATTTTCCTTGGACAACGCTAAGATGACAAAATTATCGGCACACAATTCATCGGGATGAATATTATACTGTGTATTTTTTCCTACTTGTTCCCAAAAACCACTAATATCATCAATAGAATAACCGACATCTTTGTTAACAACCGACCATTGTCCTGCACGATCTCTAACTTCAAACAATTGGAAGGTTAGGTAGCCAAAAAAAGCAGGCATTTCTGCTTGGTAATTTTTGTATCTAGAATAGATGGCAGGAATTGCTTTAAACGTTCTATTGGTTTTGGGATCTTTTACTGTTATTGCATAGCGCAAGTCAACCCCATCAGGGTTGTAGAGGACACGTTCTTTTAAGAACTCAGAAAGATTTAAGTTGGGTAATTTTTCAAAACCAATACGTTGGTACAATGCATCTCGTTTGTCTTTGTTATATCTAGAATAGATGTGAAAAATCTCGTGAATCATAGTGGATAAGAATGTTTCATTATTAGCATCTTTATCCATATTTAGCATGGGAGCAGGGATAATAATAGAATTATCTCTAGTATAAAAAACAGAGGCACCATAGTACTTGCCTTTTGTTTTGATTAGAAAAATTTCGGGCAACTTAAGATTAGGGTCAACCTTGTAACACAATTCTAATGCTTTGTCAAAAATTTTCTGAGTAACTTCTTTTTCTTCTTTCGAAAATTCCATTAAGTCCTCTTGTAGCATTTTTTTGTATTGTTCTAATACGGTTGCTCTAGGTTGCTCCTCTAGGTTTTGTTTTAATTGAATAGACATCTCTAAATTAGCCACTTTGCTGAAAAAGTCTTCTTTTTCGTCTATGATGACCCATTTGCTGGCTTCTTTTTTTGATAGCAATTGGTAACCAGGACGTTGTTGAGAGGCTGTTTTTTTGTTAGCCTGTGGGGCACATGCAATTAGGTGGCAAACCAAAAATAGATATATAATAGCGTGTAGACTACTTAATTTTTGAAAATTCATAATACTGTTTGTTGTTGTTAAACGAAAAATTAAACAATAAAAAAATTATTGGGACGATGAAGTCGGAAATAAGAAGGGAGATAGATTTTCTTTGCCAAAGAACGATAGGGGTAAGGTTACTTTATGTTAGTAGAAACCATATACCTAATAATTATTGAATATTCATTTGCAAATAATAAATCGCCTCAGGTCCAGTACAAAACAAGAGATCTAAGATGCTTAGATTTGCTACAAAGCCTAATCTATCTTCAAATACTTGAGGATAAGGGATGATTTTAAAATCAGAATCTTTAGGAGCAGTATAGTTTTTGGGTAAAATACAGTTTCTAAAATCTGTCACCGTTTCATCGGTAGCTTTGTTAAAAGCAGTTGTGTATTGAATGGAGGGCGCTATTTGTAAACTATTAAGAACAAGTTCTTGCAAATCTAGACAGAAATCAAACAATAAGTCGTACTTCTTTTGATAGATTAGGCTAAAATCGTCTTGGTAATACTCAAAAAATGGACTATTCCCATAGGCAGTTTTTATACTGCGCCAATGTATAGTTTGCCAATTTTTGCTGTTGTCAATTGCCACCGTTCGGATATTTGCTTGTTGGTGCTTTCCTTTGAGCAATGGAATACTTAGCGGGACTACACCATTGGCGGTTGCAATGCAACATCTGTTTCTAAATGAGCCTTTTCTGTAGTTTTCGTGCTGTTCAATATAGAGGTTAGGATACTTTACAAATTTCGAATAATATTGTATTGGCCCTAGATATTGAATTTCGAGTAAGATAGATGTGTTCATTATTTTTGGATTAAATCATTGAGACAAAGATGGTGTTTTTTGTGCAAATAAAAGTTCTAGTGCTTTATTTATAATGATGAAAGCCGCATTTTTATGCATAAACGAGCCATTTTGAAAAGAATTAAATTGAAAATAAACGATTTGAACGAACCACTTACTTAGCAGAGAGCAGGGAATGTTAATCGGAGAAGACTTTTTTAAAATTTGTAATTGGAAGATCACTCTTTTTTTGTGGATAATACTATGAACTTTATAGTTAAATATTCGAGGGAAGTTTGTATTTTGCCGTGAATTTCAAGAGTTTTTTACAATTCTATAAGAGAAGCCTTAAATTCTAAAAAAAGAATCCTATTTTTGTCGATACTAAAGTTTTAAGAAAATGCTTTAATAAAGTAGATTCGTACTGATGGTATTTTCATAGCAAATGAAAGCATACACTTATTTAAATCTAAGTTGTATTATGGATGGATTTTGTGAGAGATATTGTTAGGGATTTCCCCAAAGCTAGATTGTGCTCGAAAATGTAACTAATTAAAAGAATGAATGTTGCGTTCCTTTTTTGAAAACATTGATTTAGAATACATTTTATCACAATTAAAAATGAACTAATTTTATTTCCTTAACGAATTAGTGTCATTTTAATAAGGTATAACAACCTAACTATTTATTAAAAGATAGCTTATGAAAAGATTTATATTACTCACGTTGGTTGTATGGACTATGGGGACTGTTGCAAATGCACAGCAAGAGGCCATGTTCACCAAATACATGTTTAATCCCCTTCCTTTTAATCCTGCAATTACAGGAACTACTGGAGCATTGGATATGGTCTTGTTGCACAGGCACCAATGGTTTGGTTTAGAAGGGGCTCCGTTGACCCAACATTTTTCGATTCATTCTCCACTCAAAATCGGCAAAGAAAATGAAAATGCTTCTGTCGGAGGCTATTTGGGACACGATCAGATTGGAGCAACTAGAACCTTTACAGGTTATGTTACCTTTAGCTATCGTTTGAGGTTAAACAACCCTAAAAAGAAAAATAGAATTATCTATTTGAATATTGGTATTTCTGGAGGTGTTGGAAATTGGTCGGCAAATTATTCAGACCTAAATTTAGATGATACAAACGATCCTTCTTTTCAAAATTTAACGCCAAACATTTGGTTGCCCAATTTTGGAGCAGGGCTTTATCTGTATTCTAAAATGTGGTATGTTGGTATTTCTGCTCCCAAGCTTTGGTCTAATACCATGCGTGCTCGTACACAAACAGAAAATCAGAACCTGCCAATTTCTCAAGAGTACCGTCATTACTATTTGACGTTTGGTGGTGCTATTAAAATCAATGACAATTTTGTAATTCGACCATCGTTTTTACTAAAAAATGTTGGTCTTTTTGTTGCAAAAAATAGCCAAAATGACGTAGGGGCTCCTACTGAATTTAATGTTGATTTGGGGATTTTGTTGATGAAGCGTTTTTGGATTGGAACATCTTTCCGTTCTTCTGTTGAAGCGGTTATTGGTCAAGGGTCTTCTTATGATTCTATTGATTTTTGGATGGGAATGCGTCTTAAAAATGGTATTCGATTTGGGTTGGCTTATGATTATCCTTTAAATGCTATGGCGGGACCAGGGATTGGTTCTTATGAGGTGATGTTGGGCTATGACTTGTTTAAGACGAAAGAGCTAGAAGATGGAGGCAAAATCATTGACCCACGTTATTTAAATTTTTAAAATTATATCCGCTAACAACCAACCCTATATTTTTAATTGGTTATTGCTTTGTTAGTAGTTGTTAATATACTGAAATACGATATAGATCCTTATAACTTTTTCTTAATAGAACTATGCGATTCCTAAATTATATACTAACTCTTTTTATTGTACTGGTATTTTGCGCTGTAGCAGATGCTCAACGTCCTAAACTGAATCGTGCTGAACGATTGATGGGACAGCACAACTATACTGCAGCAATTAACCTTTACTTGAGTATCTTAGAAAAGGGTAACGATGACGATGCTATGATAGGCATAGCAGAATGTTATCGCCGTATTGGAAACCCAGATGAGACAGAGTATTGGTATGGTTTGGTTTCTCGTATGCCTAATGCCCCTCAAAAGTCTTGGTTGTATTATGCGCAAGCATTGCAAAGAAATGGTAAATACAACGAGGCTAAGACTTGGGCCGAAAAATATGTCAGTCAGATTGAGCCCAACAATACACAGGCTATGTGGTTGATTAAATCTTGCGAGGAAGATGTGGTACAGGATTTAAGAGCTTCTGGCAAACTGTATAAGGTGACTCCTGTGGATGAAATTAATACAGAAAACGATGAGTTTGCTCCTGCTTATTTTAAAAATGATTTAGTATTTATTTCTGCTAGAGACCGCAAGGCGCACATCAAGCAGTTTAATCGTTGGAGCAATGAGGCCGATAAGCCATTTACAGAGGTTTATACGACTAAAAGAAACCAAATCGGAGAGCCTGAAGAGTATATTTACAACTATGGAAAAGTAGAAAAGTTTAGCCCTTCTTTGAGTTCTAAATATCACGATGGGCCATTGACCTTTAATGCTGAGTTCAACGAAATTTATTTTACTCGATCTAATATGGACAAACCAGACGATGGTATTGTTCGATTGAAAGTTTATCAATCTAAGGGCGCTCCTAAGAAATATTCAGAACCTCGTTCTTTGCCTTTTAACAGTGATGAGTATTCTGTTTTGCATCCTTCGCTTTCTGATGATGGCGAAATGTTGTTTTTTTCTTCTGATATGCCTGGAGGCTTTGGGGGCTATGACTTATATGTTTCTTATTTGGAAGATGGTCGTTGGTCGCCTCCTGTTAATTTAGGACCTACTGTTAATACAGAGGGAAATGAGGTGTTTCCTTTTCATCATGAGAGTGGCACACTTTATTTTGCTTCGAATGGTTTAGTAGGCATGGGAGGTTTGGATATTTATAAAACTAGAGAAAACTATGGAGCTTGGACTGATCCTATCAATTTAGGATATCCAATTAATACCGTAGATGACGATTTTGGTTTTATCATCAATCCTGAACAAACACATGGTTATTTTTCTTCTAGCCGAAAAGGTAAGGGGGGAGATGATATTTATACCTTTACTAAATTATCTGTTACGGTTGAAATTAGCGTTTTTGACGAGGATACACAAATGCCTTTAGAGGCTGCGGATGTATTTACTCCTTGTTCTGAGGTGCAAAACTTTTTGACCAATCAAGATGGTAAGGTTATCATGGAATTGCCTTTGAATAAGGCTTGTGATTTTGCCGCAGAAAAATTAGGCTACCAACCTAACTCGGTACGTTTGTCTTCTAAAAATCAACCTCCTGGCAAGACTTTATATGTTCAAATCCCGTTGAAGTTAGAATGTATTTTTATCGTTTCTGGAACTATTGTGGATGGTTTAACCAATTCCCCAGTGGATAGTGCGCTTGTGCGTTTGCAGTCCTATTGTGGTGGAGAACAGGATGAATTATCCATGTATACCGATGCAGAAGGTAAGTATGAATTCCGTGATGTTCGAGAGGATTGTGATATTCGGGTAACGGTTTCTAAACCTGGTTTTACCAAGGGATCGGTGACGTTTAAAACAGGAACAGAATGCGGCGAATCTGCTGTTGCTAAAGGAGTTATTGATACAGCAGGTGCTATTGTTAAATCAATTCCTTTGTATTGCTTTGGGGAAAATTGTGAGAAAGTAGATGGTGAGTTAGATCCTAATGATCCTAATTATGATCCAAATAATCCTTATGGTGTTCCTGAAGATGAATGTATTAAGGATTCTATTGCGATGGATAATGGAGATATTAAAGTTGTCTTTTGTGACGATAGCTATAAGATTGACCGATCTGGTGGAGGAACGGATTATTATACCGCAAATGATGAAAAAGATGATGATAGAAGTATAGCAACAGGATTGGCTCAGTTAGTTAATATTTATTATGATTATGATCGAGCTAATCTTCGTTCTGATGCTAAAAAGGAACTAAAAAAGCTAGTTGCATTTCTAGATGCTTATCCTGCTGCAAAAATAAAACTAACCTCTCATACGGATGCTCGTGGTAAACGTGGTTATAATAAACGTTTGTCTAAGCGTAGGGCTGAATCGGTTGTTCGTTATTTAATGGAAAATGGAATTGATAAGAGTCGTCTAAGAGCAAAAGGAATGGGGGAAGAGGTGATGATTAATGATTGTTATGATGGAATAGAATGTAGTGAAGAGCAACATCAAGAAAATCGTCGAACAGAATTTACTGTTATAGAGTACATTCCGCCAACAATTAAAGATGCTAAATCTAAGCGTCCAACAACTATCAAAACAAATCCTTGTAACAATTGCCCTGGTGCATCAGATGTAGAAGGAGAAGCTGGAGATATAAATAGTATAGAATCTTCTATTGAAGGATAGAGCCTTATTTATACAACATAAAAAAAGCGTTTAGGTTTTTCCTAAACGCTTTTTTTATGCCTATTTAAGAGCATTGAGAATGCAAAAACTAATAAAAATAAAGAAAAAAAATGAACTAAACAAGTCTAAAAAACAATATTCTGTATTAGGGGTTTAAATGAAAAAAATACTTGTTTTTTTATGAAAAAAGGCGTATTATTAGCCCGTCTAAATTTGTTCAGAATCATTTTATAGTGCATCATTGGATGCATAAAAGATTGAACAAGATTAGTATTCGGAACCGCCATTTTTTCCAAAACTCACAATATACTATGTTTAAAAGTAAGACAGATTTTAATGCTTTTGATAAGAATAATAGCAAAGTAAAAAACCTAGAGGCAGCTAAAACAAAAGCCTTGACAAAGTCGGGGACTAAGAAACTAATTAACAAATTAGGTGAAAAAACTAGCTATCATCTTGTTTTGGATTACTTCGTAGATGATAAGGGAAAGACCTTGGGGCACTTCTTAGATTTAGGAGAAAATAAAAAATTAAGCAAGCATTTTGAACAGGTGGAAATGAAAGCTGGAAAGTTGGATAAGAGCATGTCCGAATCTCCTAAGAAAGCTTGTGCTGGCTTTGCTTACATAGAACTCGTAAAAGGAAAAAAAGTGGTTCATATTGAACCCAATGCCAATTCTAAAATACCTAAGGGAAAATGGGCTAAAATTTTAAAGGACTTAAAACCTTTGTTTGGAGGATTAAAAGCAGTTGTTGTGTTGGCTGGGGAGCTGATAGAAGCTGATCCACAAGAGGAGGGAGAAGACGTTGTTGCAAATGCAGAAGAGCCCACTAAAACAGAAAAACCTGCTACCGATCAAATAAAGGAATTGATCGTTGGCATTTCTGGTATTTTGAAAGAACAATTGCCCAAAGTTGTCTTACCAAATGTTAAATCTAAAAATGTTTCTCAGGAAGATTTAGATATTACAAGCGATTTGTTTGATAAAATAGAGGACTTCAAAGCGGTGTATGAGGAAGCAACAGCCGAAATTCAACAAAAAATTGCAAAGCACTACAATTCTATCCTTAATCAGGTTCCTAAGTTAGAAAAGATACAGCTTGCGGTTGAAAACCTATTGGGAATTAGTGACAATGAAGTAACGGAAGAGGCACCAGATACCGCAGAAGTAAAAGCACTAAAAGAGTTGTTGGCTTATGTTAATAGTGAGATGGATTCGATCGAAAAGAATTTTACTAAGGCTAAGGATGAAATTACCAATGCCGCTTCTGAAATTATTGCTGGTGGAGAAGAATTATTGAAAGCATTATTTTAATCCACAAAGCATCAAATTCACTTATTACGAAAAATTAGTTCTTGGCAAAGGAAAGATGTTGTTTTCTGCTCCAATGAACCTTAAACTATATAAGACATGCCAAAATCAGTCGCATTCGGAAAAGCACAAGAAGAACTCAAACGTTTACAAAAATTGAAACAAGAGATCTTGGGGAAAATGCCTAAGGAATCTAACTTCTTGACCAAACAATTGATTAAACTGTTAGAAAAACAGTTGGAAAAATTAGAAGAAAAAATCAAAGAGGTAGAGCAAACTCTTGAAGAAGCTGTTACTGCTTCGGATATGGTTGATCCTGATATATTGGGTAAAACAAAAGATATTTTTGAAGGGGTTGCAGAGGGTAAAACAGATGAGGTAGTAGATGTTTTTAAAGACATTGCTAAGGATAAGGCACAGGAAATCATTGATAAAGAAATCAAGGATAAAGACCTTGCAAAGACGGTAAAGGATGCCATTGATCGTGCTAGTGAAGGAGATATGGACGGTGTGCTTGATGTGGTCAAAGATGGAGCAAAGGAAAAAGCAGGAGAGGTCATTGATAAACACATCGGAGATGAGGAAATTGCCGCTAAGTTAAAAGAGGTGCTGGATGGTGTTGCTGATGGTGATTGGGACGGAGTATTGGATACCATTAAAGATGGAGTAATTGATATTGCAGAAGGCAAACTAGAAGAGTTTATCGAGAAATTGATTGAGCAGTTTGAGGCAGAAATCAAAATTAAGATAGAGCTGGATATGAAGGAAGAAGCCAAGGCGCTTATTCCTAAAGCATTGCAAGAGACCAAACAAAAAACAGGGCCACATTGGAGCGTAAAATTAGCGAAAAATCTTACTAAGCGTCTGTTCAAAGAATCTGTAATTATTATTAAAGATGAGATCGAGCGATTAACTTCGGAGGATGGGCTTAAAATTTTGATTCAAATTGCTAAAGATGCAGCCTTTGAAACCCTAAAGAGTGGTTTGCTGGGTCGAAAAATAAAAGATATTCTCAAAGAATTGGTGGCGCAAGTTGCTAATCACCCTGAATTTAAGAAAATCATCAAAGACTTTAAGCGCAAAATGCTAATCATGTTTATTCGAGTAGCAGAAGAAGAAGTAGAAAAAACAGTAGGGCCTGTTTTTGATGCTTTTTTGAGAGTGCACACTCCTTGGGTAGGCACACTGCTTAGTACGGGCAAACAAACGGCTAAAATTGGTCCTTTGTGGGGTTGTGTCAGCCTTGCTTTGAGTGTACAAGCTGATTTTTCGGCTAAATTGACAGGAAAGAGAAAAGGGCTAGGAGCCATTGCTAAAGGTGGTTTATCTGGAAAAGCTTATGCAGGGGTTGGGATTCATATCGGATTTGACATTCCTGTCGTTGGGGATGTTGCAATTGAAGGAGGAGTTGAAGGTGGTCCAGAAATTAATGCTTTGGCGAGCATTGAATTGAGCTCAAAAAATGCAGTTATTCAGGGAACAGTTGTACCGATTACTGTCGATATTGATATGTCTGCAAGGTTGTATTTAGAAACACCGATTCCAAATCATATCTTAAAATATGTACCTGCTTATTTGGCTAGTACTTCTGTTGTTCAACAAACGATTTATTATCCATTGGGACGCATCAACCTCTTAACGGCTACTACTCCAGGTTATTCTTTGACCTTCGATTTAGTCAAAAAGGAATATGCTTATATTGGGACTACTGGAGGCAAATACGATATTTCTGTTAATCCAAAAGTAAAAGCTTATATTAAAGAAACGAAAGAGGCGATAGAGCAAGCAGCACAATCTGTTGTAGATGCTGTAAATCCAACAAATTGGGATTTAAATCCTTTTGATGAAGAAGGTTGGATTGGAAGTCTATTCTAAAAGAAAAACGAAATACTGTTTAGCAAGTTTATAAATTGTATATAAAAGAAGAGTCCATTGGGAGAAAAAACCGTAAATAGGTTCTGTCCAATGGACTCTTTTTTTACAACTTCTAAGTTAATAAGGAAAAAAATAAGGTATCAAAAAAGATTAGGCAAATCGATAGATCATTTTTGAGGCTTTACCTAAAGTAGTTGATCTAAGATCGCAGTCGCTTTATTGCCCAAATAAGCAACTTTCTCTTTTTGAAGGTGTTTTTTATAATTATTGACCAATTGTGCAGGAACAGAGGATAAATCTTGTTGTGCTAAATACATTACCTCATTTTCTTCTTTACTAAAAGAAATTCCATCCTTGGCAAGTCTCAATTTTGCCATAAAACTAGGGAAATTATCCAATGGTAAAAACTCTACTAAGACACCACTTGGTGCTTCTTTCTTGATTCTATAAGTTAACAATTCCTCTTTGTCATCAGCGACAAGAATAGCGCCTGTCTCTGTAAAAACCATAGAGAACATAGCTAGAGACAGTTTCATTTTTTCGGCATACTCAGTAGGAAGGTCAGCCAATTTTTGGCTGTCCAAATCTTGAAATTTCCATAGTTTGCCAAATAATTTCTGAAGTACGGGAGAGGCTGCATTTTTTGCAAATTCTGCCTCATTGGCTTTGAGTGAACGAGTCTGAATATCTTGTAAAAAATCTTGAAAATAAGCCTTGATGTATTCTTGTGCCAAGGGGTGATGAGCGGCCTTGGCTGCTTTCATAAATCGATAAGCTTTATTGGTTTCTCCTTTCTTTTCATAGAGCATTCCCAAGCCATAAAAAGCTTCTTTTTGGCGCAGACTTTTAGCTTTTGCCAAGGGCATAAAGGTAGCTTCTGCTTCTTGATGTTTATTGAGTGCTGTCAAGGCTCTTCCTTTTTGCAGCAATACTCGTTCTGTTAGGCTTTTATCGTCTGTAGCCTTTTGTAAAAGAAGATCAGCATCCGCTAAAGCAGCTGCATATTCCTCTTGCTCTATCTTTGCTTCTATCAACATTAAGAAGGCTTCTGTTTCTTGAGGATTCAATTCAATACATTTTTGTAAAGCGTCAATAGCTTGGTCTAATTCTAAAGCGTAAAGTGCAGCTTCTCCTAAAGTTCGATAAAACATAGAATGTTGCTCTTCAACTAATTCAGCGGCTTGGCGCAGATGTTCTACAGCTTTAGAGAATTGTTCTTGATTTAGTAATTCTTGTCCATAATTAAATTGATGAACATGATTGTTGGGCAACTGTTGGAGCAAACTTTCGTATAAAGGGAAGGTATCAGTGTTCCTTCCTAGATCTTTTAGTACTTTTATTTTGAGAGAAATAGCCGCCTCATTAAATGCTTCCTCTTGCTCCAAGAAAATATTTAAATCTCCTAATGCTGCTTCATGTTGGCTTAGACCATTAAATGCTTCAGCCCGATATAAATAACTGGATAAGTTAGTGGCATCAAGTTGTATCGCTTGGTTGAGTAAATCCAATGCCTGTTGATAATCTTGATATTGTCTAAGTTGAAAACCAGCTTTAGCAATTAGAGCGTTCGTATTATTAGGATCTTTTCGGAGAATTTTCCCCCACATAATCTGAGCATCTTCTAAGCGTCCTTGAAGCTCTTTGATACGACAAAAACGAGTCATATAATCGATACTGTCAGGCTCTATTTCTAAGGCTTTAGCTAGGCAAACTTCTGCTTCGTTATAGCGACTAGGAACGGCAAGAATTAAGGCTTCAGATAAATAGTAGTAACCAAATGCTTCTGTGGGGTATTCTGTCACGGCTTGTTTGGACAATACTTCTAATTCCGCCTGCTCATAATGTATTAAAGTATCTTCTAGTGCTACTAATAGTTGCTCTTTATCCATTTTAATTATTTTGATGCGTTGATGTATTTCTTAATCCGTAGGGGCTTTGACAACTCTAGTGTGACGATGCAATAGCAGCGTAGCTAATTAAATCGAGTGCTTATAGTACAACTTACCGTTTTGGATATTAGATGAGTTGCTAAAGAACGACCAAGAGATACAAAAAACGATGATTTTTTATTTTCAAAACTTACTATCTGGGAAGATACAAATTTTAACAGAAAAATAGAACTATAAAAGAAATATTCTAGGTCAACCCAAGTAGAACTTAATTTTTGCTGAGCATGCTTTTTTTTAAGCTAAAATGTTAGGGAGAATGGATTAAATTTTCAACTCTTTATAAAGGATGTCTGTTAATCTTATTAGATACTACCCAAAGGTAGAAAGGATACTCATTTTTTTAGATGACAATGGCGGATGCATCAAGTAGGTTATGTTTTTGAACAGAAAGAACTGAAAGGTGTAGAGTCTACGAAGATTAGATAGGATGATAAAAAGAATACTCAATGATTTTGCTAAAGTGCCTGCTCCAATTTTATATTTGATAGGAGCTGTATTCTTTATACAATTGATCGATGCCTCTTTGTTTATTTTGTTTAATTTTTATTTGAAAGATTTAGGCTATAGCGATAGTGAGATAGCCCATTTGGTTTCTTACAAATATGGAGCAATTATTTTATTTGCCTTCCCTTTAGGCTTGTTTATAAAAGGAAGGGAATTAATACACTTTTTTCGAATTGCTTCCATTGTAAGCCCTAGCTTAATGCTAATGGTCTTGTTTGCACTAGAATACAACTATACTACATTTGTGTATGTTTTGGTGTTTTTGTTTGGACTAGGAACGATTTGTATTAGTGTAACAGCAATGCCCTTTATTATTTTGAATACCCCCCAAGAACGACATTCTGAGGCCGTAACGCTTTATTTTCAAGTTTTTAGTGCGACAGCTTTTGTTTCTGGCTTGTTGAACTATTTGCTTAGTAGCCTTGCCCCTAGCTTTTTTACAGAAGGGGTGGTGTTAAAACTGTTTGGCGGCTTAGGATTTATTAGTATTTGGTTTATTTCCAAAATTGACCTTCAAGAGAATATTTCTGATCGAGTTCCGATTCGAACCTTTGTAAAAGCCTACGAATGGAAAAAAATAGGGATAGCTATGTTTCCTACCATTTTGATTGCGACAGGAGCGGGCTTAACCATTCCATTTATCAATTTGTTCTTTTTGGCAATACACGACATTGACTCCAAGGCTTTTTCATTGTTGGGCGCCTTAAGTTTTGTTTTAGTAACGATTGTGATGCTCTTTATTCCTGCTATTCGCCGACGGTTTGGTTATAATATAGTCATTAATGGTTTCCAATCTTTAGCGGTATTGGCTTTGTTTATAATGGCTTCTACCGAGTGGTATGCAGCATGGGAATGGGCTGCAACCTTAGCTGTTGCAGCATTTTTAATTCGTCAACCCTTGATGCAGGTTGCTTCGCCCGCAATAACTGAAATGACCATGTATTATGTTGGAGAAAAGAATCAAGAAATGATGGGAGCATTAAACGCCTCTATTTGGTCTGGAGCTTGGTTTTTTAGCTCTATTATTTTTGGTGTATTGAGAGCGTGGAACGTTGCTTATGTGACCATTTTTATGATTACTGTTGTAATGTATTTGATTGCTACCATTGTCTATTATTGGCTGATAAAGGATTATAAACGAATGAAAGCCGCTCGTTATTCAGCAACCCAAAAGGCAGAAGAATGGAGTGTTTTATGATACGCTACAGAAGGTTGGGCTAACTAGATATATAGCAATAAGACGAGCATAAAGGGAATAGCAATAATAAAAAAGCTAAGAAAGACAACACGCAGTTCTTTGGGAAATTGGCGAACTAAAGGAAATTGTTTGGCAATACCATCTAAGAAATCTACAATCCAAAAATCTTTGGGGTTATTGTTGGCATCCATAAAACCTGCTTCAATAAGGAGTTGAGAAGCCCTAACATAATCTTGTTTGTTAACTAATAATTTAGCTCCACCTATTGCTCTCGCTTCAATTGTGGTCACTTGCATAGTGAGTTCATCTCTACTAACCGTTTTAATGCCTGCTTCTTCGAGTTTTCTCTTTGCTAAAGCTAATTCTGCTAAATCATAAAAATGTTGGACAATAATTAGGCTCATTGTTTAATGGTTTAAAATGTTTTTAAATCGTCTAAAATAGACCATTGAAATTAGATGGATCAATAGAATTATTCCTTTAAAATAAATGAAATTATTATTTATATATAATAAATGTAAAAAAATAGGAAAAAGAAGCAATCTACTTAATTCTAACCAAAAGCCAAGTCTACGTTTATCCGCAGAAAGCCCAAAACTAGCGACAGACCACAAAATAAATGCAATAGTAGTTAGGATGGGTAGTGAAAAGATGTTCTGCTCTTTAGATAACGTTGCCAGAAAAAATGTAGTTCCCAATAACAGCAAAAGATAATGTATGGCAATATAAACACTAAGCCCATTGGGAATGATTGTATGATATTTGATTTGTTCTGATCGTTGTATTGGGGGAGGCAAAAGAGGACCTCCTGCTTCTACAGGTCGCCAACCTGGTTTTTCGAAAAGCAACCTTAATTTATCACTCCACTTTGATGTGTGGATAAATGTTGATCCTAAATCTTTATAATAGTCCAAGTTTGCCCAAATTGGATTCCAAGTAGATAGAGGTTTGGTTACTCCATAAACAACGGTTGCTTTTTCTGCCTGAAAAGTGCCAAAAATACGATCAAAAATAATCAAGGTTCCGCCGTGATTTTTATCAATATATTCGGGGTTTTGCCCATGATGTACTCGATGGTGTGATGGGGTATTAAATACATACTCAAACCACTGGGGCAGCTTATCAATAGTTTCGGTGTGAATCCAAAACTGATACAAGGTTTGTAGGGTATTAATGAGTAAAAATGAAATGGGGTCAAATCCAAGGAATGCTAAGGGCAAATAGAAAACGCCTGAAATCAGGGATTGAAAAGCCGACTGGCGCAGGGCTACAGAAAGGTTGTAATCTTCACTTTGATGATGGACAACATGAGCACCCCAAAAAATATTAATCTCATGTGAGTAGCGATGAAACCAATAATATAAACCATCAATTGCTAAAAATAGAATTAGGTAGGACCACCAAGTAGTCGGAATTCTTAGGGGGCTTAGATGATAAAAATAGGCATAAAGCCCCAAGGTGAGAGACTTAATAAAAACACTGAGTACTTGTTGGCTGATGCCACAACTAATATTACTAATGGCATCGTTAAAACGATATAGTTCTTGTTGATGGAATCTTGAAATTAAGAATTCAATGCCAATTAATAGGAAAAAAATAGGAATGGCAAAGAGCATAAGGTTCATAAGCACAAATTATTTATCTAGGTTATGAATGGTATTACTCCGCTAACTTTTTAGCTTTTTAACAAAAAAATCAGCGGAGTATTAGAATGAATATAAAATACGAAATTCACGGCACATAAACCTAGATAAATAGAAAATCTGCTTCGTTACTTAGTTACATTGTTGCAGTCTCAGTAGATTTACGGACGATAAATTTTACACCAAAGGTAACTTCAATACTAAGGTTGATAACTCTATAATCTTCGCTAAAAGTCCTAACAGCTGTTTTAGTAGTAAAAGGATCAATGTATTGAACCTGTGTACCCTTCGGAAAAAAAACTTGGGGGGTCAAATCAGGGCTAACATTGACTTCTATAAACAAACCAAAAGGCAGTTTAACAGGCTCCCACTCGATACCACCGCCCAGCCAAAATCCAAAGTTGATTGGCGTAACGCCTTGGGCATCCAAATTGTTGACCAGCTCATTGGCTGCGGTAACATCTAATCGAACTCCAGCAGCATAATAAGGCAGAATACTATTGAATTTAAAATTACCTTTAAGTAGGGTAGAGAGCGAGATGTTGTGGAATAAATCATTAACGCTATAAGCCGTATTGTTAAAATAACCAGAGTTGTACGAAGCACCTCTGCGATGGTAGCCCAATTGGGCGACAAAGCCCAAACGACGAAGGGTATTTTCGCCTTGCCATTTGCCCATGGTTTCAAAAAATAGACCACTGTGATAAGAAAGCAAGGCACGCTTACTTCTTTGGGTTCCAACTAAGAGTCCACCCTTGGCACCAAAACCAATATGTTGTGCTTGTATGTTCGTACTAAAAAAAAGGAGAAAGGCAATAAAGCCAATATATTTTTTCATTGCTGTTGTATTATTGTTAAGTAATAGTTGGGAGGTAAGTAGATGGACAAAATTAGTAGTTTAAAAATTGGAGTATATTTTTTTCGCTAACGACTTGTAAAACGTAGCTTTAGCGGGCTAAATCGAGGCTTTTCAAGGAAGCTTAGCGGACAAAAGATGCCCCATTTAATGTTAATTATTTTGACCATCTACTTATTAATTCAAAAATAAAAAAGAACCTGCTAATAAGTTAACAGGTTCTGGATATATTATTTTTCTTAACTAAATCGAATGAATTAGTCTTTTAGAATTTTTCTAGAGATAACTAGTTTTTGAATTTCAGAAGTTCCTTCTCCAATGGTACACAATTTACAATCACGGAAAAATTTCTCTACAGGAAAATCCTTTGTGAAACCATAACCACCGTGAATTTGCACCGCCTCAGTTGCCGCTCTTACACAAGTTTCAGAGGCGTAGTATTTAGCCATTGCCGAAATTTTGGTAACAGGCAAGTGATTGTCTTTTAGATACCCTGCTTTGCGAATCAACAATTCAGATGCTTCAATTTCTGTTGCCATATCCGCCAATTTGAACGAAATAGCTTGGAAACTAGAAATTGGTTTACCAAATTGCTCTCTTTCTTTAGAGTATTTTAAGGCAGCATCGTAAGAACCTTTGGCAATACCCAATGATAAAGCACCAATAGAAATACGACCACCATCTAAGATTTTCATCGATTGGATAAAACCTTCCCCTTCTTTTCCTAGCAATTGGCTTTTGTGTACACGGCAATTGTCAAAAATAAGCTCTGCGGTTTCAGAAGCACGCATTCCTAGTTTATTTTCCTTTTTGCCACCAGAAAATCCTTCCATTCCACGCTCAATGATAAAGGCACTCATACCGTGGCTGTCTAAAGGCTCACCCGTACGAACAATCACTACTCCAACATCGCCAGAGCGACCGTGCGTAATCCAGTTTTTAGTACCATTGATGACATAATAATCACCATCTTTTTTGGCAACACATTGCATTCTACCAGCATCAGAACCAGTATTAGCTTCTGTTAATCCCCAAAAAGCAACATGTTCGCCAGTAGCCAATTTGGGCAAGTATTTTTTCTTTTGCTCGTCATTACCAAACATCAAAATATGATTCGTACCTAGAGAGTTGTGTGCCGCTAGAGACAAACCAATTGAACTACAAACTTTGGTAATTTCTTCAATAATTGTGATATATTCTTGATACCCCAAATTAGAACCTTGATATTCTTCAGGAACTAAAACACCCATAAAGCCATGCTCTCCCATTTTGTGGAATAAGTCTTTTGGAAAATGTTGTGCTTCATCCCACTCCATGATATGTGGACGGATGTGCTTTTCTGCAAAATTACGGGCACTTTCACGGATCATTTGCAAGTCTTCAGACGTATCAGGCGTCATAAAATCTGTATTCATCACAATCAATTTTTATAGTACTGACAAAATAATATTCTACAATTAGCCATTTTTCCAAACGGAACACTATAACTAACTATCTTTTTTAGGCTCACAAAAATAACATTTTTTTTTCAAATTATTGAAGGAAAATGCTAAAAGCTATATTTATATATACTTACGAATGAAAAATTAATTTTTAGTGGATTATAAGTTAGGCTGAAAAAAATGCATCAAGTAACCAACCAAAATTAAATTTTTGTCACAAAATGGCCTTTATCACAGAAGAGAAGCATGCAAAAAAGTAAATGAAGCCTTAGGGCTGTCAAAGAGTTATATAACCTATATGAAATAAAACAAAAAAATAAATATTCCTTTTGGTATTTAATCTTTCCTTGGTTATATTTGTAGTTGTTTTTAGAATAAATCTTTGAACAAAAACAATTCTTATAACTATTGAAAGCCATTTTTAACATACTATTACTTTTATTAATAACCGCACAAACAACAAAGGTTGTCGTGGTGTATGTTGCTTTTAAATGGAATCAGAATTTTATTGCTGAAACACTTTGTGAGAACAAAACTCGTCCTCAACTAAAATGTGACGGAAAATGTTATCTTAAAAAGCAAATTAGCAAACAACAAAAGGAAGAAAAAAGTCCTCTTCACTCAAAAAAGGGGCAATCGTTTGATTATTTCGTACTGCAAGAAAAAGTGTGGTTTTCTGCGCTAAACTGCCAACCAATAAAAATAGTAAACTCAGCAAAAAAGGTTTGTTATTCTTATTTAGATCTATTATCTAGATTGTTGGTTGTCAAATTGCTTCGCCCACCGTCCTCAATTGGTTTTAATTTATAAGTAAGATGTTGTTCTCTAAGAACAATGAATCCGTATGTTATTTTTAAATGCTCCTATCAATGCTTTGTTTTATGTTATAGAATAAATAAGCGTTAATAGAAGAGTAATAACATCAATTACTATAGTATAAAATTGCTATAGTAAACAACTGCTATGTTACAATAAGTAATAAGCAGTAGAATAATTTAAAATCAATTTAAAATAAAAAATAATGAAACATATAGTAAATATTTTATTGGGGTTATCAGTGGTTCTTTTTACGTTTTCAGCTTGTAAGAAAGAAGAAGTACCGCCAACTTATGGTACGTTTAGTTTGAATTTTGATAATAAAGTAGGTTCGGATGACGTGTCATTGGTAGACGTAACAAGTACAGACTACTCGTATACCAATCAGCAGACTCAACAATTTAATATCACTCAATTAGGCTATTATATCTCTAGAGTAGAATTGACGGGACCTAATGGTGAATATTATGCCGATGAAGTGAAAACAGGAGCAACTTCAGAAGAAGTAAAAGGATTTTATCAAGTAAAGGAGTCGGATGCTGCTTCTCAAATGATTGCACTTGCTGATGTACCAGTTGGAACCTATAATAAAATAACATTTACCCTAGGAGTAGAAGCAGACTATGTGCAGGATGGAGCAACAGGTGGTGTTTTGGATCCAGCTAATGGCGGTTGGTTATGGAATTGGGATTCTGGTTATATCTTCTGGAAGTTTGAGGGAAAATCTCCTTTTTCTTCAGGTACAGATAATAAGATTAAATTCCATATTGGTGGATGGAAAGAAATTGCTGGCAATGCAGGTGTAACGAATAATGTAAAACGCATTAGCTTGGATTTTCCTTCTTTGGCAGAAGTAACAGAAGGTGGTAGTCCTAAAGCACATATTGTGATGGATTTGCTAAAAGTATTGAATGGACATCATGCCATTGATTTTTCTTCTACTTATATGGTTATGAGTCCTGTTGCTGGCTCCGATATAGCGCATAGTTTAGAAGATGCTTTTGAAGTACACGGTATCCACTAGACAGCTAGAATGCTAGTTCAAGAAAAAACAACTAGACATCTTACTTTTGTGGTAGGATGTCTATGTTTGTTATTAGGAATGACGGCTTGTAGAGACAATGAGCCTATTACTACAAAGGGAACCTATGATTTTGTAGCTCCCGACCATTTCCCAGCAGCCACCTATACTTTTTATAATAATCCAGTAAGCGAAAAGGGATTTAAATTGGGAAAACGACTATTTTTTGATCCTATTTTGTCGATCGACAGTACAATTTCTTGTGCCTCCTGTCATAATCAATCGTTTGCTTTTGCTGATTTGCCTTCTCGTCCTGTTAGTATAGGAATTGATGGCTTAGTTGGAACTAGAAATGCACCAGGTTTGGCAAACTTGGCATTTATGAATGAATTTTTTGTAGATGGAGGTGTCAATCATTTGGATTTTGTACCAATGAACGCCATTGAAAGTCCATTTGAAATGGGGGAGGGAATTGCTAATGTGATTGCTAAACTTAAAGGGCATGCTAATTATCCTCGTTGGTTTCAGGAAGCATTTAATACGACCGAAATTAATACAGCCTTGTTGATGGATGCACTTGCTCAATTCATGCTGCTAATGGTTTCTGACAATTCTAAGTACGATCAATATTTGAGAGGCGAGGAGCGATTGACGGCAAAAGAATTGGAAGGGTTAAAACTGTTTGAGCAAAAATGCCAAAGCTGTCATACAGGGAGCTTGTTTACCGATCAGTTGTATCACAATAATGGAATTGATAGCGTTTTTTTGGATTCTGGACGAGCTCGTATTTCAGCTAATCCATTGGATATTGGCAAGTTTAAAGTTCCTTCTTTGAGAAATGTTGCCGTAACTCCGCCCTATATGCATAATGCCAAATTTGCTACTTTAGAGGAAGTGCTAGAGCATTATTCAACCCGTGTGCTGCCCTCTGCAACTGTTGATCCTTTACTGCAACAGCAGAATGGTGATCTTGGCATTCCATTAACAGAAAAGGAAAAGGAAGCAGTGCTGCTGTTTTTGCAAACACTTACCGATTATGAGTTCTTAAATAATCCAATTTTCTTTGAAGAAGAATAAAATAAATTGTCAAAAACTAGCCCTAAATAGGGGGCTAGCTTTTGATATTATTTTTTTGATAAAGAGTCTTGGTAGTATAACTTTATTGCGTATTTATTTGATTGCACAGCTTAATAGTTGTTGAGTACCAATAAATCCCTTTAGTTGATCTCCAATTTGTACCGATCCTACGCCTTTTGGGGTTCCAGTAAAAATTACATCTCCTCTTAATAACATGAAATATTTAGAGATATAAGTAATCAATTCGTCAAAATTGGTGAGCATATCACTACTTACACCCTGTTGTACAACTTCTTCATTTTTGGTTAATGAAAAGTCAATCACTCCATTTTTATTTTGAGCTTCTTTTAGTGGAATAAACTGCCCAATAGCCGCAGAATGATTCCATGCTTTGGCAATTTCCCAGGGATGCCCTTTTTCTTTGCAACGATTTTGTACGTCACGAGCGGTAAAGTCAATGCCTATCGATACTTCATTGTAATATTCTGATGCAAATTGTGGCGCAATATGCTTTCCATTCTTGCAAATTTTAAGCAAAATTTCTGCTTCGTAATGCAAATCCTTGGTAAAATCAGGGTAATACAGAGGAAAACCATCGAGCAGTTGCGCTGTGTCTGGTTTTAGGAATAAAAGTGGTGTTTGTGGGATTGGGTTGTTTAGTTCTTCTGCGTGTGCAGCATAGTTGCGTCCTACACAAATAATTTTCATAAAGCCTATGTATTAGTGATAATGAATAATGGAAGCGTACAAGAAAGTAAAAAAATATGACTTTGGTCAATTGTTTAAAGGGAAAATTTATTTTTTTAGAGCCTGTTTTTTGAAGTTTAATCACAAAAGTTAAATTTAGGTTTAGTTTGTTGATTTTTAGTGTTTTATGAGGATTTTGTTTTTGTTTAAAAAGTATTTTGTATTTTTTTTGGTTATAAAATGTAAAAAAGTTAGCAAAAAAATCATAAAAAATTTGGAACTACTAAAAAACTGCTTTATATTTGACTTGTCATTAGGAAAAAGGGAAAATCCTAATAACAATTGTTAAGTTTTAGTTCTTGTATAAACTCATGCTAATAAACACAAAGATTAAAGTGAGTTTACTCATTACATTATTCTGTAGGAAAATCGTATTTGATTGTTTTGTGAAGTGTTACGCAATTATTTATTTATTAAATACAAAAAACATACAGAGTATTATTATTAATTATTCATAGCTGAATTCATGTAATACTAAGTTGAAACCTAAAAACCTATTGCTAAATTCAGGAGCCCATGAAGCTTGATGAATAGTTCAAACTCTAATGGTGATTAGGATTTTATTGAATACCCAAAATCCTAATCGCTAAAGGAGTTGAAAGAAAACAAACCCTTTTACCCTAGAATAGAACAATGCAAGTTGTCTTATCTGTCTGTCTTAAATTTGAAGAGATACCTTTGTAGCAGTACAGAGGTTATCTCTTTTTTATGAACTTAAACAACAGAAGAACAACCGTAAAGATACCCATGCGACAATGTACGGGAGAATCATCCTAATAACTTAAAACCTAAATGGATTGAGTCCCAGTTACTAGTGTGGAAAAATGTATAATGTAACTATAATAGATGATGAATGATAGGAGTTGGAAGTAGGTGGTAATTCTATTGCATACCATAACCAACAATATCTAAAAACCATTAAACATTAATGGAATAACCACTAATTTCTACACTCCTATATCTTCTATTTTCCCCTTCTTTGTCCCCACCCATCTTCAAAAATACGGCTAAATAAAGTTTAATTATAGAAAGGTTATAAGAGAGATGTTGATTCCCAAAACATCTCTCTTTTTGTTTTGTTAGGTATTGAATCTTGCCACATTTCTACTCTTTTTGGCAAGAAAGAAGAACTTTTGGCAAAAAAAAGGCTAAATTAAGGCACGATAATCCCCCTGTGTTTGATTTAAAATTCTGATCTTTGTATTTGTAAAATCTATTGAAGGTTAGTTTGTTATGAAATGAAAGCATCAGTTGTTTAAGTGAACCTAATTATTATATACATGACTAAGAACTTAAAATATTCCCTATTAATTTTATTGTTAGCCAACTTCTTATTAGTCATTTCTTGTTCAAAAGAAAAAGAAAAATCACCCCTCTTGGAAGAAATGTCTACTGAAATAATCCTAAATAGCACTTCAAATAGAGCAATGACTGAAGGCACAAAAGAAAAAGAAGGCATTATTGCTTTTTCTGTTCTTTATGAGGGGGATTTAGATGAAATGATTATGTCTCAATCTAGTGATTTAAACAAAATGATAGAGCTGTATGAGTTTAATTTGGAAGAACCTTTTGTTGTTGATGAAATAATCAAAGGGATTGTTCTTAGAACAATTCAGCCTTTGGCGGATCCAATAGCCATTGCAAAAGACCTCTCTAATATAGATGGAGTTATGATGGTAGAAGTAAAAAATCTTCCGTTGAATGATGTCTAAAATTATACCCTTAAAAATAGATTAAATTTACGAGTCAAACTTTTTTAGCCATATACTTTTACTACCTTTGTTATATATAAACAACTACTTAACAAAACAACGAACAAAAAAATGGCTAAGTATTATAATAACATTTTGGAGACGATTGGTAATACTCCACTTGTTAAGCTGAATAAAATTGTAAAGAATGTACCTTGTACAGTATTGGCTAAAGTAGAAACAACGAATCCTGGTAATTCTGTAAAAGATCGTATGGCATTAAAAATGATTGAAGATGCCGAGAAACGTGGAGATCTAAAACCTGGTGGGACAATTATTGAGTGTACATCTGGTAATACAGGAATGGGAATTGCTATTGCTGCTGTTGTTAAGGGATATAAGTGTATTTTTACAACTAGTGATAAGCAGTCTAAAGAAAAAATTGACTTATTGCGTGCCGTTGGAGCAGAAGTAATTGTTTGCCCAACTAATGTGGCTCCTGATGATCCACGCTCTTATTATTCTATAGCAGAGCGTTTAAACAATGAAATCCCCAATTCTTATTGGGCGAACCAGTACGATAATTTATCAAACCGTGAAGCGCATTACGAAAGTACAGGACCTGAAATCTGGGAACAAACAGAGGGACAAATTACCCATTTTGTTGTTGGAGTTGGTACAGGTGGTACAATCTCTGGAGTAGGGAAATACTTAAAAGAAAAAAATCCTAATATCAAGATTTGGGGAATAGATACCTACGGCTCTGTTTTTAAGAAATATCATGAAACAGGTATTTTTGATAAAAATGAAATTTACCCTTATATAACAGAAGGGATTGGAGAAGATATTTTGCCTAAAAATGTAGACTTCGAAATTATTGATTTGTTTGAAAAAGTGACGGATAAAGATGCCGCTATTGCTACTCGTGATTTGGCACGTCTGGAAGGAATCATGGTGGGTAACTCTGCAGGGGCTGCCATTGCAGGTGTTAATCAATTGGCAAAGGAGCTAAAAGAGGATGATTTATTAGTTGTATTATTTCATGATCACGGTAGTCGCTATGTTGGCAAAATGTTTAATGATGAATGGATGCGTGAAAGAGGCTTTTTGGATGATGTAATGACTGTTAAAGATATTATTGCCAAAAAAGAATCAAAAACATTCTTCTCTATAGATGCGAAGCAAACGGTTAAGGAAGCACTAAAATTAATGAAAGAAAATGACATCTCTCAGATGCCTGTTATGGAGGCTGGGGCTGTTGTTGGTGCTTTGAATGAAAATGATGTATTGACCTGTTTGTTGGCCAATCCAATAGAAAATAGCGACCAGCAAATTGGCAAAATCATGGTTGATCCTTTCCCTGTTGTAGAGGAAACATTGCCTATTAATAAGTTGAACCTTTATATCAACAAAAAATCAACCGCAGTAATAGCTGTTGATAAGGCAGGAACAAGTCATATTGTTACCAAGTACGATATTATTCAAGCGATGAACTAAATTCGTCCGCAATGCTAAAAAAAATGGTGGGTTGAGAAATTTCTCAGCCCACCATTTTTTTTACAAGATAGCAATTACTTTTTCTTAGAGGCTAGAAACTGTACCACTTGTCCCATAATATGACGACTTTCATCGGACATCAACTGTGTGTGCAATAGTTCTAGATCTGTTTCAAAATTGCGGGTCATTTGGTCAACTAAACTCGCTTTTAAGGCTTTTTTGGTTTGACGAAATGCTACTGGAGGCAATTTTAAGTATTGTTGGATTTTTGCTTCTGCTTGCGCTAATGTTTGGTCTAGGTCAACTAACTCATCCACGAGCCCCAATTCTAAGGCTTCTGGTCCCTTCATTAAATAGCCTTCTAATAAATACTGATAAGCCTTGCGTTTACCAATCCAAAAAGCATAAAGGTGTAAGATACTTTCTCTAGGAGCAATACCTACTGCCATCTCATTCAGACCAATTTGATATTTCTCTCCAATGGCCATCACTCGATAGTCGCAAGCGCAAGCCAAGATGCATCCACCAGCAGGGCTATGTCCTGTGATAGCGGCAACCAACGGTTTGCTAAAGGCTAGCATTTCGGCTGCCAATTGCAAAAAAGATCCCCAAAAATTTCGAATGCCTTCTGAGTCGTAATAAAAAACCTCTAAGAGGTCTACTCCGCCACTAAAAAAATGTGGTTTTCCTGTGAGTACAATGCCTCCAATGGTCGTATCTTGCTCAGTCTCTCGGATTAATTGGCGCAACTCATCAATCATAGTTTGATTGAGGACATTTGCCTTGCCACGGTCCAATTGGACAACAAGGTAGTTTCCTTTGGAGCTTATGTTTAGTGTTTTCATAAAAATAATTGATTGATTTTTGATGGTTTAGAGGTCAATTTTGTCTACTCTACGTTGGTGGCGACCTCCTTCAAAGTTGGTGTCCAAAAAGGCAGTAACCATTTCTAGTGCAACTGATTCGCTGACGAAGCGAACAGGAATAGCCAATACATTCGCATTATTGTGTTGGCGTGCCAACTCTGCTAATTCTTTGGTCCAGCAAAGTGCTGCACGAATTCCTGCATGTTTGTTAACGGTGATGGCTACTCCATTTCCACTACCACACATTACAATTCCACAACATGCTTTTTTATCTTGCACATCAGTAGCAACAGGATGTACAAAATCAGGGTAATCTACAGAATCTAGAGAATTGGTGCCTTTATTATTAATTGTAAAACCACGTTCTTTTAAAAGGTTCATTACCGCTTCTTTGTAATCAAAGCCAGCATGGTCACAACCCAATGCAATCACTTTTTCCATTTTTATTAGTAATTTAGTAAGTTCTTTAATAAATCGTATCTGTGTATAGGGCAAACAATGGGTTGGATTATAAACTATATATTATATCAATACCAACAGCATTGCATGAATAGTAGGCAGTTTCAAATTATTATATTCTTAAAAAAATTACTGTCTACCAAGGTTTTATCCTATACTAAAAAATCAACTACTATGGAGTTAGATGATTTGCCAGAGTACAATTGTATTATTGAAATTGTTTAACGATTCCAAAATTGGATTTCGACATTAGAAATTTTAACCACGAAGTTGTTTAAAAATGGAGTTTTGTTGAACTGAGCCTATGGCGAACTCACGTAAGTATAATGAGTACACTCCGAAGGAGCACGAAGTAAAAATTAGCTTTAGTTTCGCTGATTTTACAATTCATTAGCGACGTAAGGCTATTAGCTTTGTTGATTTCCAGTTCTTAAACAACTTCCTCACAAAAATAGATAAAAAATGAGACTATTAAATGTATTTGTTGCTAGCTTATTTAGCTTAACCTTATTTATTGCTTGTAGTAGTGCACCGCAAGAGGGAGTAAACTTATTATCTTGCAAAAAGTTTGAGCAAAAAATGAAAGAAACAGATGCTGTGCAATTAGTAGATGTTCGCACACCAGAAGAATTTGATGGAGGGACAATAGGCACTGCCATCAATATTGATTTTTATAGCGATGATTTTAAGGCTAGAATCGCTAAACTAGATACGGAACGCCCTTTATTTATCTTTTGTGCAAGAGGCGGCCGCAGTGGTGAAGCTAGCAGTATTTGCAAAGAGTTGGGATTTAAGACTATTTATGATTTAGATGGTGGATACATTGCATGGAGCCAGTACAAGCGCTAGCCTATTCGATTTCTTCAATGGTATTGTTTTGACAAAGCAATATTTTATCTACATCTAATAATTGTGGTATTTTATTGTTGACCGTAGCAAGAATGACCGCAATGTTATGATCTTGTGCATATTGATATATAAAATTCAATATTTCTTGTGCAGCCTGCACATCTAAATGTTGTACAGGAGCATCAACTAATAAGATGGAAGGGGCATTCAATAAAGCACGACCAATTAATGTTTTTAGGTATTCTTTCTTTGTTAATTGGTCTGTTTTTTGATTTTTTAAATGCTCGATCCCCAAAAGTGCCAAAATTTGTTGGATTCGTGCTGATTTGTTGGCTGCGTCGCTCCAATCCGTAACACTTAGGACAAAGTCAAAGTTTTGAAGGACGGATAGTTTGGGGTCTAGCGGAAATGTATCGCTAATAATGCCTATTTTTCTTCTTAAATAGGGCAAGGTATTGGAGTCAATTTGATGAACTAGTATCTCATCTACCACAATATTACCTTGTTGGATAGGTAGTTGTCCATAGATGCTTTGAAGTAGGCTGCTTTTTCCACTACCAGTGTTTCCCAATAAACAAACAAAATCACCTTTTCGGATAGAAAAGTTAAGGTCTTTTAATATTAAACTGTTGTTTCTAATAATAGAAACATTGAGGAATTGGATAAAAAAATTGTTTGGCATAGAATAAAAATTATGCATAAATTTAATCTGTTGTTAGGAATTATCAATATAATTCACTTACTTTTGTCTTAAGAGTTTTTTCTTTTGGAAAGAATGAAAATAAAAAATAAACACACACAAACATATACTAAATCCAATATTTATAATATATAACAAAGAAAAAATGCCCAAGAAATGAAGCTAAGAGTTTACATAACATTACTATTTTGCTGGATTGGAATGGGCACAGGGTTTTGTCAAGTTTCAAAAACGCTTCACCAGACATTTACACTTGATGCCGCAGAGAAAGTTAACATCAATGTGGTGGCAAAAAAAATAGAAATGAAAGAAACCAAGGGGTCTCGTATCTTGGTTGAAACAAAAGTTACCATTTCACTTCCTAATGATCGTCTTCTTGATTTTGTTTGCAACAGCGGTCGGTATGATTTAACAAAAACAATGGATGCTACAACTAGAGAAATAACCATCTCTTCTAAAAAAACCAATGATGTTATTGTTGTTAAGGGGGAGGAATGTATTGAGGTATTGGAATATGTAATTTATATGCCAGCAAGTGTGAAATTTATCAATAATAGTACGCTAGTAGACGGAAAAGAATAATTAATATATAAAGTTTTTTATTTTGTAAATACTGCAAAAGACCTTCAACAATATTGTTGAAGGTCTTTTTTTTTACTTTTTATTTGTCAAAATAAAAGAAATAGCAATTTTTTTGAAAAAAACTAAAACAGCAATGAAAATAAAAATGCCAATTTAATTTGGTGTTAAATTGATATTAAGGAATAAAAGCGCACAATTGCTCTAAAATGTAAAATAGAGAATGGATTTGGCTTTCTAAGTTGTTGCTGGTCAGATTACTAAAAAGGAGTTAAGTTAAAAATGCACTTGTTTTTTTAATGTTAATAGCTTATCTTTGCAGATGTGTTCCTAAAGAACCTGACCTCACTTCCAATTGTTATTCGTTATTCCCTAAAATTTTTACACCAAGTAGAATTATTACTATCATGAAATTCTTTATTATTGTTTTCTTTGCTTTTGTATTTTCTAGTAATCTATCAGCACAAGCAACAGCTTCTGCTAATGAAACGATTACTGTATCTAATATCTCAACCATCAATTTGGATTTAGATTCAGATAATATTGAAATCAAGGAAACAAAAGGAAGTAGGGTTATTATTGAGTCTCATATTACTCTAGAGACGATTAACAATACAACTTTGTTAGAGTTTTTGGTTAATTCTGGTCGTTATGCTTTGAAGAATGAAGCGGATGCTTCTACGCAAACTTTAACAATTACTCGTAAAAAAGTAAGTAACGTATTGTTAATAAAGGGAGAGGAATGTAAAGAGACAGTGCGTTATGTTGTTTTAGTACCTGCTTCTGTTAAATTTGTAAACACTAGTTCTTCTACTGCAAGTATTAAATAAAAGAATTTCTACTCTATATATTAAATCCATCCTTGATCAATCAAGGATGGATTTTTTTTTTGCTTCTTTAGTTATAAATAGCGAGCTAATCTAATAAATACTCCGCAAATCTAATATAAGTTGGTATCGAACAGTTATGCCTCATTCTAAATTAGAATACAACTATTTTTATTATGGAATAGGATCTGTTTCAGAATATATAGAAGGTGTATTTTGTTGGCAATGAACTTAGTGTATTTTGGTTTTGTTGTTTAATTTAAAGTTTGCCTAGACAACAACGAAAAAAAAAAATCATAAGATCGCAACAAAATTTAAATATTGGGGTTTAATATGTATCTTTGAATGATAGTTTTACTATTTTTTAATTAAGTGTTGCTATGAGTGTAGTAAAAAAACATCCCCTTAAGCGTTTTTTCCGCCTATTAGAGTTGGATCGAAAAGATATTGTATACATATATATATATGCAATTTTTGAAGGTCTTATTAGTTTGACCATTCCTGTCGGCATTCAGGCAATTATTAATTTGATTGCCCTTAATCAGTTTTCTTCTTCTTGGATGTTGCTAACCTTTGTGGTAGCATTAGGAACAGCCATAGCAGGAGCAATGAAGTTGATGCAACATATTATAACAGAGACGATTCAACAACGAATATTTACTCGTTCAGCTTTTGATTTTGCTTATAGAATCCCTAGGTTGCAAATGGAGGCAATTAAGGAAGAATATGCACCAGAGTTAATTAATCGTTTCTTTGATACGCTATCTATTCAGAAAGGGATTCCTAAAGTATTGGTAGATCTCTCTGCTGCATCTTTACAGATCTTCTTTGGGTTGATCTTACTTTCCTTGTATCATCCTTTTTTTGTAGCATTTGGTTGTGTCTTATTGGCACTCATTGTTCTTCTGGTTGTCAGTAGTTTTTCTCCAGGTTTATCCACTAGCTTGCAAGAGTCAAAGTATAAATATAAGGTAGCTTATTGGTTGGAAGAGCTTGGTCGTACTATGGGGTCTTTTAAATTGGCAGGAAGAACCCAATATCCCATAGAAAGAACGGATGAATTGGTAGGGGGGTATTTACAATATAGAAAAAAGCATTTTAGTGTTGTAAAAGTTCAGATTATTAGTGTTGTTATCCTCAAAACATTGGCGACAGCAGCACTATTATTAATTGGAGGCATCTTGGTGATTAATAATGAAATGAATGTTGGGCAATTTGTGGCTTCAGAGATTGTTATCATTATTGTTCTAAATGCGTTGGATAAGATTGTAATGGGTATGGAAACAATTTTTGATTTACTCACAGCAGTTGAAAAAATAGGGGTGGTAACGGATTTACCCTTAGAGGATGAGTCAGGCATTGATTTTGAAGAAATTCATTGTGAAAATGGAATCTCAATTCATGTCGATAATTTGACTTATGTATTGGGCGAACACCAACACAAAATACTAGAAAATATTAATTTAAATATCAAATCTGGAGAACGGATTTGTATTGTTGGCTCTAATGCTTCTGGTAAGTCAACCCTAATCAGAATTATTATGGGGTGGTATGATAATTTTAGAGGAACCATTTCTTATAATGATATTCCCCGTAAGAATATTAATATTGCAAGTTTGCGTTCTTATATGGGAGATCATGTATCAGAGGAGCATTTATTTCATGGAACACTTGCTCAAAACATCTCTATGGGGCGCCCAGATGTATCAATCCAAGAGGTAATCAAAGTCTGCCAGAAGGTGAATCTATCTGATTATATCAAAAGTCAACCCGAAGGACTTAATACGATCATTACCTCAGATGGGCAGAATGTTCCGCAGAGTGTTATCAAGAAAATTATTTTGGCTAGATGTATTGTCGATTTGCCTAAGTTGGTTGTCACCGAACCATTGCTTGCTGGTCTGGATAATACTGATGCTATGCAAATGATTGATTTATTAACCAACAAACAAAATTCTTGGACGTTGATTGCTGTAACGAGAAGTGCCCAAATGGCAAAATCCTGTGATCGAATTATTGTAATGGATAAAGGACAAATTACATTTAAGGGAACCTATGAAGAGCTGGAACAAGAGGCGTATTTTGAGCAGTTATTTGATGATATAATAAAAGAGTAAGTAATGTTAAATATATCAGAGAACAGAATCGAAAATAAAGGTTTAGAGGACTATCCTGCCTTTAAAAAAGTTACACAGTTAAATACCGCTCGAAAACTGGCGCATTGGGTCATTATCTTTTTTGTATTATTGGTGGTTATTTTGATGTTGCCCTGGACGCAACATATTGTTACCAAGGGAAAAGTAACGACCTTAAAACCTGAACATCGCCCGCAAAGCGTTTATAGCGTCATTTCGGGTAAAATAGATCGATGGTATGTGCAAGAAGGGGAGTCGGTCGAAAAAGGAGATACCTTGGCTTTTTTATCAGAGGTAAAAGCAGGCTATTTTGATCCTGAATTATTAAGAAGGACACAAGATCAGGTCAATGCAAAACACGCTGCTAGAGAGGCGTACAATGACAAATCACAAGCATTGAGTCAGCAGTTGGAAGCAATCAAAAATGTTTCTCTTGTTAAGCTAGAGCAAACTCAAAATAAAGTAGAACAATACCAATTGAAGCTAATTTCGGATAGCGTAACAGTGGGAGCTGCTCAAACGGCTTATCGGGTAGCTACTCGTCAATTTAATAGAACAGATACCTTGTTTCAAAAGGGAATAAAGTCGTTGACCGATCTAGAGAACAAGCGCAATAAAATGCAAGAAACAGAGGCTAAATGGATGGCTTACCAAAATAAGTTTCTGACCACCAAAAATGAGTTGTTAAATGCAAAGATTGAATTGAGCCTTGTGAAAAGTCAATATGCTGATAAAATGGCAAAAGTTCGCTCTGAACGTTCCAGTGCCTTGTCTAGCATTTATGATGCTGAAAGCCAAATTGCAAAGCTTGAAAATCAGTATGCCAATTATGAACAAAGAGAAAAGTTATACTATGTAATTGCTCCTCAAGATGGATATATTACTAAGATTTATCGAAAGGGCTTGGGCGAAATTGTCAAAGCAACAGATCCTTTGTTGGCAATTATGCCAGCGAATCACCAGTTGGCTGTAGAGGCTTATATTCGCCCTATGGATTATCCCTTGCTTCAACTGAAACAGAAGGTTCGTTTTGTTTTTGACGGTTGGCCTGCTTTTGTATTTTCTGGCTGGCCCAATCAATCTTATGGCACATTTGAAGGTGCTGTTGTGGCAATTGATAATGTGGCTAATGAAAAGGGGATGTACCGAATTTTAGTATCACCAAGTACTTCTAAGGCTTGGCCAGAAGCATTGAGGGTAGGAGCAGGGGCTAGTACTTTGATTATGCTCAATGATGTTCCTTTATGGTATGAATTCTGGCGACAACTCAATGGCTTTCCACCTGATTTTTATGAAGAGCAAGATTTGGATAAAATCAAGATGAAAGCTCCCATTAAGCATTTAAAAAAGTAACTTGTTTTTATTCTTTAAGACCAATTGCCTTTTAGGGAAACTTCATTGAAATCCACGGAGTATTAATAAAACTAATCAACAAATTATTCTATCAATAGATCATGAAGCAATTCTTCATTGTTGCAATTGTATTAACCTGCCAAAATCTGTGGGGGCAAATAGATGCTCCAATATTGACTTATGAGCAATTCTTGCAGCAAGTATATGAACACCACCCCATCTCAAAACAAATTAATATCCAGCGAGATCAAGCTAAACAATATCTAAAAAAGGCTAGAGGTGGTTTTGATCCTAAATTGGGAACAAAATGGGATTACAAAAATTTTGGAAAGAAGAATTATTATAATATTCTGAATACCTACCTAAAAGTACCCGTTTGGTCAGATATATCCATAGAAGCAGGGTATAATTATACCCAAGGATATTATCTAAATCCTGAAAATACATTACCGCAGGATGGCCAAGCATTTTTGGGACTAAAAATTCCCTTGTTAAAAGGGTTGTGGACGAGTGAACGCAGAACAGCACTTCAACAAGCAAAACTAATGGTAGGAGCGAGCGAAGTGCAGATACAGACGGCCTTAAACGATTTGTTGTATGCTGCTGGAAAAAAATATTGGGAATGGGGGAAATCTTATAATGAGCTATTAATTATTCAGCAGTCATTAACTACCGCAGAAGAACAATTTAATGCCGTTCAAAAGGCTTTTCGACAAGGAGATAAACCTGCTATTGACACCTTGAAGGCTTTTATTCGTATACAAGATCGAACCATCTTGCTCAATAATAAACAAGTTGAAGTGCAAAATGCGGCAAGATTAGTGGCTGCTTATTTGTGGGATGAAAATCAAGAACCTTTGATGCTTAAGGAGGGGACTTATCCTATTACTTTACAACAGTTGGCAACCCAACCTTTTGACCAAGAAGTCTTAACGGCTAGCTTAGACCAAATAGAACAGCATCCAGATCTTGCATGGTATGATTTTAAACTTGAAAATTTAGAACTAGAACGCAAACTAAAAATCAATAACTTGATGCCAAAGTTGGATGTCAAGTATAATTTTTTGTCAACCAATCACGTTGATTTTTTTGCTACCAGTGCTGCTACTCCCATTCAAAACTATAAATTAGGCGTACAATTTTCTATGCCTATTTTTGTCCGAAAAGAACGGGCTGATCTAGCTTTGACTCAACTCAAACTAAAGCAGGTGAATTTTCAACAAGCTGCCAAGCAAAGAGATCTAAAGACCAAAATTGAGAATTATTTTAATGAGGTTCAAAATGCTTCAAATCAAACCGATAATATGGAGCAAATGGTTGACAACTACAAAATACTCTTGGATGCAGAAAAAATAAAATTTGATATTGGAGAATCTTCTGTTTTTATGATGAATATTAGAGAAAACCAACTTCTAGATGCTCAATTGAAGCTGATTAAGCAACAAATAATGTATCTTAAGTCTCGGACTGCTTTTTTCTGGATTATTGCTAATTTACAATCGGTAGAGCAATAAATAAGCGCAATAATTTTAGTAATTTGTTGATTCGATATGTTTATTCTAAGAAGTTGTTTAAAAATGTTGTTGATTTTCGAGATCAAAGCTAGTAGTTATCGGGCAAAGCTCGTTTTTTGTTTCGTAGCTGGAAGCTACGGGACTAAAAATAGCTGCCGATCCGATGGCTGCTATGGTTGGATCGCAGGTGTTAAGATCATTTTTAAACAACTTCTAAACTAACTCATAGTATGAAAGATCTAAAAATAACAAAGGATGACCTAGAGCGCATCAATACCAAAGATGGTTATTTAAAACTATTGGAATCCAAAAAAGTCAATGTTAAAAAGCTACTAAGAACCTTAAAATATGAAGAGGAATTAAACGACTTACAGGTTGAACTCTTAAAAATGCAGGGTTGGGCTTTGAAAAATAATAAACGCATTGCTATTTTGTTTGAAGGAAGAGATGCTGCTGGCAAAGGGGGGACAATCCGCCGTTTTGTAGAACACCTAAATCCTAGATCTATTCGTATTGTTGCTTTACCCAAACCAACAGAAGACGAGCGAGGACAATGGTATTTTAGACGTTATATTAATCAACTTCCCAATCCTGGCGAAATTGTATTCTTTGATCGAAGCTGGTACAACCGAGCAGTGGTAGAGCCTGTTAATGGTTTTTGTACTAAGGAACAGTATGATTTGTTTATGAAACAAGTGATCAATTATGAAGAAATGTTGCAAGAGTCAGGGGTGATTTTGATCAAATTTTGGTTAGATACTAGCAAAAAGGAACAAGCAGAACGATTTGCAGCTAGAAAGGAAAGCCCTTTGAAGCAATGGAAATTTAGCCCTATTGATGAAAAAGCACAGGAACTTTGGGACTTGTATACTTCTTATAGAGATGCTATGTTTAAAAATACGCATACTAAAAATTGCCCTTGGGTAGTTGTGCAAGCCGATGATAAAAAAGATGCTCGATTAGCTGCGATTCGTTATGTGCTTCACCAATTAGATTATGATAATAAGGGGGATAGTGGAGTTGATCTAAAACCCGATCCAGAAGTTGTTAAAAAGTATAAAAAATAAGCATGTTTAAGCGTTATAAACCAACCAATTTTAAAATGCGTTTGTATGGAATGGTCTTGAACCTATTTCCAACTTATAGACGAACAGGAGGGCGAGCGTTCTTTATTGCAGAGGATCTTTCAGATGTTCATATTCGCTTAAAGTTAGGCTGGGGAACTAGAAATTATGTGGGAACCATGTTTGGTGGAAGTATGGCTTCCGCAGCAGATCCTATCTATATGATTCAATTGATTCGCATACTAGGAAATGATTATGTTGTTTGGGACAAGTCGGCAAGTATTCGATTTAGACGACCAGGAAATCAAACTTTGTATAGTCGATTTTTGATTACCGATGAGTTGTTGGCAGAAATTCGACAACGAGTTGTCAATGAGCAAGAAATTGATTTAGATTTAACTTCAGATTGGGTAGATAAGGATGGAACAGTATATGCAACGGTAACCAAAACGCTGTATGTCGCTGACAAACAATTCTACAAGAATAAGCAGTTAGCTCGAAAAAATAAGTAACTACGCAGCATTGATTATGCGTTAACGTTACAATCGTTAGTTTTTAAGTCTTAAACGGAAGCCGTTTAGGACTTTTTTAGTAATAAGGGCATAAACACAAGAAACAATCCTACTGATAAACAGAATTATACTCTGTTAATAAAAAAAAATAATTTTTTTTTTCGAACGAGTGGACATTTTTAATTTTGTTGCGTTCTATTAATAAATGATTAATGTTAAAATTACGTTATCATTATAAATTGATATACTAAAAAGGTTAGAAAAGCGTGGTGTTACTTTGATATAGAACTTTGCTTTTTAACGATATAAAATAAAAAGAGACATTGCTTTTTGGGTCGTAATGTGTTTTGAGAGGCTATCTTGCTACGATGGCCTCTCTACTTTTTTTAATCTGTTTCGGAAGGAATTACCAAAGCGCCCTTTTGTTTTTCTTTGGTTGAAGTTCCTATAATTTTAATTTCTACTCGTTGATTCAGCTGTCTACCTTGCAAGGTTTCATTGGTAGCAATAGGATGGCGTTTTCCATAACCTTTGTACGTTACCTGTTGAGTTGGTATACCCGCTGATTGAAGGTATAAAGAAACATTTTTGGCTCTATTGGTAGAAAGTCGATCACAATAATCATGCTCAGGGAGACCGTTGGTATGCCCGCCAATTTCAATCTTAATTAATGGGTTTTTGAGTAAGAAATTTTTTAAGCTAATTAACTCTTTTTCTGCTTGTTTAGTGATATAAGAAGAGTCCGCAGAGAAGAAGGTATTGTTTAGGCGAAAGATTTGCCCTTTTTGAATTTCTTTGGCATTAAAGTTGGGATCAAAATTGCCCCGACGTTGTATATTTTTATCATAATCTACTAGCGAAACAATAGAAAAATTACTGTTTTTAGCTGGATTATTAGCCAAAATAATACGTTTGCTTTCGATTCCTTTCTCAACTAGATACGCTTTCATATTTTGCGCCTTTGACGAAGTTCGGCTCTCTAGTTTGATGGTCATTTCGGGATATTTATCCATGAAAATGCTTAGGCGATTCAATTCGGGGTAAGAATTGACGGCTAGTTCATCCGTTTTGCCCAAGAAAAAAATATTGTTGAGTGGAATGCTTTCACCTACCCGTATAGGATGCAAATAAAGCGTGATGTACATTTCTGTATATTCATCAATTTTGCCTACTTCAATGCTTTGGCTAACGGGATAATAACCTCCTTTGAAGGCTAAGAAGTTATATTGATTGTTGGCAGGAAGAATGGCTTGATAATTTCCGTTCTTACTATCGGAAAGCGCATTGCCTTTTTCTTCATTATTAGCTAGATCATAATAAATGATTTTTGCCCGAATAGGAGCTTTGGTATTGGCATTAAATACCTTTCCTTTGACCAATAATACAGGATCAGGACGAGAACCCAAGGGCGGAACAACTTGATAAACATCCTCTGCTCCAATATGCTGTTCGCCTCTGTTAGAAACAAAATAAGCCTTAGTACCAGAAGCAGCAATGCTATAATGTGCTTCCCATTTATTGGAGTTAATCTTGGGACCTAAGTTTTGAGGTTTTGTCCAACTTCGCCAAGTATCATCTAATCGTTTAGTGACAAAAATATCCATAGAGCCATAGCCCCCATGACCTGAGGACGCAAAATAGAGCGTTTTGCCATCTGCTGCTAAAAATGGCGTACCTTCTTCATAGGTGGTATTAATGGTAGCACCTAGGTTTTTGGGTTGAGAAAAGCGTCCATTTTTTTGCAAAAAAGAAACATATAAATCTAAATGACCATAAGAATCATTTCGTTCAATAGACAACAATAAAAGTTGCTTGTTGGCTGCTAAATGAATACTATGTATTGGGTTTTGGTTGTAATAATTGTCAATAATAACATCTTTGGGAATTTCCCAAGTGCCATCTTCTTTGCGATGGCTAATAGACACGCCCTTGCCTTTGGAACTGCCATTGTGATTGTAGGTATTGCCAATAAGCAGGGTGTTATTGTCAGGCGAAACCGAAATGACTTGATTGTGATTGTTGTTATTGATCGGAAAATCAAGTTGTTCTAAAAGGCTCCAGCTGCCATCTTTTTGTTTGTAAGACACCCAAGCATCATCTCGTTTGTCTAGTCCTTTATTTTGAGGATGTCCTTTTCGGGTAACAAATAGGCGCTGCCCATCGTGTGCAATTAGTGGATGCAATTCTGCATAGGGCGAATTGATATTGGTTCCTAAATTTTCTCGATGAAAGCCTTGGAGAGTATCTTCTACCAAGTTAATTTCTCGATCTTGTCTTACGGTTAGGTGGTCTATTTTTGCAGCTGTTTTTCCCGATATAACAAAACCCAATAAATCACCATAAAAAGGCAATACACGTGACGTAAAAGCAACCTTACCATCTAAATAATAACGCATTTTGCCATTGTTTTTGCGTATGGCAATCGTGTGGGCTTGGTTATTTTGATAATTGCTTGTTAGGGTCCAATTGATTACCCTTGTAAATTTTCCTTTTCGGCAAGTGACCACAGAAGTTTTTCCTTGATTACTAACCAAAAAAGCATTGTAATTATTTAAATCCCGTACGCCCCAAATAAGCCCATAAACACTTTGCCTACCTTCTAAAAAAGGAGTAATTTTACTTTCTATATAAAATGAAGTATCAGGATGGACGGGGATAGATTGCCAAAAATACCAAGCACCTACCTCTTGTTTGTATTTGATTTGATATAGACCATCTTTGACTTGAGCACTATATTCAGCGCTATTGCCATGCATCCATTGCAAAAAATTATCGTCAAAATTCTCTTCAAAGATTAAATTCTGTTGCGCATGAATGTTAACAAGATAACCAAATAAAATAGTGATCAATACAAGGCGAATGTTCATAGGATTTTAATTTAAAATTGGGCTTTCGTCAATCTTTAAAGGATAAACTCCATTAAAGATTAAAATTTTAGCAAAAAATGTCAATGCTTATACGTCTTATTGGTCTAATCTGAACTTATGTTATAACTTATCCTAAAACTTTTTTAGTTTTAAGAATAAATGCTTAAATAGTAAAATTTCTTATGATTTAGCACAAAGGATACTTGATGTTAACCATAAAAAAACGTGTTTTATTGTCTTTTGGGGAGCCAAAGATACGATTTTTTTTAGAATATATAAATTTCTAAATCAATACCGAATATAAAAAAGTGGAAGACCTAGGGAAATTTAGACGATTTTATAACGACCATATGCACAGCAAATTAGTGGTGTTTGAGCAAAAGCGAAAACGGCTGATTTTGTTGATGGCAATTGGTGTCCTATTGCTGATGTTAGCAACAATTTTTGTGCTAACTTTAGATATGTTTGCGCTTTCTATCTTTTTGTTTGTGCCTTGGTTTTTGCTCTTTCGGTTGTATCGGTATCAAGCTAATATTTTTACTTCAGGATTTAAGCCCATTGTGGTGCAATCTATCTTGGAATATATGGATTCTAGCCTGACGTATTATTATAAGGACTATATAAGCAAAGATACTTTTTTGCGCAGTGGTATTTTTCCAAAAGTTTCTGGTTTATTGTATTATGGCGAGGATTACATTATGGGAAAGATTGGAGAAATCTTTTTTGAAATGAGCGAATTGGAAATACATCATACCGACAAAATAAAAGCAAAACTAGAGCAAAAATTTAAAGGCGTATTTTTTCATGCTAACTTTAATACTTCTTTTAAAGGGCGCATTCTTATGATTCCAAGACCAGATTGGCAATTGTTTATTCCCGTCATGAAGGAGTATACTAAATACGGCGGATATGAATTGACCAATACAGGCAATGCACATTTTGACGATGAATTTTTGGTGTACTTGGATCGAGATGTTCATTATAAAGAAATACTAACCCCTGAATTAATTACAGCAATTAATCAGTACCATTTAAAAAGTGGTAAGAAAGTCTATGCTTCTTTTTACAACAGTCATTTTTATATGGCAATTGACGATCATCAAAATTTGCTAGAAGCCAGTGTTTTTCATTCTAATCTTAATTTTGAATTAATTGCGGCTTATTATCAAGAGTTGACTTTATTTACAGAAATTGTCAAGGATTTTGATATTACGCATTGATGTTTTAAAGAACTTCTTAATTTATGACAAATCTATATGATGCGAAATAACTTATTTCTGTTAATTATTCTATCGTTTCTTATTGCTTGTCAGAACGAAGTAGAACAACCTGTGCATACATCAAAAAAAATGGCAGCAGATAGTTTGGTTAATGCTCCAAGTCATAAGGCAATAGATAGCATGGTTCAAGCTATTAATCCCACCACAGCTTCACCTTCAAAGACAGACTCAATCAACTTAGCATATAAGCCCAGTCGCAATTCAAAGCAACTAAAACAATTGTTGGCGAATCCAATCGATTTGGTTGAATTCAAAAAGCATTGTGGAGCCAATAGTGGTGGCGTTAAACGCATTCCTAGCTGGTTTAGACCTAAAAAAAATGGTTTTTATTACCGCTATTTTGTTTTTACAGACTGTGGCTGCCGACCCCATGATTTAGAGATTGTTGTGTTTAAGTTTGGGAAAGATCCAGGGCGTTATCGAGATACCAATGAAGCATTAATCTCTGTGCGAGGAGATTGCCAAGCGGAACAGCTCAAGAAGCTAAACCTAGCAAAAAAGAAATGGGCTACGATTCAATCAATCTACGGCAACAACTATCTAGCAGAAAGAAACTATCGAATTTATGCAGATGGAGGAAACATACTTATCTTGAAGCTCTATGGCAAGGATAAAATTCAGTCCTTTTATTATGTCAAAACCAATCTAAAAAAGATTCAATCCATCCAAGATATTCCTAAAGAGTTGTTGAAATGAACATAACCCATTCCCTTTTCTTAATTTGTAGGTTTTTTTAATGGCTTTTTTAGATGGATATTGTAACTAAAGCTGAGCACAATATTATGGTTGTTTTCAAACCAAGAAGCATTGCGTTGAAAAGATTGATTCATATAGCCTAGTTGGATGTTTCCATGAGGATTAAAGGCATAACCTAGACCAATATAAATCCAATTTTGATTAAAAATAGGAGCCGTTGTCTGTGGCGAATTAATGTTCAAAAAGAGTTCATCAAATGCTTGTATAAACAATTTTGCCTGCTGATCCTTAAATGATTTTAACGTATAATTAAGGGTAAATCGATAACGAAATCGTTGTCGAAACTGAAAACCATCAATGTAATAACTTTGATTTGCATCTTGACCAATTCGCTGCACAAAACGATGTTCTATTCTATACCTATGTTTAAAAGACAGTTTCTCCAATTTATGTTTAAGCACAATTTGCTCCCAAATATTGTGTTCTAGGGTCGGCAAAGGGGCTGGAATCGTTCCATAAGGATCATTCAGCACAAATGAATAACCAATTGAACCAGTAATAAATTTGGCGAAGTCGTAGTTGAGTGCTGGACGTTCTATAATTTGTTCTGCTGAAAGCCCCCAATTGGCTCGCCTTAGATGAAATTCATTGCTCAAATAAAATTTATCGCTAAAATAAATTTTATTCACAACGGCTGCCCAGATCGCTTGATTTTTGGTTGTTATTGGCGTTTGACCCATTAATTTCGAGCTAACACCCCAGATAAGTAGAAAAGAAAAGAAAACGTAACGCATAAGATGGATTATATTAGAAATTGATATAGATTTTTAGACGGCCTAAATTTAGTTAAACTAAATGAAAACAGGTAAAAAGCTATGTAGTTGGTTGTCTCTGATGTTTGAGTGCTTCTTCAAATAAGTTATCAATGGCACCTTGTATGTGTTGACACTGATATTGGTCAGCGAGATAAATCATACATTCGTCTAAATTGCGAAAAACTTCTTTTTCTTGAATATAATGCGGAATAATGCCTACAATTCGCAACCGTTCTTCTACCTCTTGTTGAAGCCCCGTCAAATAAACATCCATTCCTTTGTCTTCAAGCATTATAATTGCTTCTTGCAAAACTAAGATTCCAGTTTCGTCCATAAACGGGACATGATCCAAATGCATAACAACGACTTCAACGCCTTCAATGCGTTCGGTTCTAGTCTTAAAATCGTCTGCAAAACCAAAAAATAGTGGTCCTTCTAAATGTTTGATATAAACATTTTGTGCCAATTCTTTGGGCAATCCTTTTTGTTGCAGAAAATCACCTAATAGCCCAAATTTGTTAGCTTTTAGAGCTGCATCCGACATTTTTTTCATGAAAATAATAAAGGCAATCATAGTTCCCAAAGCAACGGCATCTAAAAGGTTGTCAAAAACGGTTACTAATAGGGTAACAATTAAGATCAAGGCATCTGATTTTGGAACCTTAGGCAATAACTTAAGCCCTTTCACGTCAATAATGCCAATGCCAATCGTGACAAGGATTCCTGCTAAAACAGCCATAGGAATAAATTGTACATAATGTCCTAAGCCTAATACTATAATCAATAACGCAATCCCTTTAAAAATACCAGATAGATTGGTTTTACCTCCTGTTCGAATATTGGTAACAGTTCCCATGGTCGCCCCTGCACCAGGAATACCACCAAATAATGCAACCACCAAGTTGCCTAATCCTTGTCCCTTTAGTTCTTTATTGCCATCGTGTTTGGTTTTTGTCAAACTATCGGCAACCGTAGAGGTCAATAGGGTATCTATTGTTCCTAAAGCTGCTAGGGTAATAGCTGGCGCAAGAATCATAGATAAGTGTTGCCATTCTAATGAAAAGAGCGTTTCCAGTTGAAACGCTGGGATGCCAGAAGGAATTTCTCCAATTCTCGGAACTTCCATAGGAATTGCTATAGAAAGGAGTGTCATTCCTATCAATGCCAGTAGAATGCTCGGTAGTTTTTTATGGAGCAATGGAATAGTATAAATTAGGGCAATGGTACCCAAGCCTAGCAAAAGGGCATCCTTATTTAAATGAAGCATTGGGGTGTGAATATTACCTAATATATTTAACATTCCCTTGGGAGAAGCATGCCCCATTAGTGGAAATAATTGTAGAATGATAATGATCACTCCAATCCCTCCCATAAAGCCAGAAACCACAGGGTAGGGCATGAATTTAACCAGTTTAGCAAGCCCCATAAAGCCAAAAATAATTTGAAAGATGCCCGCTAGGACAAAGGTAGCCATAATAATAGGCGCAGCAGTTGTTAAATCGTTATTGACCGCCACTAAAGCACCAGAAACAACAGTTGCAGAAACAATTGTCATTGGACCCGTTGGGTCACTCAATAGTGTTTTGGTGCCACCGATAAAGGCCGCAATTATAGCTAAAATAATAGCAGTATAAAGTCCTGCTTCTGCGCCCAAACCTGATTGTATACCGAAGGCTAATCCCATTGGGAGTGCTATAATTGCGCCTGTCAAGCCTCCTAATAGATCACCTTTAAGATGACTAAAATCAAAGCTACCAAGGATTGTTTGTTGTTGTTTTACGTTGTTCATTTTTTTTCATATACAGTGACTGTATTGTTGGGTACAATACAAAATGATACCTCCCTCATGCTTAGTTGCTTAATGCAATGCATTGGTGAGGCAAATTTTATAGAAATATGAGATGGGAATACCGTAGACTATCGTACTACAGCTACAATTATATTGAATAAATCGCTGCTGCTATGTGATGCTTGGTACATTGGGTGAAAAGAATTAGCAATAGACCTTTAGGCAAGCAAATAAAATGTATAGGGGAACTTTGTGGAGTGGTACATAGGCTATAGAAGTGCTAGGAAAGATAGCAGTGCTGAGCCGTAAGGGCAATCGTACAGTATGCATTTGAATACCATCGTTCGGATTATGTTCAATGGATTGCTCTTGTTCTTCTATATTGTCTTCTTCACTATCTTCTTCCTCTATTGGAATGTCTCTTTTGTGATGTTCCTGATTAGGGGAATGAGTGGTGTTGAATAGGTTGAGTTCGACACTTGGTACAGTCGCTAGTGTTGCTTCTTGCTGAAATAAGGAGCAATTACTGACTAAGGTATAAAAAAAGATGATGTACCAAAAATGGAGCTTCATACTCAATAGGGAAAAGTTGAATAATAATCGAAATCAAAGGTAGAAGATAGAAGAGAAGAAAAGAATGGCAAAGGTTATATAAAAATGTGATTTTTGTTACATTTGTAATGTTTTTAATAAATGCTAAATTGTAATGTTTTGAATATTAGTAACCTAAGCTTTGAGAGTGATAAGATTTTATCTTCTTTGCCAGAAGAGGAGCGAGCTTATTTTTTAAGTTTTTCTAAGCAACTATTTTTTAAAAAGGGCAAATTAATTTTTTATCAAGATGGAATGCCAACAGGGGTTTTCTTAATTCAGAGCGGAAAAGCTAAGCTTTATAAAACAGGAATGTATGGTAAAGATCAAATATTTTATATCTATCGAGCAGGAGATTTATTTGGTTATCATGCGCTCTTGTGCAACGAAAATTATGAAGAATCTTGTGAAGTATTAGAGGACAGTACTGTTTTATTTGTCAATAAATATGACTTCCGATTTTTATTGCAAAAGATACCTCGCATTCAAGCTCTAATTATTCAAAACATTAGCCATGAATTTGGGGTTTTGGTCAATACCATCACCATTCTAGCGCAAAAAAATTTAAGAGAGCGATTAGCACTTTATTTGGTTATTCTCAAAGAACGCTATGAAGGTGAAAATGCCAAAAATAATCCAATTGTTTTGCCACGGGAAGATTTAGCAAATATCATAGGAACCACCCGTGAAAGTTTGGGGCGTTTGTTAAAAGAATTTAAAGAAGATCAACTCATTCGGGTTAATAAGCGAGCGATTGAGATTAGCAATTTAGAAAAACTACAAAAAATGGCGAATGTAAATCCGTAAAATAGTAGCCATTCCATCTTATTCTGTCCCCACTACAAAATCCATTAAAGCTCCCATTTCTTTCATAGATTTACTTTTAGCGTTTTCTTTGGCAAAAATTTGGCGGTCTTCCTTGTTTTGATAAAACTGATTTTTGTCAAGGATAGGAACATAGACCGTATCTGGGGGCGGAGCAGGAAGTTGGATTGTTTTTGTTTTATAAATAACCTTTTCTTGTAGGATGATTTTTTCCTGTACAACCGTATCGACTTGAGGAACATAAACAATTTCTTTTTGGATGGTTGTGTTCACAGTTATGGGGCGTAAACAATAAACACCAATGCCAACTAGAATAGCCAATATCGCAGCTTGATAAGCAGCAATTGGTTGCCCCAAATAACTCATCCAACGGCGTTGATGCTGCGCTTTAAATTGTGCTTGTAATGCGCTTAAATTGTTGTTGGGAGGAAAACTGGATGGCTCTGCAAAAATACGTTTGCTATTGAGCAGTACAGCACGTTGCTGTTGATACATTTCTATGCTCATCAACTGTTGTACAAATTGCTGCTCTTGGGGATTGAGTTCTTCAAAATTTTTGTGCAATAATAAATCTTCTAATGTTTCGTAATTATACTTCATAAGACTTCTTTATTTTGACGGTGTTGGGGATTAAAAATAGCTAAATGTTGGGCGAGTTGCTTGAGCGCATGGTGCAATCTTGATTTTACGGTTCCTTCTGGGCAATCAACAATTTGGCTGATTTGTTGAATAGATAGCTCTTCTTGGTAGCGCAATATAAAGCAAATTTTGTGCGCAGGTTTGAGTATTTCAATCGCATCTTTTAGGTGTTTATGAAATATTTTTTGGTCTAATTGCAATGGAATGGCAGGTATTGAGCTAGGGAGTTGTTCGTAATCTTCTAGTGTAAAAAAATGAATATTTTGACGGCGATATTCATTCTTACACATATTGGACGCAATGGTATAAATCCATGTAGAGAATTTTCGATTGACATCAAAAGCTTCTGGTTTCTCAATCAACTTAACAAACAAATCCTGTACAAAATCTTGCGATTTATTAGCGTCTTGTCCTAGCATACGAAAGAAATAGTAATACATCTTTTCGTAATAGCGATGATACAGCTCGTCAAAGGCTTTGGATTTTCCTTTGCTTATTTGCTGCATCAAGGCTTCATCATTAAGCTGTTGGTAATTGGTTCTGAAAAACATGTTAATTTATCTTCATTGTTTTAACGCTGACAAAGAGTCCGATACTTTACTTTTTTGTTCTAAATGAAACTACTATAAGCGATTACTCGTATACACAAGGTTTACTTGATTCGTCCTGTTTCAGAACGGTTAACAGAACGATCTTTTAGCCCCTTAGATTGTAATTTTCCAAAATTATAACTGATTGCCAAACGAATAGATCGAGTGTCGTAACGATTTTCATAATGTACATTAAATGCATTAACGAGGGATACGCCACTTTCTTTGTAAGAATATAGAATATCATTAACCGATAAGCGAATGGATAATTTATCGTCCAAAAACTTTCGTTCGATACTTGCTCCTAATTCGTAAAAAGGATTAAAGCTAAAATACCCCTCTGCACCCCCCGAAACATATTGAAAGGTTAGTTCCAAATTAAATACCTTTGGAATGCGAAACGCATTATAGCTGTAGATATAAAACATAGGGCGAGCATAATTTAGCAAGTCACTCCCTTTGTCATATTGCAAGATGGTATAACTAAAACCAAAGGAGTTATATGTTGTCCACCATTTATTTTCGTAAGGAAGATTTAGAGTAACATTAATTTGATCTACTTTTTCATAATTTTGAGTAATAATGTTAAAGCTATTGCCTTGCTTGTCAATAAAAATATCCATGTGATTGAAGGTACGAGCAAATTCAAATTCTAAAGAAGCCATTTCCATATACGTTAATGCCCATTCGGCAGAATGGGTATAAGCAGGGAGGAGATAGGGGTTGCCTCTTTCGGTAGAATATTGATCAATGAAATCAACAAATGGATTCAAATCGCTAAAAGTTGGACGTTGAATGCTGGTGGTATAATTAATAGACGTTGCCAAATCTTCTAGTATATTATAACTTAAGGAAGCGGTAGGGAAAACATGCCAATAGTTACGATGGAGTAGCTGTTGCCCGTTTACTTTAGAGAAGCCTTGCATGGTTGCCCATTCTGCTCGAATGCCTGCCTCCATAAACCATTTCTCATTTTCCCAATTGACCTGACTGTAAACACCAAGGATATTTTCATTGTAATTATACCCGTTACTATAGCTACTATCTGCCACCCATTTGCCTACTTTATCTTGCTCTAAAAAACGAATGTCACTATTGTTTAGAATAAAAGCATTCTTAATTCCTGTTTGAAAAAGCATTTTATTTTTGAACCCCTTGGTAAAATCAAGTTGGGCATTTAATATATTGATAAAGCTATTATTGCTGTTTTGATAAGCATTCTGTTGAGTATCAAGAGGCATTTGTTGAGTTTGGTCAATCTGATCCAATCCATTTCTAGTATAATTAGAATATTGTCCAGCAATAAAGAGCTCACTGTCTAAGGTGTCTAGATCTCGAATATAATTTAGGTTGACCGAATTGTTGAGCCCTTTGCGATTTCCTTTGGTATTGGCTACAATCTGATTAAAATCATGGTGATTGAGCGTAACCTTATTCTGATTGTGGATGTCAGATAAATAATTGCCAAAAGAGCCTCGATATTGTAGTCCAATAATACTAATAGAATCAGGGCGATAACCAATTTTGAAGCGATAAAAATGATGTTGGGGGGTGGTGTTGGTACTAGCAATATTGTTGTACATACGCATGGTATCGATTAGAGAAGTTGGGTATTCTCGGAAATAATTGTTGCTATACCAACTTTTTCGATAATTATAACCATAGCTAATTCCTAGTGACCATTTTTTCTTTCTATAATTAAAATTTAAATTACCAAAAGCACTAAAAAAACGCCTTTGTGTTAAACTGAGAAGAGCTCGAGCATTATAACCTTCTAAGTTTTGGCGAATGGTAATAATGTTAATAACGGCTCGCCCTGCGGCATCGTATCGTGCCGACGGGTTTTTGATGATTTCCACCTCTTTAATTTCGGTAGAAGGAATCATCTTTAATTCTTGAGCACTAACAGGCTGCCCATCCAATAATAAGATAGGGGAGCCTTTCCCAAATACCGTTACCTCATCTTTAGAATTAACAATAACCCTAGGAGAGCGATGCAGTACATCTAGTGCTGTTCCGCTGTTACTCAACATGGATTTTTCTACATTAACAATGACCTTTCCTCGCTCAGATTTGAAGGTAGGAACGGTCGCTTCTACTGTAACCGTTTTTAGATTGTTATTGGTACTTAATGTAAAACGACCAAGCTCTATGAGGTCTTTTTTTTCTGTTGTTTCGACGATAAAAATAGTATCAGAGTATCCTAAAGCAGTAAGTTGGACTAGAAACTTGGGCATTGACAAGCCCTCTAATTCAAATAGACCATCCATGATATAAGTGCCCTTGATTAAGCTAGAATCATTGGGGTGTAGAATCAATAAGTTACCAACCTCTATGGGCTGCTGTTGTTGGTCGGTTACCTGACCTTTAATGCTAAATAAAGTAGTTGTTTGAGCCTGTAACTCAGCATTGCTAAAAAGCAATGCCAAGTACAGTAGTACAGTATACTTATGGTTAAATTGTATTTGAATCATAAGGTGTTGATTGGGTTGTTTAGGTAAAACGGAAGTAGTTAAGTTGGATGGCGTTAATTATAGATTCGTTTCACAAATACATCTAAAGCCTAGCCATGGAGTTGCTGCATCATAAGAAATTTTGTTGCCAATCTTACTTTGATGCTTATTGTGATGCCAACTTCCCCCTTTGGCAATGCCTTTCTGATCGATCATTTCTGCTACATTTCCAATCATATTATAGTATCCTTTGGCGTTCGGCCAATAGCTATAAGCAGGAACTGTAACCATTGATTCTTTCATAGGGCTGCTTTCTGTAGAAGACCAATTTAGGTTGGCTTTTTTTTCTTTTTTTGCATTGATAAGACTTTCCATACCATAGGGAAATTGTTTTTTATCTAAGCCTCCCTTTGCGGCATATTCCCATTCTTTTTCTGTGGGCAGACGATACAAGACGGTACCAACTCGTTTGAGCGAATTGGGATTCAACAAAAGTATCTCATTTACTACTTTTGAACGCCACTGACAATAAGCTTTTGCCTGTTCATGACTAATGCCAACAGCAGGATAGTTAAAGTAAGCAGGATGGTTAAGGTATTTTAAAAAAGAAATACTATTGGGGAGGGAATTCACCCAAACACTGCTATCGGGGATGACCAACCTATAATTATCAGTATCGTTTTTTTCAACCCAATACATATACTCCAACCAATCCAAATTGGTTACCTCTGTTTCATCCATATAGAGTTTCCCTTGCAAATGTAAGGTGCCAGGAGGACCCATCATTCCTTTTCTTACATTGTTTTGATTGCCTTCTTCTATTACTTCCATAAAAACCCTAAATCCAATATAAGGTCGAGGTTTTTGATAGCTTTGTTTTGCCTGAATGGTGGAAATACTATAAGGATGTAACCAACTTCCTCCTTTGGCAACTCCTTTTTCTTGCACCATTTCGGCTACATTCCCAATGGTGTTATACAAACCATATTGATTGGGAAAGTAAGCATCAATATAAGTGGTAAAGAAAGCACCATCTAGAGCTGGAGAGGTTGCGTTTTTGCAATCATCGCAGGGTTCTTCATTGTTATTATTAAAATTAGCTAAAAAACACCCCTGTCTATTCTTAACAAATAAGCCTTTCCAAGGATACTTGTGTTGATATTGTTTAAAGATGGTATTGGTATCGGCATTGGGGCTAGAGGAAGAGGCCGCCAACATCCACTCTTCTTCCGTTGGCAATCTAAATTGAACTCGTTTAAATTTTTTCTTCTTGTGTTCAATGTTATTATAGACGGTTGTTAGCCAATCGCAAAAGGCAACGGCTGATTCATATCTGATGTTTTGGATAGGGGTATTTTTGTCGTTTGGAGCGCCATTTTTGAATAAAATATCATCACTAAGATTTTGGTGTTTAGTAGGCAAAAAACTTTTCCAATCACTATGGTAGGTTTTGTGTGCTTGCAATTGCTCAAATTCCTTTCGTTTGAGCAAGTCCGTTAAGAAGGCTTCGTACATTTCGTTGGAAACTTCGGTAGCACTAGCATATAAGTTTAGATTATAATCTAAAGGCATAAACCCCTCTTCAATTTCTCGATGGGAAATTTCTATCATTGGCTTAGAGTTTCTGTTTTTGAAACTTTTGTTGAGATAAGCCCTTAAATCATCTCCTTTTTGTGCGGCATCAGCAATTTTTAAGCTTAGGTTTTTGATGGTATTTGCTTTGCTCCATTCATTGTTTTCCTGATAATAGTCATATAGAATCAAAAAAGCAGGAAGGTAATTGACATTATTTTGATGAACGATGTCTTGGCTGATGTCGTCTAATAGGTTGGTATGTAGATAATCTAGCAAAAATTTGTTCTCATAATTGTTGGTTAAAGTCGTGATATTATTAAATGCTTCTGTAGTATGACGAAAAGCCAAACCAATAATATACAACTCTTCTTCGTACTCTTTTACTAGACCTTTGGGGACACTAACCCCAAGATACAGGGATTGTTGATGTATATTTTGGATTAAATGGCTTACAATGTCTGGTTTGTTATTGCTGACTAATGTGGGAATCCCCAAATGATTAAACATAGAGTTTCTATAATCAGATTGGGTCAACAAGTTTAGGTTTAATACCTGAACATCTTGACGTATGTTTTTACCATGTTGCAACAACCAAAGGGGATGCGTATGGTTGTCTCCAGCAGTTAATAGAACAGCGTTTTGATCTAAACCAATTAGGGCATTATAATTCCAATGGAGCATACCGCTCGAATACTCGCCAGAAACCAACCATTTTTTGCACAAGTCCATTACTTGTGAAGTAGCTCCCTTGGTTTCGTAATAGGAAATTAAATCAGCATAAGTTTCATAGCGCTTAGGAGCCAACTCGTAGGCTTTAATTAGCGCATTAATGTCTTGGGTAAGGGCGTATTGAGCAAAATTGGACTCGAAGGATTGAGGAATGGCTTTTTGTAGTGCTTCATTAATGCGTTCATAGCTAAAACGATCTACTTTCCCCTTTTCAAACAAGATTTTATAAGCCATGAAGTAGTTGAACCAAGCCTCTTTATTTTGAGCATTGGCATCTAACTCTTTTTTCCATAAGTCGGCTTGTTGATGATAATAATCGGCAGATAGATTTTGGCGAGTAATGCTATAAATCTTTTGAGGAATATTGCCTAGAATAAAGGAGGAGCAGATGCAATGAACGAGGATGATATATAAGATGCTTTTCATAGTCTTGACAGATGCATTTTAGGATCAATAAATTTCAAAATCGACACCTTATACACCTCAAGTCAATAGACGTTCATTTTTTTTCTGACTTTTTTTATTTTTTTTAATCAAGCAATTAGAAAATGGGATAATTTTTAAGTTACTCCATCTTCTAATTGCCCTATTTTTAACTGAATAAGTTATGGCAACTTGACAAAAGTTTGTATCATTTTGTCTTCACCATCTTGAACTTCTATAAAATAAGTGCCTTGCCCTAATTTTAATGAATTTAAGTCAATTTCTAGCTGATGCTGTCCTATTTCTTGAATGTTCTGTTGTTGAATTAAGCGACCATTCACATCATACAATGTTATTTGTGCTGCTTGTTTGTTTTCAAAACTAACTTGAAGCAAATCCTGAACTGGATTTGGAAAAACAGTTATGGAATGGAGCGTACTAGCAACGCCGTGGTTGGAAGCCGTATTATTTTTTTTGTTGACAACAAAACCAGTAACCAATGATTTTTGAAAATCAGGATGTTGTGCTTGAATAACCATGTTGTAAACGCCATTGGGTAAGGATTGGGGCAGATTTAGGGTGTACGCTCCCGTTTGGTCTAACTTAAATGTTTCAATGCTTGTTACTTCGTTTTCTAGCGCTTTTCCATTTAAATCGTTTTTGAGTGTGACAATGGCTTTAAGCGTCATTTGGGATAAATCATAAGCTGCTGCACGATTGATCTTTACCTTAAAGGTAGGAGTGGCTCCCAAGGCAAATTGATGCTCATTGTCATATTCTATTTCTACGCCTTGTGGGCTATTAACAATTGCAGCAAATGGATGATTGCTGACCAATTTGTATTTTCCAGCTTTTAATTGATGCAATGAAATTAAACTCGCTTTGCCATTGATTAGAGTAGAAGTTTGGTGCAGCGCATTAAGGTCGATGTTTACAGGCATTAGATCGCCATTGTCGGCTACTTTTTTGAGTTCAAACTGATCCATTGTTGCATTGTGTAAGATGGTCATTTCTAGTCCTCTAATATCTTTTTCAACGATAAAAAAACGATTGTCATCTTCTGAAGATAAGAATTGCAAATTACTAGAAATCGTTGAATGGTCTAGATGGGGAGCAGCCAAGGGAGCAGTGCTTCTTCTCAAGGAAGAAAGTGGAGCTGTAAATAAGGGCTCAATTTTGTCCCACATAATGCTAGAAAGCGCAATGTCAACATGGTCAATTTGGGAAGCAGGATTACCATAACCAGTTGTCCATTGTACTTTTCCTCTTCGGCGAGAAGAACTCCAATAGGGCGTTACGCCATCATTGCCTCCAGCAGCAGCACCAGATCCCATCCAGTTTAATAAAGCGCCACTGGTTGTCATAACAGGTCGCAAGATGGTAGCACCATTGTTGTAACCCCAAGCTCCAAAATTGATGAACTTTTGGGGTTGATTGCGAAAGCTCCAATCTAAGATTGGACGAGCATAGCCTCCCATATAATAGGTGGTAGAGGTAGAGGTGCCTCCGCCAAGACCAATCAAATTAACGACCCAACTAAAGCCAGGCATTTCTGCTAAATTAGCCAACTCAGTACCATAGAAAGGGGTTCCTAAGGAGATAACACGATCTACTTTGTGACGACGATTGTGTGTTATCATAGCTACCTCAGAGGCTTTGCCCCCATTACTATGTGCTACAATCACTACATTGTTGACGCCAAAGTGTTGGGTAATATCATCTAACATATCGGCTAATAATTCACCATTTTGCCACATTCCTTGCCCTCTGGTCATGGCAACAAATGCACAGTTTTGTTCTGCATCATAGGTGTTTTTATACATATTATTGCCTGGTGCAAACCAGAGGTTGTTAAGGTCTATAAAACCATGAACATAGACAATAACAGGTTTGTTTGGATCAACGGCATGAGGGCTTGCGCCATAATAAATTCCACTACCTGTAATGGGACCAACAAAAAGAGGAGATAAGGATTGTGGAGGAGGCAATTGGTAGGTGGTATAGTTTTGAGCATTAAGGGTGCTTGCCAGCACAGTACAACATATCCAAAAGGATAAGAGAATTTTTGGTAAGTACATTGATGATTAAATTTTGGTAGTTAATGTATGAATACTTCGTAAAGTTTGCCTCCAATCCATCAATTGAATACAATTTTCTGACGAAGTAAAAAGAGTATAATCAGTCTAGTAGGTTGTATACTAGCTTTTAATTCGCTCATTTTGAGAATATAGATTCTCTCACCAATTTCTGCGACCAGAAAAGGTGTTTAAATCCTATTATCAAATAAAATACATTAGTAAGTTGTCGTTTAACTTTTCTACTTGGTTGGAATAGGTCAACTATTCAACGATAAAGTAGCGTTGTTAAAAAACTTACACGCCTTGTTGTTTTTTACATTGCAGTGAAATGAAGAAAACAGTTGAACCCGATTGGTCTATTGCTTAATAATGGGCATAAAAAAGTAATTGGATTTAATCAAAAAGCCATTAAAAATGCCCAATGCTTAGCGCAAATGTGTTCAAATTATTGATAGTAATTTTAGAGAGGTTTGTTTGAGCGATCAATAATTTACCAGCGAAGTATTAAATATCGGCAACAATAATACAATAAAAAATTAAATTCTAAAAATAAATAATAAAATGATGTTTTATTGCGTCTGTTTTGGAGGGTAGGAGATACTATTTTGAAAGGTTATAGTTTTAAAATTCTTTTTAATAGACTCAATCGTTTTTGAATACGCTCAAATTCTGCTACTGTTAAGTTAAGGCGTTCGGTTTTCTTTTGTAACAAAGTATCGGCATCGTGATATTGTTTTTGGGCAGATTTGTGTTGAGTAATTGCTCTAGACATGCGTTCAAAAACGGCAAGAGTAGATTTTCCATCAGGTTGCTGTTTTAGTTCTTTTTTTATTTTGCTACCATCAGCCGTTAGATAGGCAATTTGCTTTTTTTCTTCAGGAGTTAATTGTTTACCTGCTTTAGATTTTTCGAATGTTTCATCAATTCGAGCATTAATCTTTTTTAGGCTTTCAATTGTCGTGCTGTATTGGCTATACTTTTTATTCAATTCTTTCTCGCCCAGTTCAATTTGATCGGCAGTAGCGGTTAGGTACTTGGTACTTGCTTTGAGCAATGCTGCCGCTCTGTTGTTGTCCGCTGTGAGTTTAGTGATGGAATCCTGAATCGTCATTTGTTTGCCCAACAACCAATAATATTCTACCTCTGTCCAATATTCATCTGCTAGGCTATTCCAGTTTTTAAAATCCAAGTATAAGGGACCTGATATATTGGTATCCGTAATGGTTTGAGTAGCAATGGTTATAACAGAATCTGTGCCTGCACTATCTAATGCCGTTAACATTGCCTTACCAAAGCTAATATGCCCTTTGAGTTTAGTATTAAATACAATTGAAGGAAATTCACCAAATACGATCGCTCGCTCATCGCCTGATTGTTCTACTAGAGTAGGGATGGTAATAGCAGCATCCTTTAGACTCAGAGTTATAGGGAGTTCTGTAGGCGTTTGGTAATTGGGAGGAGGAGAAAAAACAAAGACGGTTTTTAAGTAGCTATTTAATTTGATAATAGAACTGGAGTCTTTGGCATAAAAAATAGTAGAAGATGTTGTTTGTGCTTGGGAAGAATGGAGGGTAAGGAATAATAAGAAACCGATAAAGTAAAATCGTTGCATAATTGGCAAATATATTTAACTACATGAAAGGGTGCTGGGTCTATCCATCAATTACGGGAATATGTTTAAGGTCTGAAGACTATAAGGCAAACTTCAATCCGAAGTTGTTTAAAAATGGAATTTTGTTGATAATGAGTACTAATTTTTAGATAAACAAGGCAAAAATTTTCTTCATAGCAGTGCTATGAAGAAAATTTTTAACGCAGGATAGCTAGAAATTTGCTTTCATTAGCGATGCAAGGCTATTCTTAAAGAACTTCTCCATAATATCAAAAGATTATGTTAATAAAAGTAAAATAATGAAGAGATTTTTGATTTTTTGGATCAAAAAAACGATGTAAATGAAAGGAATAGCAATTTATAAGCTAAAATAGAATGATATTCCCTTTTTTTACATTAAGGAATGGGGCGCTTTTTCCAAACAATGGAAATTATCCCAATTAATAAAAGAAAAAGCCCTAGGTACCAAAAGAAATAAGTATCCTGCTCTTTTAGCATTTCGATAGGGGCAGGATTTCCAGAGAGTACAAAACCGCCCCAATAAAACGGAGCCAATAAATTTGCCTTTTCTCGATGTTCATCAAGGAAGGCCACCTTGGCTTGTTGCAATGCTTTGTCTTTGGGCATGCCTGCTTTTAAGTTTTTGTAGAACTGCTTCATTAGCAATTCTGTTGACCAATCGGATACCGACCATTTGCTCATAATAATATTGGGAACTCCTGCATATGAAAAACCCCTAGCGATGCTGACGACACCTTCTCCCTTTGTCAGTTGCCCCATTCCAGAATTGCAAGCACTCAAAACGGCTAAGTTTGCATTTAGGCGCATGTTATACAATTCAAATGCGTGCAAAATACCATCTTCTTTGCCTTGGTTTTTTAGAATCAAACTAGAGAACAGAGGATCTAAATCGTTTAGAACACCATGAGTAGCAATATGAAGAACACTGTAATATTGTGCCTGTTCTTTGAATTTAAGTTCGGAGGCATCAGCACCAAGATAGGCTATGCTTCCAAACATATTTGCGATTTGTTGAGCTTCTTGCTGCGCACCTGGTAGTGGGGGAAGGGTATCGCCAATTCCTTTTTTCTTTATGATAGCTTCCATCGTGTCAAAATTAGGAGCCCAAGTAGCAATAGTTCGGGGTGGGCTCGTTTGCTTTTGCTGTTTGTTGAGCAAAAACATACCCGCTGAATAGTTGTAACAAATGGGATGATCTTCGATTAAGAAATGGGTCTGGCTATAAATTAAGGCTCCCTTGCTTTTTAGCTTTGGTTGATTGGTCGGTAAGACCCCAAAAGGAATATAATTGAGTTCGGCATCTGCTGCAATAATCAATTTCTTGCCTTTGATAAAAGCAGCTAAATTTCCAATGGCATTTTGATACAAGGTATTTCCGTGAATCGCATAGAGGTCAGCTTTGTTGTTTCTCAATGCATGTTGTAGTTTTTTGATGGTATAAGGAAGAGAATGAGAAAGCTTGGTTAATTGGCTTTTGACCTTATTGGGACCAATGGCTAAAACATAAATAAAAGAATCGGTGACCACATATTCTAGAAAAACCTCATCAGGGCTTAGCTCTTTTTGCAAGTCTTCTAATTGGATGCTTTTGTTACTATATTTTAAGGCAAAGTATTTAGGGTAATTTCGCTCAAATTTTTTGAGTAGAAGCTCGTGTTCTTTTGATACTTCTGCAATTTTATTTTGCAAAGCTTCTATTCGTTTGGGTTTGGCTTTTTCTTCTTGTTGCAGTTCGTAAAATAGTTCTCCTTTTAGATAAGAAATTTGGACTTTAAGACCATTTTCCAAAACCATTGCATTCCGAGGAATCCCTGCTACCTCCATGGAATTTAAGTTATGAACCGTTTCAAATAAAACAGCACTTTTTGACAATTCTGCATAGGTAAAAGCCTGCGCTAAGTATTCTTTCTTTTTGGTTTTATTAAATAAGGTATTGCAGATAATTACAGCATGTTGACTGAGTTTGTGCGTAATATTCCCCAATTTAAAATTAGAACCATCATTGCGATGGGTTTTGCGCAATTTATAAAGCAATTCTGTCGCAATAGCATAGTGTGCTAAAACCTTCTTTAATTCTACTTCTGACGGATTACTGCGATTTTTTTCATATAAAATAATCCCTTTGGTAGTAATAGAGTTGAGTAATTCAAAGGGAAAAGGAATTTTGTTGATGTTATCCAATAAGGAACGATCAATTTTTATTTCGCTACCTACATGGCTATATTGTGCTTGGTTAATATAATGGAGTGCTTCAGAGTACAACTCATTGGCTAAGTAAATTTCGCTAAGAATGCGTTTAATTTCTACCACCTGTGGATGTTGTTGCTGGTCAGTCGTTTGAATAATCTGTAAGGTTGTCTCATAATAGCTTTGGGCAATGGGGTATTCGCCAGCTTCAAAATATAGGGCTCCGAGTGCCAGTTGTATTTCTATTCTTTTGTTGGCTTGTAAGGATAGAGGTAGTTGAGGAATAAGATGTTGGGCTTTTTTGTAATAGAGCAATGCTAGGTTAAAATCCACCGACTTATTGGCATGAGTAGCATGTGTAATTGCTTCTAATTCTTGCGTTTTTAGTTGTTGTTTCCAGTCTTTTTGTGCTTCTGTTGCTGTAATTTGATACCAAGATATATTATTGGTAGAAGCGGGTAGATGTTGTAAAATTTTTCCTTGATTTAGGCAGGTATTATAAAAATATACTAGGTCAGAATTGTGTTTTAAACCATCTTTCCATGCTAGTAGCGCATTGGTATTGTAATTGACAGCTAGGTTGTATTTATTTTGGCTAAGATAAATGGCTGCCAACATAGATGAAATACGAGGTGTTTTTGGGGTTTGGATTTGATCTTCTTGAATGGCCATCCTTGCTTTTTTGAGATAGGGAATAGCAGCTTCGTATTGCTTTTGTTCAAAAAAAGAAAGACCAATACCAAAATCAATTTCAATAGCGCTTAATTTTTTGTCTACAATATGTTTAGTTGCTTTTTCGATCGCTGCCATGTATTTTTTTGCCGCTTCATCGGTACTTAAAAGCATATCATTAAAATCCCATATTTGCTTAAGTGCTCTTTTCTTTTTGGGATAGCGAGGGTGGCGAACAATATTTATGTTTGTTTGTTGCTGTTGTTCATAAATCAAATCATTGTACTCTTCTACCAAAGCCAATAAATCTCTTTTTTTGACTTCTTTATCTTTTACCAACTGCACAATTTGCTCTTGGTCGGCAAAATAAGTTGTCATCTGTTTTCGAAATCGACCCAATCGAACTTTTGTTAAGATTCCATTGCGTTCTAAGAATAAATCGGTAGCAGTATAGAGGCGAACTTTGTTGGCGTATTCATAAACCTTTATGGTAGCATCGGGAGCCGATAGCAATTTCATAAAAACAAGTACCGATTTCTTTTTGTTAATCGGGTAGTATTTTGACACATAAACTGAATTGTCCTGAGCCCATTCAACTAACTCAGCAGGACGATAACGGCGAGTTGTGCCAGTTGGTGTTTTGAAGGTTACTTGGGCATGGTTAAGGCTAAGGTTAATTTGTTCAATCTTTCCATAAATTTTTGTGCTATCTATATCAATAATATAATCTGTTGAACTTTGCGCTGTATGTAAAAGGGGGATCAAAATAAAAACAACAATTATTAGATAATTCATAGGGTCACTGAAAATTATTAAAAGAAGGCACCAATTGATTATTGGCAATAAATAAAAAGTGGGACGGACGCCAAAACAAGTTTCTTGTTTTGGATGATAACTAATAATAAGGGGGGAAGTGGTTGTTATTTTTTTAATATGACTTTAGTGGCTCCAAAACCATATTTCTCATGAAATTCGTTTTTATAAGATTTAATGTCGCCATGGAAGCGCAGAAAATTGTCAACCCCTTCTTTGAGTTTGCCTTTGCCCAAGCCATGAATAATAAAGACTTCTTGTAAACCAATTTTGACGGCTTTGGTAATAAAGTTCTCTAAAACTTCTAATTGCAATTCGTATAATTCTCTAGCTGTAAATTCAGAAGTGTCATTAACTAATTTTTCAGCATGTAAATCTAATTCAGGCTCAAAAGAGGCCACATCCATTAGGTCAAAAGAACGATACAGCTTATTGATAGGGGCAATTAAGTTCGCCTGTTCTTGTTTATGGCTATTGGTATAGTGCTTTATAGAAGGTTTCTTTTGGGTAGATGCAGGAAGTTTAGAAAACAAAACAAATGCATAGGTATTTAATCCCATCAAAGGAATAGCCTGAACGGTTTTGATAAATTTGCGATATTTTAGTTTGATTTGCTTGTTGAAAGCAAGGGCTGGACATCGGAATTCAATAAGGGGAGAATCATTAAACTGCTCATGTAATAGCTCACCAATTGGAAAAAAAGTATTGGCAGGGATAATTTTGTTGAAGCCATGCACTAATTTTTGTTGCAAAAATAGCTTAAACTCAAAACTAAAAGAATTGGGCAAATCATTGACTAAATAAATCGTATAGTGATTGGGGCTTGTTTGATGAAACGCTAGATAACAACCTGTTTGTTTAGGTGGACTAGGGCAAATGTCTAGAGGAACAAAAGATGGTATCTTTTCTGTCTTTGGGGCAGTCGTCTTTTTTACCGAAAGATGTTTCGGTTGTAAAGCAGCTATTTTTTTTGCATTTAATTCTTCTTTGCTATAAAATAACTCTTCTGTAGATGGTCCTTTGGGGGCTTTTTGTAATGTTTTTTGTTGTTCGGATTGTTCTATGCCTCCAAAATCTTTTGCCAATACAATATCATCAACAAAGGCAATACTTTCTTCTTCATCCTTTTCTAGCCAAACCGTATAACTACCATCCATGTGGTCTTCTACTATTTCAGCTTCCATTCCTGTATATTTAAACCGTATTTTTGCTCCTATTTCAAACATGATATATAATATGTATGCTCCTATTGTTTTGATCTTCAAAATATATGCTGTCAATGGACGGCAAGATTGAGATAGTTGATGATATAGATTTTAATAAGAAGTGATTAATCTTCTTTTTTGATACAAAGATAATGATAAGTAAAAAAACTGAACTATGCTCTATAAAGGTAAAAGATCTTATGGTAGAATGCTGATGTACTAATAAAAGGTCTACTTATCCCATTGGCTACTTTTTTAGAGTAGAGATAGTTCCATAATTGCTTATAAAAATAGTTAAAATGACAAATTTTGACAATTCTATGATTTTTACATCAAAAAATGTGAAAAAATGAAGAAGGATTTTAACTTAGCGCTTAATACTCTGTGAAAATTTATTGAGAATAACAAGATAACATGTATAAGGTTTGAAAATCAATTTCTTATATTGTGTTTGGAGGATGAACTCAAAAAAGCAACTACAAATTAGTTAAGCAAAAGTTAATGCCAAATTTATTTAGATTCGGTCTAAATAGTTAGGAGATTTTAGGAACATTTGTAAAAAAGATTTGTGGATTGTATTTTTGTTCCAAATACAACAAGGGTTGTTTTTTGACAAAAAAATTACAAAATGATATATCAAAGACTTTTAAGCTTTTGCGCAATTACTTTGTTGATTGCAATGTTGCCAAACTGGTCAATGGCGGCGGATGCAAATAATGGAAAAACTCTATTTTTGGAGAACTGTGCTAGTTGTCATAACAATGACATGGTAAGTGATATGACGGGACCTGCTTTATACGAAGCGGAGGATCGTTGGAAAAAATATCCAGGTGCAATTTATGAATGGATTCGTAACTCTGAATCGTTAGCCAATTCTGGAAATGCTCGTGCAAAGATTATGGTGAATTGGGCGGCTTCTGCCATGACTCCTTTTGAGAGTTTGGAAGATGCTCAAATTGACGATATCTTAGAATACATTGAACTAAAAGGTTCTGGTGCTTTAGACAAAGATAAAAAAGGCGCAGGAACAGATCTTACTAAAGGAGAAGATGAAGAAGAAAGCAATCCTTTGTTGGGATATACTTTAGTAGTTGTATTGTTGTTGGCTATTGCTTTGTTGGGACGTTACATCAACAGCTTGACTCGTTTGGCTCAACAAAATGCAGGAGAGGTAGTTTCACCAGAGAAATCTGTTATGGGTATTTTATTTGGCCCTTCTGTTGTTAAATTGTTGATTTTTGTAGTTGTATTAGTTGGTGGTTATACTACTGTTAATAATGCAATTGGTTTAGGACGTCAACAAGATTACGCTCCTACACAACCTGTTAATTTCTCGCACAAAATTCATGCTGGAGATAATGGAATCGATTGTCAATATTGTCACGATGGTGCTCGTCGTTCAAGACATTCTGTTATTCCTGCTTCTAATACTTGTATCAACTGTCATGCTAATATCCAAAAAGGATCTAAAGATGGAACTAAAGAGTTGATCAAGGTTTATGCTGCATCTGGTTTCAACCCAATGTCTAACTCTTACCTACCAGAAGATATGTCTGAAGCGGAAAGAGCAGAGGTTTATAAGAAATGGTTGAGAAAAACCTATGATAAAGAGTGGAAAGAAAATGAAACAGCTGTAAATAGAATGATCGATGAACAATTGGCTTCTGTTGCTGGTACTTACAACAAACCAATCGAGTGGGTACGTATTCACAACTTGCCAGATCACGTTTATTTTAACCACTCTCAGCACGTTACTGTTGGTAAAGTAAAATGTGAAACTTGTCATGGTGAAGTATCTGAAATGGATGTCGTTAAGCAACATTCTCCTTTATCTATGGGATGGTGTGTTAACTGTCATAGACAAACAGAAGTTCAATTCCGTGATGGTTTGAATGAAGGTAAAAAATCACCTTACATGGGTGAAGAAAATAAAGCAAATGCTTATTATACTGATTATCAATATTACGAAAGATACCACAATGAGTTGAAGGAAGGTAAACGTAAAGGAGTTACTGTTGAAGAGATTGGTGGTCTAGAGTGTCAAAAATGTCACTACTAATCAGTATTTAAAGGTATCTTTTTAGCATTCTTTGCTAAAAAGATACCCCTGTTTCTATAATAAATTAGCAATAACAAAGGGGGAAACCCCTACTTCCAATATATCTTATAAGACTATGAATAAGAAGGAAAATAAAAATAGAGTTTGGATAAGTGCAGAAGACTTAGCCAATGATATTTCTACTCTTGATGCATCGCAAAATGAATTTGCACATACTGAAGAAACAGAAAATAGCGAGCACAGTCGTCGTGATTTTCTGAAGTATATGGGATTTGGTCTTACTGCTGCTACTGTTGCAAGCTGTGAGATTCCCGTTAAAAAAGCAATTCCTTATGTAATCAAACCTGAGGAAATTGTACCTGGTGTTGCTACTTACTTTGCCTCTGCTGTTGTGCAAGGTGGAGATGTACTTCCTGCATTAATCAAAACTCGTGAAGGGCGTCCTATTAAGATTGATGGTAACCCTGGGCATGGTAAAGAAAAAACCTTTACTGGTGAAGGTAGTTGCGCTAGAAGCCAAGCATCTATATTGGAATTGTACGATACCAATCGTCTAAAAGGTGCTGGTGTCGTTTCTAAGTTATTGGAAGCTGAAAAGATTCAAAATAAAAAACAACAAAAAGAGGCAGAAGCTGCTGCTATGTTGTCTTGGGCTGACCTTGACAAAGCAGTAAAAGCAGGGCTTTCTGGTCAAATTCGCATTGTTTCTCATACCAACAATAGCCCTACTTTTAAAGCGGCTGTTGAAGCATTCAAAGGAAAATATCCTAACACTCAATTGGTTCAGTATGATCCGATTTCTTGTTCGGCTATGATTGAGGCTAATGAGAGAATGTATAACAAACCATGGATTCCTTCTTATCACTTTGATAAAGCAATGTGCATTGTTGGTATCGAAGCTGATTTCTTGGGACCTTGGATTTCTCATGTAGAATATTCTAAAGATTATATCAAAAACCGTAAAGTAACGGATCAAGATATTAAAACGGGTGCAGACAAAACAATGTCTACACACATTCAGTTTGAGTCTCGTATGTCTTTGACGGGATCAAATGCAGACCACAGAGTTTTAATCAAGCCTTCTGAATGGGCTGCTGCTGTTGGAATGCTTTACACTGAGGTAGCAAAAGAAACTGGCAATACTCCTGCTAGCTTGAGCTTTGCTCCTAAATTTGCTTGGAAAAAAGCATCTAAAGCAATAAAAGATACAGCTAAGAAATTAGTTAAAAATGCCCCTAGAGCGTTGGTTGTATGTGGTATTAATGATGTAAATATCCAAATGGTAGTAAATGCCATCAACGAAATGTTGGGCGCTACCAATTCTACGTTAACACTTACAAACGATACACACTCTAAACAACGTCTAGGACGTGATGCAGCGATTCAATCATTGGTTAATGATATGAATAGTGGTGCTGTTGGAGCGCTTATCGTATGTGACGGTGCCAACCCTGCTTATGATATTCCTGGTTTGGCGGCAGATTTTGCTAAGGCATTGCCAAAAGTTGGTATGTCTGTTTCTTTTGGTGGAACACTAAACGAAACAGCAGCACTTTGTAAATATGTTGCGCCTGATCATCACAACCTAGAGTCTTGGGGCGATGCAGAGCCTAAGAAAGGTGAGATTTATGTGGTTCAACCAACTATTTCTCCTTTGTTTAGTACTCGTGCTGCTGGAGAATCTCTATTGGCTTGGGCTGGAGTATCTACTTCTTATCATGACTTTATGAAAGACAACTGGAAAACTACCATGTTCCCTGCTCAAAGCAATTACATGACTTTCCAATCTTTCTGGAACAATACATTACACAATGGCTGGTTCAAAGCTACTTCTGCTATCGCAGAAACAGTAGTAGAAACCGCTAACGATTCTACTTCAACTGCTGAGCCTGTTGTTTCAGGTGCTTCAAATGTCGCTGGAGCAGTTGCTGCTTTGGCTCAAGGCAAAGGTGGAGCAATAGAGGTTACTTTTTATGAGAGTGTACAATTAGGTGCTGGACAGCATGCCAACAACCCTTGGTTGCAAGAAATGCCAGATCCTATTATGCGTACTACTTGGGATAACTTTATTCAAATTCCTTTAAAATGGAATGGCAACTCAGGTTATGACTCTCTAAATGGCTTGAAAGATGGTGATATTGCTACCATTACTGTAAATGGCGCAGAATATCAATTGCCTGTTTTCCGTACCTTTGGTCAAATGGAAGGAACGGTTGCTATTGCTTTAGGATATGGTCGTACAAGAGCTGGTAAAGCTGGTAATGGTGTAGGAACAGATTTATTTCCTGCTGTAAAAGGATTTAACTTTTCTGGTACAGGAAGTTTGTCTGAATACGAAGGCCATGACGATTTGTTTGCTTGTGTTCAAATGCATCATACTTATGGTTTGACGACAACAGATGAAGCTACAGGAAAAACTAAAATGCATAAATATGCTACTGGTGAAGAAAAACCATTCAATGTGGATGAGCACAACGAAGGTTTCCAAGGAGCATTGATTGAGCGTTCTGTATTCTTCCAATCAACGGCTAAAGATTTATCTAAAGAGGTAAAAAAATTAGCGAAAAAACGTGAAGGTTATCAATATTTAAATAGCAAAGGACTATACCCAGACCATGAGGTTTATGGAATGGGACACCACTGGGGAATGGCAGTTGACTTGAACTCTTGTACGGGCTGTGGTGCTTGTACAGTGGCTTGTATGGCTGAAAATAATGTTCCTGTAGTTGGTAAATTTGAGGTGAACAACATCCATGAAATGACTTGGTTGAGAATTGACCGTTATTTCTATGGAGATGAAGAAACACCGAATGCAGTCTATATGCCAATGATGTGTCAGCATTGTGACAATGCTCCTTGTGAGAACGTTTGTCCTGTTGCGGCTACCAACCACAGTTCTGAAGGATTAAACCAAATGACTTATAACCGTTGTGTAGGTACTCGTTATTGTGCAAATAACTGTCCTTTCAAAGTTCGTCGTTTTAACTGGTTGGATTATACTTCTGCTGATATTTTCCCATCTAATGAGGTGGATATGAACAGAGGAATTGATGATGCAGAGAGTTATAACTATATGAATGAGAACTTAACACGTATGGTTCTTAACCCAGATGTAACTGTTCGTACTCGTGGTGTTATTGAAAAATGTAGCTTCTGTATCCAACGTATCCAAGAGGGTAAATTGGCTGCAAAAGTAGAAGGTCGCAAACTTCAAGACAGCGATGTAACACCAGCTTGTCAACAAGCTTGTTCTACTGGGGCTATCATCTTTGGTGATGATAACAATCCTAACAGTGAAGTTTATAAATTGCAAAGAACAAAACGTTCGTACATTCCATTGGAAGAAACTAACGTTCGCTCTTCCGTTAATTACTTGATGAAAGTAATTAACAAAGATGAAAACTTTGCTTAGTTAGAGAATTAATAGAATAGAAAGTAGATAAATACAATTTAGATAAAAACATAAATTTTATGAGCGCAGTTGTATCAAATGTTCGCCCACCATTAGTAACGGGCAGCAAGACGTATCATCAAATAACAGAAGACATCTGTTCGCCAACGGAGCAATTACCAGGAATGGGATGGGTGCTTTGTTTGTTAGGTAGCTTAGGGCTTTTGGCCTTTGGTGGTATTGCCGTTTTCTTTACCTTATGGTATGGTATCGGTACTTGGAATTTGAACCGTACGATTGGTTGGGGATGGGATATCACTAACTTTGTATGGTGGGTAGGTATTGGTCATGCAGGAACCTTGATTTCTGCTATTTTGTTACTTTTTCGTCAAAAATGGCGTACGGGGGTAAACCGTGCCGCTGAGGCGATGACCATTTTTGCTGTAATTTGTGCGGCGTTCTTCCCTGGTATTCACATGGGACGTATGTGGATGGCATTCTTTGTATTTCCTTATCCTAATACACGTGGACCATTGTGGGTAAACTTTAACTCTCCTCTTTTGTGGGACGTATTCGCAATTAGTACTTACTTTACAGTATCGTTATTATTCTGGTATACTGGTTTGGTGCCTGATTTTGCGACAATTCGTGACCGTGCTAAAGGGTTTAGAAAGAAAATATACAACTTCTTGTCAATGGGGTGGACGGGTTCTGCTAAGCACTGGCAACGTTGGGAGTCTTTGTCACTAGTTTTGGCTGGTTTGGCAACTCCATTGGTACTTTCTGTACATACAATTGTATCCTTTGACTTTGCTACTTCTGTAATTCCAGGATGGCATACAACAATCTTCCCTCCTTATTTTGTTGCTGGGGCGATTTTCTCAGGGTTTGCAATGGTTTGTACACTTATGATTATTACTAGATCTATCCTAAAATTGGAAGATTATATTACAATTGAGCACATCGAATCGATGAATAAGGTAATCGTTTTGACTGGATCAATTGTAGGGGTAGCTTATTTGACAGAGTTATTTGTCGCTTGGTACTCTGGATATATCTATGAGCAATATGCATTTTATAATCGTGCTGTTGGACCTTATTGGTGGTCTTATGCTGCGATGATGACTTGTAACGTAATTACTCCTCAGTTCTTCTGGGTACGCAAGTACAGACGTTCTATTGCTTGGACATTTGTTTTGTCTATCGTTGTAAACATAGGTATGTGGTTTGAGCGTTTCGTAATTATTGCGACTACTTTGGCTAGAGATTATATTCCATCTAGTTGGAGCTATTATACTCCTTCTTGGGTTGAGGTAGGTATTTATTTATTTACTTTTGGATTGTTTGGTACTTTATACTTAGTCTTTATTCGTGTAGCGCCTGTAGTTGCTATTGCTGAGATTAAGTCTATCTTGAAATCTTCTGGAGATCAGTATGTAGGACCTGCTTATGCAGAAGCTACTGGTGAGATTCACTCAGGATTACACCACGGTCATGATGATCATGCAGATCATGGACACAGTCATGCTACTACTGTACATGGTGGTGCAGGAACGGCTACTGCTATGGAAACAGCTGTAGATGTTTTGACCGACAAAACGGTTGAAGACTTCAAAGATGATTTGAACTTTGAAGGGGGGGATTCAGAAGACGCTGATAACAACAATAAATAACGATAACAATTAAGCAATCTCTTAGGCAACTCGCCTATTATAAATATAGATAAGCATGAAAAGAGTATTAAATAAAAAAGTGCTATACGGCTTGTACAACGATGAGGAAATCCTAATGACAGCGATCAAGCAAATTAAAAAAGAAGATGCTGAAATCATGGATGTGTATACTCCTTTCCCTGTGCATGGTTTGGATCCCGTCTTGGGCTTGAATGAATCCCGTTTGCATATTGCAGGTTTCATTTATGGAATGACAGGAACTACTTTAGCCTTTGGTTTCATGTCTTGGGTATTTACCCGTGATTGGCCAATTATTTTTGGTGGAAAGCCTTATTTCTCAGTGCCTGCTTTTATTCCAATTACTTTTGAGTTTACTGTATTGTTGGCAGCAGTAGGAATGGTGATCACTTTCTATCTCGTTTGTGGATTAGGATTTGGTGTTGAAAACCCTTACTTAGATCCAAGAATTACAGATGATAAATTTTGTATTGCTTTTGATGTAACACATAGTTCAAAAGAAGAGGTTGAAGCACTTTCTGTTTTGTTGGAAAGAACTAGTGCAGAAGAGGTTCATACTAAAGATATCTAATATTAAAATCTAAAGAATAATTCGAAATAGAAATGAAAAATCTAACAAGCATATATTCATTGACTGTTGCTAGTTTGGCTAGTCTTCTTTTGTGGAGCTGTGGGCGTGCTAGTGGCGATTTTACTGGTAGCGAATACATGCCAGATATGGCGCATTCTATTGCGTATGATGCCAATAACAGTGCTTATTATTATAACAATACTTGGGATGGTGAGGAAGCTTATGAGCACTATGCTGCTCCTCGCAAACCCGTTGAAGGAACAATCGCTCGTGGTTATTTGCCTTCTAAATACCAAAACTTAGAAGATTATAGAGAGTCTGCTGATGAGTCTTTTGTTGCGCTTCAAGAAAAGGTAAGAGATCTTATGATGAAGGATCCTTCTGTTCAAAATGAAGTTAAACCTTCTTCAAAGAAAGAATTGGAAAGAGTACTATTAGATGGTGCTACTTTATATGCGATCAACTGTGAAGTATGTCACGGTGAAGATCTTGATGGAAATGGTGTTTTGTACAACGAAGGAGAGGGGAAATATAGCGCAAAACCAGCTAATTTGGTAAATGACGAATTTTCTGCTGCTGTTGATGGGCGTTTCTTAAATGCCATCTTGCATGGTAAAGGTATGATGCAATCTCATGCTGATAAAATGTCTTCAGAAGAACGTTGGAAACTAATTCACTATATCCGTTCTATGCAAGCTGAGAAAAAAGGAGTAGAATACAATCCTATTGGACATGTAAATGTAGCTCCTACGGTTTCTTTGGAAGAGTCATTTGCTGCTTTGATGGATGAAGTGAAAGCTGGACACACTGAGGCAGATTTAAAAATAGAACTAGACAATGTTTTGTATAGCGTAGGAAAAGCTGATCTAAAATCAGAATCTTATGCAACACTAAATTCATTGGTTGCTTTATTGACAGCTAATCCAACTGTAAAAATTGAAATTAGTGGTCATACTGATAATACAGGTGATGCTGCTAAAAATCTTCAATTGTCAGAGGATAGAGCACATGCTGTTTATGATTATCTAGTTGGGCACGGTATTGCTGCTGATCGACTAGCTTACAAAGGCTATGGCGATACACAACCCGTTGCTTCTAATGAGACAGAAGAAGGGAAGAAAGAGAATAGAAGAACAGAGCTTAAAATTGTTAACTAATAAATAAGTTTATTAGGCTAAATAAAGAGTAATCTAAGATTAAAACAAGTATAACTTTTATATACAATGAGCAATCATAATAACGAAACTTTTGTTTTTGACGGAAAAACCAAGTTGTTTACCATTGTTTTGATGGTAATTGGTGCCGTCTGTTTGGCTTGGTCCTACATGAGCGGTCCAGAAAGTATGCATCATATGCGTTTTTGGACGAATTACTTGCATAACTCTGTATTTTTTACAGGGATAGCATTCGCCGCAGTCTTATTCTTAGCTGCACATGCTTTGGCATGGGGTGGATGGGTTGCAATGTTTAAACGTATTCCTGAAGCAATAATGAGTTTCTTGTCTGTAGGAGCTGCTTTATTTTTAATCTTAGGAATCGCTATTTATATGAATGCAGAAGGTACAGAATTATTGTACCTATGGAATAACCAAGATTATTTAAATGTTGAAAGTCCAAATTTTGATCCGTTGGCTTTTCACAAATCTGCTTTCGTTAATCCTACTTGTTATTTACTAACAGTTGTTGTTGTCCTAATTTGGTCTTTCTTTGCAGTGATGTTCAGAAAAATTTCAATTAACGAAGACACAACTCCTTATACTGTTACTACAGCAAATTCAGTACCAGATAATGTAAGAAGAAACCGTATCTATGCCGCAGCATTTTTGCCAATTGGTGGTTTTTCTAGTGCTTATGTTATTTGGCAATGGATTATGTCTGTTGATACGCACTGGTACTCTACTTTATTTGCTTGGTATGCTACGGTATCAATGTGGGTAAGTATGTTGGCTGTGACCTTTATGATGATTATTTTCTTAAAATCAAAAGGTTTGTTGCAGAAGTTTAACGATGAGCACATGCACGATATTGGAAAATATATTTTTGGATTTAGTGTATTTTGGACGTACCTATGGTTCTCTCAATTTATGTTGATTTGGTATGCAAACAACGGTGAAGAAACTCAATATTTCTTCTTGAGATTTGAGCAATTTAAAGTAGTATTCTTTGCTAACTTGTTGATGAACTTTGTAGGACCTTTCTTCATCCTTATGATGAATAGCTCTAAGCGTACCTTAGGTACCCTAGGTTTTGTAGCTGGTTTAGTATTTTTGGGACACTGGTTGGATTTCTACCAAATGATTAAGCCTGGTGTTTGGTACAACTATGAGCATGCTCAACATTTGTCTCATGCTGGTCATGACGATCACGCTCCACATGGTGACAATACTTACCATATAAACGAAGCGCCTAAAGCAGTTTTGACAACTTACCAAGATGACCAACATGGTGAAGAGCATCACGATGCACACGATCATAGCGATCATGCAGCAGATAACCACGATGCACACGATCATAGCGATCATGCAGCAGATAACCACGATGCACACGGTCACGACCATACTGCGCACGATAATCACGATGGACATGGACACGATGCTCATGGACACGATCACGCAGAACACGCACATGACGATCATGGACATCATGCAGAGCCTCAGTTCTTGATGGGAGTACATTTCCCAGGAGCATTGGAATTAGGAACATTCTTAGGATTTTTAGGATTGTTTTTATTTGTAACCTTTACTTCTTTGAGTCGTGCATCATTGTATCCACCTAATGATCCATACATATTGGAGAGTGAGCATTATGATACTGGTATCGGACCAGAAAGAGAGGCTCATTAATACTGAATTTTTTCTAGCTATTGGTTAGTAATTATAAGACAACGAATATTTTAATTCAAAGGTTTTACCTTTTTTAAACAATATAAAAGAGATGGGATTTATAATCGGGGCATTATGTGTCATTTTATTGGCCGTATTTATAGTGCAAGTAGGAAAAGCTAGAGAACTAGCTTCTATCGTACGTAACGACCCAGCAGAACAAGATGAAATCAATAAGTTCCATGCAGGATTAGGTATGGTGTTTATGGTTACCTTTCTAACTGCATGTGTGGTATCTTTTATCTACTACATACCAACTACCTTAGGGTGGGGACCTAATATTGCTGCTTCTAAGCATGGACCAGAAGTAGATTATTTATTTAATCTTACTTTATTTTTTACTTCTATTGTATTTATCCTAACACATATCGCATTATTTTGGTTTGTTTGGAAATACAAAGGGAAGCAAGGTAAAATCGGCCTTTACTGGGCACACAACGAAACATTAGAGATGGTTTGGATGATTATTCCTTCTGTTGTAATGACGTTTTTGGTTGTTGGTGGTCTACAGGCTTGGAATAAAATCATGTTGGATTTGCCAGAAGACGCTGTTAGTGTTGTTCTTCCTGAAGAAGAAGGAGAATATCTAGAAATTGAAGCAACTGGTTCTCAGTTTTTGTGGTTCTTGCGTTACCCAGGTCGTGATGGTAAAATTGGAACAAAATATTTTACTCAAATCAATAGTAACAATCCTTTGGGACAAACTTGGACCGATGAGAAAAACATGGATGATTTCATGACTACTGAAATCGTTCTTCCTGTCAACAAGCCTGTAAGAGTTCGAATCACTGCTCGTGATGTATTGCACAACTTTTACATTCGTGATATGCGTGTCAAAACAGATGCGGTTCCAGGGATGCCTACCTATTTTAACTTTACTCCAACTGTAACTACAGATTCTATGCGTCGTCGTTTGAGCAAGGAGCCTTCTTGGCAAGTACCTGACAAAAATGATGATACTAAGCAACGTTGGGAAACGTTCCACTATGAATTGGCTTGTGCAGAGCTTTGTGGAAACGGACACTATAGTATGAGAAATCTTGTTAAGATTGTTTCTGAAGAAGAATATTTGGCTTGGGTTGATGCTCAAGAAGGTGGTAAATTAGAAGAAGTTGTTGATTCTGTAAACAACGAAACTATTTACCAATATGTACCAGGTTCTGTTAAGTCTCAATACTTCTCTAAGGTACACAACCAAACGGATAACGATCCTTTGAAAGGTAAAACAGCTGATTTTGAAAAATTGGTTGAAAACAAGCTTCGTGTAAATGTATACATGGACAAATTAAAAGAAATGAGAAACAATGCAGAGCTAGGTTCTGCTGATTATACAAATGCAGAAGCTGCAATGGCAAAAATCCAACCACTTTTGAAAGCGGTTCGTTTGTCTCAATCTGTAGCAGAATCTAATACTAAGTTGGCAGCGGCTAAAGCAATTGCTGATGCTGTAAAACCAACTCCTGTAGTTCCAACTCCTACAACTGATACAACTAGTACAGAAGGATAGGAGTAAGTGTAGAAAAGAAAATAGAAGAAATTATAAATATTAATAGTTAAATATAAGCTATCATGGCAAATATTAATATCGTAGAAAAAGAATTAGAGCATGGCGGACATCATGGGGATCATGGTCACGACGACCACGGACATCATGGTGACAAGTATCAGTCTTCATTTGTAGACCGATACATCTTTAGCCAAGATCATAAAACTATTGGCAAGCAATTCTTGATAACAGGGATTATTTGGGCAATTATTGGTGCAGGGATGTCAATCATTTTCCGTTTGCAATTAGGTTTTCCTGATGCAGATATGGCATGGTTACAACCCTTATTAGGAGGATGGATTAATATTGATCCTGTTAGTGGTTTAGGTAAATTAGATCCTGATTTTTATTATGCATTGGTAACGATGCATGGTACCATCTTAGTATTTTTTGTATTAACAGCTGGTTTGTCAGGAACATTTAGTAACCTCTTAATTCCATTGCAAATTGGAGCTAGAGATATGGCATCACCAATGATGAACATGTTGTCTTACTGGTTCTTCTTTTTGGCTGGTTTTGTTTTATTGATTTCTTTATTCTTGAACACTGGACCATTCTCTGGTGGATGGACAGGTTACCCTCCTTTATCTGCTTTGCCACAGGCATCTGATGGATCTAAAGCTGGAGCAACATTATGGTTGATCTCTTTAGTATTCTTTGTTGTATCGGTATTGTTAGGAGGTATTAACTATATTACTACGGTACTAAATATGCGTACCAAAGGAATGGGAATGTTTAGAATGCCATTAACAGTTTGGGCATTTTTGATCACTGCAGTTTTAGGTTTGTTATCTTTTCCAGTAGTAGCGTCAGGCTTTTTTATGTTGACTTTTGACCGTGTAATGGGAACTTCTTTCTTCTTGAATGAAATCTATGTTGCAGGAGAGGCTTTAACAACTAGAGTAGGTGGTTCTGCTATTTTGTTCCAGCATTTGTTTTGGTTCTTAGGTCACCCAGAGGTATATATCATTATTTTGCCTGCAATGGGTTTGGTATCAGAAGTACTATCTGTAAATGCTCGTAAACCTATCTTTGGTTATAAAGCGATGGTATTTTCTATCTTAGCAATTGGTGTATTGTCTTTCTTAGTATGGGCGCATCATATGTATATGTCAGGAATGAATCCATTTATTGCAAATATCTTTGTATTGTTTACTTTGATTATTGCAGTACCTTCTGCGGTAAAAGTATTTAACTGGATTGCAACAATATGGGGAGGTAACTTAAGAATTAATTCTGCTTCTCTATTTTCTATAGGTTTTGTTTCGATGTTTATTTCTGGTGGTTTGACAGGTATCTTCTTAGGAAATGCTGCCATTGATATCCAACAACACGATACCTACTTTGTAGTAGCGCATTTCCATGTTGTAATGGGGGTTGCTGCATTCTTTGGAATGTTTGCTGGTATCTATCACTGGTTCCCACGTATGTACGGTCGTTTTATGAATGAGACGATGGGTAAAATGCATTTCTGGGGTACATTGATTGGAGCTTATGCTATCTTTGGACCTATGCATTATTTAGGTATGGCTGGTGTACCTCGTCGTTACTATCGATTTGATGGATTCCAAGCATTTGCAGAGTTTGAAGGTTTGAATCAATTTATTACAATTGCTGCTATTTTAACCTTTGCTGTTCAATTCTTGTTTGTAATTAACTTCTTCTATTCTATTTATAAAGGAAAGAAACAAACAGAAATGAATCCTTGGGGAGCGACAACATTAGAATGGACTGCTCCTATTGATGCTGGACATGGAAACTGGGAAGGAGAAATTCCTGAAGTACACCGTTGGCCTTATGATTTGGGTCGTCACGGAAGAGAGTTTATCCTTCAGACAGAGCCTTTAGCAGAAGGAGAAATTGACGGAGGACATTAATAATAAAATATTTATCTAAGATCAGTTTGTACTTAGGTATAAGCTGATCTTGGAAACATATAAATATCAGAAAGTTGGCAACAACAGACAATAATACGATAAGTATTGGAAGTTTTTTGAAACAGAAGATCAATGATTATAAACTTTTAGTAAAACTAAAGTTGTCATTATTAGTGGTTTTCTCAGCCTGTATAACCTTTTTATTAGGGGCAAATGACTATTCTTGGCAAGCACTAGTAGTACTTGGATTAGGAGGTTTCTTTGTTACAGGAGCTGCAAACGCACTCAATCAGGTTTTGGAAAAAGATTATGATAAACTAATGAAGCGGACAGCTGACCGTCCTGTAGCAACAGGACGTATGGAAAGTTCGGAGGCTGTTTTGATAGCAGGCTTATTAAGTGTAGCAGGATTGTTATTATTGGCTACTTTTAATCCGACCACTGCTGTATTAGGAGCTTTATCTTTGATTTCATATTCTTTTATTTATACGCCCATGAAACGAGTATCACCAGCCGCTGTTTGGATTGGTGCAATACCTGGGGCATTACCAATGTCTATTGGTTGGGTAGCAGCAGGGAATGGATTAGGAGCTGAGGCTTTGTTTTTGTTTAGCATTCAGTTTTTTTGGCAATTCCCTCATTTTTGGGCAATCGCATGGGTTGCATACAAGGATTATTCTGACGCAGGATTTTATTTATTGCCTTCTAAGAAAAAAGACGGTCGTGATAAGAGCACTGCTATGCAGACGGTATTCTATGCCGCTTGTTTACTCCCTATGAGTATTTTGCCTTTTTATTTTGGCATTTCGAGTTATATTGCTTGTTGTGTAATGTTAGTAATGGGAATTTTTTACTTAACTTATGCGATCAATTTATATCGAAAATGCACCGATCAAGCAGCACGAAAGCTTATGTTTGCATCATTTGCTTATTTACCTGTTGTTTTGATTGTTTTAGTTCTTGATAAAATTTAATACTATGGAAATGGTGGCATCTCCAAAAAGAATAAGACGGATACACCCAAAGAAATTTGCTTTGTGGACGGCTATTGTAAGTATACTAATGTTCTTTTCAGCATTTACAAGTGCTTATATTGTTCGTAAAGCAGCAGGAAATTGGCTTTCGTTTCCAATTGTTGAAGAGTTTTTTTATAGTACAGGGGTAATCTTGTCTAGCAGCATAATTTTGCATGTTGCTTACAGAGCTTTTGTTAATAAAAACTATCAACTATATAGAATCTTATTAACAATAGGGTTCATCTTAGGAATTTTGTTCGTATCCTTGCAATATGCAGGATGGCTAGCACTTAATCAAAAAGGTATTTTTATCTATACCAACCAATCGAGTAGCTTTTTTGTAATGCTAATTGGTACACATGCGCTGCATGTAATTGGTGGGATCACTGCTTTGATGATTAGTTGGATTTATGCCATGAAAAAAAATACCTTGGAGTGGACTCCTAAAGGACAACTAAGATTAGAGTTAACATTTACTTATTGGCATTTTGTCGATGTTTTATGGTTGTATTTGTTGTTGTTCATTTGGACACAGCAATAAACAAGCATACTTTATAAATAAAAATTAATATTCATATAAAATTAAAGTCGTAACAATGGCAACTGATACTGTTCACGAAATTGAAAACGAAATCGGAATGGAAGAATTGTGGGAAGGAGGAGACTCTCCATTCCGCTCAGAGTATGGGAAGTTAATGATGTGGTATTTCCTATTATCTGATGCTTTCACTTTTGCAGGATTCCTTATTGCTTATGGATCTTTGCGTTTTAGTATGGATGCGTGGCCTATACCTGATCACGTATTTAGTACTGCTCCTTTTGGAATAGAAGGTGCTCCTCTTATTTTTGTTACGTTTATGACGTTTGTACTAATCGTAAGTTCTGTAACAGTACTTAGAGCGGTACAAGAAGGAAAATTAGAGAATGTAAATGGAGTCGTGAAATGGCTAGTGATTACGATTATAGGAGGTGGTATGTTCTTGGGCTGTCAAGCTTGGGAATGGACAAACCTTATAGCTGTAGAGGGGGTAACTATTTATAACAATCCTTTTAGCTCAGCGTTAGATAATGGAGAATATGTATCTTTAGCAGAGGCACATCAATTGAATCCTGAGTTGGAGAAAAAAACAATGATGGTTGATGTTCACACAGATAAAGGTCATACGCAAGAAGCATTGCCTTATTTGTACGACGCAGCTAACGATCAAAAATATTTTGAAAAATTTGACCATCACTATTTCCATAGACATGGAGGTGAAGCGCCACACAAAGCAGTGGGCGAAAGTTTTGAAATAGGCGATCCTTATTTGATTGCTTACCAAAATGGGGAGTATTTCCCTGGTGCTTACAAAACAGCAGGTACCTTGATGGCAGAAGACATGGGACCAACAGCATTTGGTACTTTATTCTTCTTTATTACTGGATTTCATGGATTCCATGTATTTTCTGGATTAATTATTCTATTGGTTATTGCCTTAAACTCTTGGTCTGGTTTCTATAGAGTGCGCAACAATGGGCATGTTATGGTCGAAAAAGTAGGTCTTTATTGGCATTTTGTAGATTTGGTATGGGTATTTGTATTCTTGGCTTTTTACCTATTATAATCAACAAACAATAATCAGAAACGATAATTAGAACATAAATAATAAATTATATATATCATGGGACATTCACATGGGCTAAGTGTTGAGGAGCAAAGAAAAGAGGATATAAAGATTGGAACCAAAGGGTTTTGGATTCTACTATTGGTAACATTTGCAGAGGTAGGAGTTGCTTTATTTACTAAAGAATTACTTCCTGGTTCTATTGTACGACTAATTATGATCGCACTAAGTTTGTACAAAGCTTATTATATTGTTAGTATCTTTATGCATCTTGGTGCAGAGGTAGGAGGTTTTGCTGCTACAATTGTATTGCCAATGACTTTGTTAATTTGGGCCGTTATTGCTTTTCTTTGGGAAGGTGATTATGCTCGAAATAATCGTAATTATGTAAAAGATGCACGACCAGGTGCTGAAATGCCTGCTCCAGAGTCTTCTAAAGCAACAAGTATGAAATCTACAGAAGAATTGTCTAAGCAATTATCTTTTAGATAGATCTACCATAAATTTTGGTTATTTAAAAGTGTTCTAAGTAAGCCTTAGAACACTTTTTTTGTTTTTAGGCTATGAACTTCAACCAAAGTTGTATTACTTTTGTGGTCACAACAATGGATATTGGTATTGGGAGCTCTATAAGATTGTGTGTTTAAACCTGAAGAACTACTAGTTGATAATGGACAATGATTAGTGGTATAAAATCAAATCGTTTAACCTTGCACACAATGAGTTTCATTGTTCCTTATTGTCATGAGGGAAATTGGTGGTACTTAGAGCACCTTATCGTTAAATAATCAATTTTATAATTCAGTACTCCACTATAAAATCAGCGGAGTATTAATAATTAAAACAGAACATTAATTTTATTCAATATGTCTGAAAATAAGAAAAACCCTGTTGCTGCCATTGTATTTGTTATGTTTGTAATTGTATTTCCTATTGTAACTGTTTTCTTTTCAAAAAAGGGACTTGACAAATACAAGGGGATACGAAGTGAAATGCAATTTCTTAAAGACTCTATTCGAGTCGATTTTGATCATTTATCAACTTATTATAATTCGAACTTAAGCAATGAATTGGTACGTGGTAAACTAGTTGTAACAGGTTTTTGGTCTGCTCATTGCCAAGAGGAAATAACAGAATTTATAGATTCTCTAAAAGCTTTTCGTAATAATTTTAGAAGAGAAGATCAAGGAAAACTGCTTTTTGTAATCCATACCGATGATTTCTCTCAGGATTCAACTTGGTCTTTGGATCCTTATCTAGACGAATGGAAGGTGGATACGAACAAATGGAAATTTGCAAAAGGTATATCAAAAGAACGGTATCGTATAACGAATGGCAATAGCTGTTCGACTATAACAGTTCTAGATGGACGAGTTAGCAAAAAAGATGATTCGGGAGATTATAAAAATGGACCTTTGTTGTGCGATCATTACGATCTAAAAGATAAAGAAGCTGTTGAACAACTATTGAGGCACATAGCGCTTATTATGCCTGTCAAAGCCAGAAAAAAGATAGAATATAAAGCAGACGAAAAATTGTATTAAATTTCTTAAAACCATTACTTCGTGCAAAATCGCATTAGATTGATTATTAGTATCTTAACAGCTAGAAGGTTATCTTTTTGATAATCAATCTAATGTAAGAACGATGATGAGCTGCAAAGGAAAGGCATCGCTTTTTTATGTTTTTTGTAGGAAAACTAAAAAAACACGAAGTATTATAAAACATAAATAATGAGTAATTCTATAAATCAAGAACAAAATGCAACTTATAAGAAATTGCGTTTGTTGGTCAATATTATTTCTGTAGCACTCCCGCTAATTGTTGGGGCGATGTTTCAGTTTAAATTTACAGATTTTGTTTGGCCTTTTGATGTACATCTTTTACCCTTAATCAATGCTGTACTAAATGGTACCACAGCTTTGTTACTGATCGGATCTTTGATTGCTGTTAAAAACAAAAACATTAATCTACATAAGCAGCTAATTTATGCTGGGATGGTTTTGTCCTTGTTGTTTTTGGTGGTTTATATTATGTATCATACAACAGCAGGACATACTAAGTTTGGGGGAGAGGGGACAATACGATATGTTTATTTCTTTTTACTATTGACCCATATTGTACTAGCTGCAATCCAAGCTCCATTTGTTTTATATGCTTTTCTATATGGTTATACAGGACAAATTAAAAAACATCAGAAAATTGTAAAATTTAGCTATCCAATTTGGCTTTATGTTTCTATTACTGGAGTAATTTGTTATCTTATGATTTCCCCATACTATGCTTAGTTGGAGTTTGATTTCCTTTATAACTTTCAATGTATTATCCAATAAGTTAACACCTCAATTAAAATTGTATTGGACTAATCTAAGTAATCGTTCGCAATAATTTACAGGAAAAAAATAATTATTTTTTTTACCTATACTTTTTATGCCCGCTTACTTAATTGAAAATAAAAATAATGAAAAATACCACTTTAAGAGTTATACAATTGACCCTATTAATACTAGTTATTATTGCGGTTACTAGTCTAGTTGCAGACGCTCAATGCCCAATGTGCCGTATGTCAGCAGAGTCTAATTTGAAGAATGGGGGAACAGCGGCAGCAGGATTAAACAAAGGAATTATCTATTTATTAATAATCCCTTATATCATGATCAGCACGATCGGATATTTGTGGTGGAGAAACAGGCGGTTGGTTCAAGAGCAAGAGCAAGAAGATGAAATTCGCAGTTTGTTGGAACCACATGATCTTGTGATCAGCAGTACCGAATTTAATGAAAAAATTGAACAATAATTGACCTCACTCTGTTCTTGCGCTCTCATGCAATAACATCAGGGCTAATTACTACTTCATTATGTTCGTTGAATAAGTTGGGATTTATTTGGGCTTTAATGTCCAAACTATAATGGCATATTTTGCCCATCAGCTCCTACCAAATCATTTGGTAGGAGCTGATTTATTTATAGGGACTTTTGTTTGGTGAACCCTTTTAACAATCGGCGTTGAGATGAAAAATAATAAGTATAAGTCGCTCTATATCAAAAAAATATATCAAAAAAACATCAAGGTAAATTTTTATATCTAAAAAAAATAATTGTATTATTGCATTGTAAATCAATTGTTTTAATCCCAAATTTTTTAATTATGAAATTAAGAATTCCCATTTTAGCCTGCTTATTTTTTTTGGTGTTGAGTTGCCGTACGACACCACTAGAAGAAGTTGAAAATTTAGACCCTCAATTAGATGGTCAGTCGATTTTTAAAACGGTATTTTTTAATTTAGGTGATGTTGCTGATGAAATTCCTTCTTTTAAAGAAAGTGTCGATTTTCTTGAAAGTACAGGGAAAGAGCATCCTGAATTTATGCAAAATTACATTGCAAATGTTGATAACTATATTGCATCAATAGAAAAAACCAATCCTGGTTATTTTGAACAGCTTAAAGAGGCTGTTTATGCCCAAGATTTTGTAGCAATAAAACGAGTTATGAAGTTGGGCGACTTATTGATTTTGCCCACAGTGATTCAGAGCAACCTTAATCGAATTGAGTACGAGCCTTTGAAAAGAGACATAGAGGCACTCAATATAGAATCGATTGACTTTAAAAATGAAGATCAACTAGAAAAACTTTCTGGCAGTTTATTAAGTATTCTATCGAAATATGATTCAGAATATGAGAATGCAAATATAAACAATGGAAGGTGCCTTTTCTTTGCCGCAGCAGTAGCTGTGACTGTTGCAGCTGTTGGTAACTTTGTTTATGCCGTTAATGTTGCGTGGTCAGGAAATGTTAACTGGACTAGAAACTGGAGCATTCCACTGCGAAGAGCAGAGTTTAATTATGACGCTTATGCAGGAGAGGAGCTGATCAAAGAGATAGCGATTGGATTTAACCCATAAGATTATCTTGTTAGCTATAGCCTGTGGAAAGAAAATAAAGCACTGTTTCTCTCTCCACAGGCTAGATTTTTAATTCAAAAAACTTAAAAATCCCCATATATATTACGCAAAAAAAACAGCTATCTCTTAGATAGAGAATAGTTGTTATATAACTCAAATTTTTTCATCCCAAAATGTTAATATTATGAAATATGCAATTCCCGCTTTAGCATGCTTATTTCTTTTGGTGTTTAGCTGCCGAACGACACCACTAGAAGAAGTTGAAAGCTTAGATCCTCAATTAGATGGTCAGTCGATTTTTAAAACGGTATTTTTTAATTTAGGTGATGCTGCCGATAGAATTCCTTCTTTTAAAGATAATGTAAAATTACTGGAAGAGATGAGCGAAGAGCATCCTGAATTTATGGAAAATTATATTGCCAATATTGATCGTTATATTGAACAAATAGAACGCACCAATCCCGATTATTTCGAGCAACTTAAAAAAGCAGTTTATGCTCCAGATTTTTTAGAGATAAAAAAGGCAATGGAATTAGGTAACTTATTGATTTTACCTACAATCGTTCAAAGTAATTTGGATAAGATCGAAGATGAAGCTTTAAAAAGAGAATTACAAGAAGCATTTGATGTTGCATCTGTTAATTTTAAAAGCCAAGAACAATTAAAAGTACTGTCTAGTAATTTGTTAGATGTTATATCAAAGCATAAACCAGCGGATAAAGATTTGGATACAAACAATGGTAGAGCGCTTGATTATAACTTAAACTTCAATTATAACTATTCATTAGATTATAATTATAACTACACCTATAATTTTATTTATGTTATAAATCTAGCACGAATAAGAATACTGAACTATAATTATAACTATAACTTCAATTTTAATTTCAACTTTAACTATCTCTATAATATTGCAATACCAGCAGATGGAGAAGGTCAAACCTATGACAACTATACAGGAGAGGAGTTGATTCGTGAAATAGCTGCTGGATTTAATCAATGAAAAAACATTTATTAATGGGCTTGGCGATAGTAACTATTTTTAGTTATTTCTACTTTAACTTTATTAGTACGCTATCCCAAAATGTAATTTCCATCACTGCGGAAGAGAAGAATATCATTAAATTTTTCTTTCCGCAGGGATGGGGATTTTTTACAAAAGACCCTAGGGAGGCCAAGTATAAACTTTACGATGTAACAGACCCCAATGCTCCAAAACTAGTGAATTTTAAAATTACTGCTCTAGAGAATTTTTTTGGCTTGTCAAGGAAGGGAAATAGAATTTGTATTGAAATGATTCGAATACAAAATCACCTTCCTAAAGATTCGAAATGGGTAGTCAGTAATTTGGACATTGATGAATTTCACCTTAATGAGAGTGCCTTTGAATCGATTGATTTGGGGCAAGAAGATTTTTTCTATATAAAATCAGGTAAGTATATAATCAAAAAATACTTTATAACGCCTTGGAATTGGCTGAAATACCCCAATAACTACTCTAAGGAATATAAGTATTATTCATTTGAACTGAATTAACCAAGATGCTTCAATTTTATAAAAAATTCTATGATAAAAGTTCCGATTTCCTATTTACTCAAAACCCATATACTTGGGTTTATGGGCTTGCTAGAACAATTTTGGCAATTGGCACTTTGATTACATTAACGTTTAGTTCGGTAGATGTTCTTTTTGATTACTCCATTTTTCATGAAGTAAATGCCAAGAACCTATTTAGCAACGTTAATTTTTTTATGATTTTTGGTTGGGGACAGTTAGGCTTAGCTAAAATCATTGCAATACTAATTTTATTGGTAGCTGCTTCTGGGATCTATCCTAGGTATACAGGTATTTTTCAGTGGTGGATTGCCTCTAGCTTTTTTTACGCTTCATCAATTGTAGAAGGGGGAGATCAGATTAATGCGATCCTTTGTTTTCTTTTTATTCCAATGACTTTGCTTGATAACAGAAGATGGCATTGGGGAACTAAGGAGTTTTCAGAAAACAAGAAGTTTGTAGGTAACCTTATGTTGGTACTAATATCCATCCAGATGTCCATGGTTTATTTAAATGCAGTGACCGATAAAATGTATGCCAGTACAGAAGAATGGAAACTAGGAAACGCCATTTATTACTATTTAAAGGATTCTTATTTTAGTTATCCCGATTGGATGGATCCACTAATGACGAATCTACTAGCCAATTCAGTTGTTGTTTCTAGCATTACTTGGGGAACCTTATTTCTGGAATTGGTTCTATTTGGTATTTTATTTTCGAATAAAAATGTCAAACTTGCTTTATTGCCATTTGCTGTTTTATTCCACTTGGGAATCGCCTTGTTTTTGGGGCTCGTAAGCTTTTTTATGGCGATGTTGGGGGGCTTGATTATTTACTTAGTTCCCAAGGATGCTCCCATACCCTCGCTTTTTGATAAAGCAGCGTTTTCTGCATAATATATAACAAATCAGCTCTTGTCAACAACGGTTGACAAGAGCTGATAAAAGAGCATTAGTTTTGCGTAGCTTACTGTCTCCTAATCCAGTTCCAATACTTTTTAGCGTTGTTAATGTGTGCCCGATGTGTTTTGGCAAAAGCGTGCATATACAAAGACTGCCCTGCTTCTGGCGGTTTGGCACAAAAGAACATATAACTATGCTTTTCGGCATTCAATACCGCATCAATAGCATTGATAGATGACATATAAATAGGTCCAGGTGGTAAACCAGCATATTTATAGGTATTATAAGGCGAATCTGTCTCAAGGTGCCGATCGAGTACTCGTTTAATAGAAAAATCACCGACAGCAAAGACTACTGTTGGGTCAGCTTCTAGTTTCCAGCCTTCCTTTTGTAATCTATTTAGGTAAACCCCTGCGATTTTAGGTCGTTCAGGTTTGTATTGACTTTCGCATTCAACAATCGAAGCTAGTGTATACACTTCAATAGGAGTCATGTCTAATGCTGCTGCCTTGTCCAACCGTTCTTGATTCCAAAACTTTTTATTCTCCTTCAACATTTTTTTCCAAAAGGTCTTTGCGTCACAGTCCCAATACATTTCATAAGTATTGGGGATAAAAGCAGCCATAACGTTTTCTGGAGTATAGCCAAACTGAGCTAAAAAATCAGAATCGTTTAGCAAGGTAATAAGCTCAGAAGAATCCGCTTCGATTTGGCGACTAACATAACCAGCAAGTTGTTGTTTGAGCCTAAGATTGTGAAAGGTTAATCGTACGGCCAATTGGCGACCTTGCAATACACGAACTAATCTTCGATTGCTTGTTGTCGATTTAGGGATGGTATACTTCCCTGTTTTTAGTTGATAACTCATTTGTTGAGCCGTAAATAAAAAACTATTCTTATTTTGAATTATTTTTTCTTGTTCTAACAATTGAGCCAACTGTTCTAGCGAAGTATGACTTTTGGGTATCGTAAGTATGGTATCCTCTGTAAGGACAACATTGATTCCAAATACTTGATGGTAAAAATAATAAGCCAGTCCTCCGCCTACTAGAGCAACAGCTAAGAATAAACCCAAAAATAATTTAAGCCACTTTCGATTAGGCTTAGTATCAACTGATTCCATTATTGTAAATGCTGTCTTGTAAATTGAGTAATTAACGAATTCTAATATTGTTCCTTCTCATTAGGAAAATCACCCATTTTAACATCATTGATATAACGCTTAGTGGCATCTTTCATCTCATCAAATAACTCTAAATACCTTCTCAAAAAACGAGGTTGGAAATCCTTGGTAATTCCCAGCATATCATGAGTAACCAAAACTTGACCATCCACATCTGGTCCAGCACCAATCCCAATAACAGGAATAGAAAGCGCTTCGGCAACCTTTTTACCCAATTGAGCAGGAATTTTTTCAAGAATAATGGCAAAACAGCCTAGTTCTTCTAATAACTTGGCATCTTTAATGAGCTGTTTGGCTTCTTCTTTTTCTTTTGCTCGAACAGTATACGTTCCAAATTTATAGATGGATTGAGGGGTTAGCCCCAAATGTCCCATAACAGGAACACCTGCACTTAGGATACGAGTAATGGAGTCACTAATTTCAACACCACCTTCTAATTTCACAGCATGAGCACCCGATTCTTTCATGATTCGTATGGTGGATGCCAATGCTTCTTTTGAGTTGCCCTGATAAGAACCAAAGGGTAAATCAACCACCACAAAAGCTCGATCAATAGCTCGAACAACCGATTGCGCATGATAAATCATTTGATCCAAAGTAATAGGCAAGGTAGTTTCATGTCCTGCCATTACATTAGAAGCTGAATCACCAACAAGTAATATATCAATGCCCGCAGCATCAAGAATGCGTGCCATTGAATAATCATAAGCGGTCAGCATAGAAATTTTCTCTTTGCGTTGCTTCATTGCAAGCAATACATGGGTGGTTATTTTCTTTATTGGTTTATGAACAGACATAATATTGTATTAAGTTAAATTCTAGTTAGAGACTATTCCCTTTGATCAACAAATACGTTTAACTAACTCAGGATAGCGTATTTATTTAGATTGATAACAAAAGAAAATATTTTGTGTTGTTAATCTACTGTAAAGATGTGAATTAATTGTTGCCTGCACAAATATTACCCTAATATTGCACAATCATACCCAAATCTTAAAAGATATTCCTTAGTTTTGTGCGGTTTTAGCCGTTCCCCTATTTTTGCTGCTACTAGCAATGGTTTGGTTTTTTTATAAAAAAAACTGAATTAGATTTGTTAAATTATTCTTTGTATTAAAGAATGATTATCACAAACGAAGTTGATGACAAGTGAAATGTTCTAATTTTTTTGTTTAACCAAGAAGCGAAAACGTACATTCTCGTAGAAGTTGTGCATTTTTTGAGGGAGTAGATAATAAAAAAATGCTACATTGAGCTTTACAAATTCATTTGTGATAATCATTAAGATTAAGATCTTAAAAACTGAATAAAATGAAGTTTAAATTTGTATTAGCTTTTGTTTTGGGTATTAGCCTGATGACTCAGTATAGTTGCTCAAATGAGGTTGAAGTAGTTGGGATTTGGAAAGACATTCCAGTAGTATATGGTGTAATGAATCGAGAAGATTCTATCCAGTATATTCGCATAGAAAGGGCTTATTTGCCTCCGAACCAAAGCGCTTTAGACGTTGCTCAAATACCAGACTCTTTATATTTTGATACCAATGAGGTTAAGATCCAATTATTTTATATTCACCAACCTTCAGGGGATACAATAGAATGGCCTAAACCTTTTGAGCGTGTAAATTTAGCAGATGAGGGGATCGTAAGGGAACCAGGAATCTTCCAAAACAATCCAAGCTATGTTTATAAGACCACTGGTGGTTCAACATTTGATTTGTTATTAAAAATTCAGAATTATAAAACGGGGAATACCTTTTATGCCCGAACAGAGGCAGTCAATACAAAGAATACGATTTTGTTTACCACTCCATCTTATTCTCTTGTGCCACTAAAACCAATTGTTTGGCGAGATTTAAATCTACAAAACAATGAAATTTATCAATCCTTGACTGTAGAGCTTTCTGGAAATGGTTTTGCTTCAATTTATGATTATAAGTTTAGGTTTCATTATAAAGAATATGAGATCGATAATCAAGGGCTAGAGGTGCCAGGAACTAGAACGAATAAGTCTATTGTTTGGAAGGCTGCTAGTGACTTTATTCCACCTTCTACGAGTCAGACCAAGCGAGTGATCAAAGGGGAGAATTTCTATCAGTTTTTAGGTGGAGCCTTGTCGGATGTTACAGGAACAAATACCAGAAGATGTGCAGGCTATTTAGAAGTTTTTGTAGATGGAGGTTCTGCTAGTTTAAGAGATTATATTTTGGCTAGAAAGTCTAATGAAGGCTTTGTTGGGGGCTTGTATCCTTCTGAGCCTTATTCTAATGTACAAGGAGGCTATGGTGTTTTTGCAACTTCTAGTCGTTTAGAGCGCAAAGATCGAGCATCAGACCCTCGATTGATGAGAATGTCAAACCTGACTTATCAACATCTTAGCGAAGGTCAATACACCAAGCATTTAGGATTTGAATCCTTCAGTCCTTGCTATTAATCTAAAAAATATCCAAGACTGTAAGTAGCTACGCATAATTGATGTTACTTATTTTAGTAGAATAAAGAAACTGCCATTTGTCAATTTTATTGCAAATGGTAGTTTGCATTTGCTGCCAATAAAATTGGACATTTTGACATACTGACAGGCTTAAGTCAGCCAAAAAAGGATGGTTTAAAATCGAAATATGCCAATTTAACATTTTTTTTAGAATGGTATATCACTTGATCATAGAAGGGCAAACAACAATCGTTGTATGAATTATTAGATATTAATTAAAAACTTAATAAAATAAATTATGAGCAAAATCATTGGTATTGACTTAGGAACAACCAACTCTTGTGTTGCTGTAATGGAAGGGAACGAACCAGTGGTGATTACCAATAACGAAGGTAAACGTACCACTCCTTCAATTATCGGTTTTTTGGATAACGGTGAACGTAAAATCGGTGACCCTGCAAAACGTCAGGCTATCACAAATCCAAAACGCACTATTATGTCTATTAAACGTTTCATGGGAGTTCGCTATAGCGAAATTGCTCAAGAAGCGGGTCAAATGCCTTATGAAGTCATAAAAGGTAATAATGATACTGTACGTGTCAAAATTGACGACAGAGAATATACTCCGCAAGAAATCTCTGCTATGGTATTGCAGAAAATGAAAAAAATTGCAGAGGATTACTTAGGTCAAGAAGTAACAGAAGCAGTTGTAACTGTACCTGCTTACTTTAACGATTCTCAACGTCAAGCTACTAAAGAAGCGGGAGAAATCGCTGGATTAACCGTTCGTCGTATTATCAACGAGCCTACTGCTGCTGCTTTGGCTTATGGTCTAGATAAAGGCGATAAAGATATGAAAATCGTTGTTTACGATTTAGGTGGTGGTACTTTTGATGTTTCTATCCTTGAATTGGGTGGAGGTGTATTTGAAGTAAAATCTACCAATGGAGATACTCATTTGGGAGGAGATGACTTTGACCGTGTTATCATGGAATGGTTAATGCAAGAATTCAAAGATCAGGAAGGAGAAGATCTTTCTCAAAATGCAGAGGCTTTGCAACGTTTAAAAGATGCTGCTGAAAAAGCTAAGATTGAGTTGTCTTCTGCGAATAGCACTGACATCAACTTGCCTTATATTTCTTTTGGTCCTTCTGGAGCTAAGCACTTAGTTAGAACTTTAACTCGTGCTAAATTTGAGCAATTGGTTGATAGCTTGGTAAAACGTACGATTGAGCCATGTAAACAAGCTTTGGAAGATGCAGGTATGTCTTTGGCTGATATCGACGAAGTAATTATGGTGGGTGGTTCTACTCGTATCCCTGCTATTCAAGAAGCAGTTGAGAAGTTCTTTAACAAAAAACCAAACAGAAGTGTAAACCCTGATGAAGTAGTTGCTTTAGGTGCGGCTATTCAAGGTGGTGTACTAACTGGAGATGTAAAAGATGTTTTGTTGTTGGATGTTACTCCATTGTCTTTGGGTATCGAAACAATGGGTGGAGTATTTACAAAAGTAATTGAAGCAAATACTACAATCCCATCTAGTAAATCTCAAGTGTTCTCTACTGCTCAAGACAATCAACCTTCTGTAGAAATTAATGTACTACAAGGTGAACGTCCTATGGCTAATCAAAACCGCTCAATTGGTCGATTTAATTTGGATGGTATTCCTCCAATGCGCCGTGGTGAAGCTCAAATTGAAGTAACGTTTGATATTGATGCCAATGGTATCTTAAAGGTTTCTGCTAAAGAGAAGAAAACAGGTAAAGAGCAATCTATCCGTATTGAAGCTTCTACTGGATTGACAGATGATGAAATCCAACGCATGAAAAATGAAGCAGAGGCAAATGCTGAAGCTGACAAAAAAGCGAGAGAAGCTGTTGATAAAGTAAACGAAGCCGATTCTGTAATTTTCCAAACAGAAAAACAATTGGAAGAGTACGGTGATAAAATTCCTGCGGATGCCAAAACTAATATCGAAGGTGCTTTGGCTAAGTTGAAAGAAGCGCACCAACGCCAAGATGTTGATGCTATTAACCGTGAATTGGAAGCTGTAAATGCTGCTTGGTCTGCTGCAACTCAAAACATGGATCCTAATGCTCAAGCTCAACCTCAACAAGATGCTTCAAATGCAAATAATGCGTCTGATGACAAAGGTGGAGATGATGTAACAGATGTAGAGTTTGAAGAAGTAGATGCAGATAAAAATTCTTAAGATTTAGCGTTATGCTTATCTGAGAAGTTAAATAAATAATTTTGAGCGACTATTGGTTAGCCTATAGTCGCTCTTTTTTTGTTAAAGCGTCAATTAAGAATTGTTTTGGGGGATCGATGCTAAAAAATAGACTTGTTGTTGTTCAGAAAACCAATTAAATACCCATCTATTTTTATTTAAAAAAGCACAAAATGGACGTTTTACCCTCAAAAAATGATTTAATAAAGAAAATCTATAAAAATTAGGCTTTTTTTGTGAGAAAAAAAGAGCATTTAAAAAAATAATGTTATCTTTGCCAACGCTTTTGTAAACAAGACTAGAAAAACTAGCGATATAAATATAGATTGTGATGAATGATTTAATGAACTTCGTAGAGCAACAAACAGCTCGTGATATTACTGATTATGACTTTTTTAAGTCAGGTGACACTGTTGCTGTTAGTTACAAAATTATAGAAGGAAGCAAAGAACGTATTCAGATTTTCCGTGGAGATGTTATCCAAATTAAAGGATCTGGTATTTCTAAAACATTTACTGTTCGTAAAATATCTCATGGTGTAGGTGTAGAGCGTGTATTTCCTTTCAATTCTCCTGCTGTTGCTTCAGTTAAGAACTTGAAAAAAGGTAATGTTCGTCGTGCACGTTTGTACTACTTGCGTGAATTGACTGGTAAATCTGCTCGTGTTAAAGAAAAGCAATTTACTAAAAAATTAGAAGCTAGCTTGAAAGGTAAAACTCGTAGAGCTACTTGGGCTTGGGAAGAAAAAGTATACAAATAAGATAATACTTATTGGTATTTAAAAATATAGAGCTGCTTGGAATTATCCCAAGCAGCTTTTGCTGTTTGCTAAACCTACTTTATTATGCAGCTAAAAATCTCTTTAACCGTTGTTTTGTTGGTGTTTTTATGCGCTTGTAATAATGATTCGGTCAGTAATAAAAAAGAAACGGCTAAGCTTGATGCTGTAGAAGGTCTAGAAAAGCCTTCATCATCAGTTGCTCAACTCGATAAATTTTTGGATTTGTTTCCCGTTGTTACCTCATTTGATTTTGATGAAACCTTGTTTGACAAACACGAAGGGGGAGTAGGAACGGTTATTCCGATCGATATGGATGTTAATATCCTAAAAACAATACATGAGGGCTATGACGGAACTGAGGATTTTTTCCCCAATGCCTTTAATTATGCTATTGCTAAATTTGAATTGCAGCCCAATGCTATTTGGGGGCTGATTGTGATGAATCACGAGCTAGGAGCTGATGGTCGAAACCAAAATTATTTTATTTACACAATAAATAAGGAGGGAACGATTATTCATCGGAAAACAGTAGCGGCTAGTGTCAGTTGGCAAAATGGTGTGATTCAGGAAGTGGGGACTTTGGCAAAAAAGCAGGGCAGCTATCAAATAAAAACCTTATCAATAGAGGCTGATTGGGGGGAGAATGATGATATTCCCTATCCTTTACAGGGAAACACCTATACGTATACAATCACAGCCAAGGGGATGATAGAAGACAATGCAGAGGTGTGTTTTTTGATTCCGAATGAGGAGGGCTTGCCAACCAATAATAAGGTGTTTCCTACTGTTAAAATGATTAAGAATGAGCTTGCCCAAACGCCTATTGCAAAAGACTGGAAGCATTATTCACAGACCAAAAATATTATTGCTTGGGAGGATGCTAATGGTGAAAATTATGTGCTTTTTGCAAGCCAAAATCGACAAGAGAACAAGGACTTGACGTTTGCTGGAAAAGCTGCTGAAAAGACATTACATGCTTGTCATTATACCATTAAAAACGGGCAGATAAACCAAGTTTGGGAAATGAATGACTATGAGGCCTTGTGTGAATTTGATCTGTTTGCCAACTATATTTATAATAGTGTAGAATTGACGGATCTAGACCAAGATGGCATTGCCGAAATTTGTTTTATGTACTCTTTAGGCTGTATTAGTGATGTTAGTTCTGTTGGAGTGAAGTTAATGATGTATGAAAATGGTACTAAATATGCGTTAAGGGGCAGTTCTAGGATTTCGTTTGAATTGGAGACTACAACTCGAAATCAGCCAATGTATACGGTAGATCGAGCATTTGAAGATGCTCCAGAAGTGTTCTTAAAATTTGCCCAAAAGCATTGGGAACGTTATGATGTAGTATACTAAGGATAAACAACCAATTTGAAGATTAAAAAATTGTCTATGGAGAGGATTATTAATCTCCAAATTGGTTCATTTTTAAATGATTAATGCTCCCGTTTGATCAATAAATCAAGGAAGCCATAGAGCGGAGCTTTTGACGCTTCGCTAAGTGTTAATTGGTTTAGATTTTCAACAGCTTTTTGGTGGTATTCTGCCATAATTTTTTTCATTTCATTCGGAATATCCAAATCCATAAAAATAGCAGTGACTCGCTCAATTTTGGCTGCTTCTTCCGTTGCAGGCGGTGTGCTAGATAATAATGTTTTTAGTTCGTCATGTGTAGCAGAATCAGCAAGTTCTAGTGCCTTAATAACCAGTGCGGTTTTTTTATTTTGGACAATATCTCCTCCAATGCGTTTGCCAACTTTTGCTTGCTTACCAAAGGTATCTAGCCAATCGTCTTGCATTTGGAAAGCAATCCCCATATTGCGACCAAATTCGCCCACTAATTCAGCATCTTCTATAGAAGCACCTCCAACCAAAGCGCCCATTTTCATTGCTCCATAAAGCAAAATAGAAGTTTTTAGTTCGATCATTTTAGTGTATTCTGGTAGGCTGACACTTTCCTGTGTTTCAAAATTGACATCCATTTGTTGTCCTTCGCAAACACCAATGGCAACTTCATTAAAAATCGGCAAAATAATCGGCAATAAATCAGGGTTAACTTTACTTAAATGATGATAGGCATACACCAACATAACATCCCCCGAAAGAATAGCGGTATTGGTGTTGAATTTTTTGTGTACAGCAGGTTTTCCTCTACGTATTGGCGATTCATCCATGATGTCATCATGAACTAAGGAGAAGTTATGAAAGATTTCGACGGCATAAGCTACTGGCAATGCAGGGCTGACATCTTCTGAAAATAAACGGCAAGCCATTAGTGCCAATAAAGGGCGGATTTGCTTACCTCCCAAAGATAAAATGTAATCAATTGGTTCATAAAGCTCTTGTGGGCTATGACTCAAAAAATTATGATCTTGTTGATAACGGTTAAAGAGTTCACGTAGGTCCATTTTATTAGAAGTTAGATTTTGTTCTATAAAGAATAGTAGGGCTAAGAAACCATTTTTTACCTATAATTTGAAAAATTATTTAAAATATTTGAGCGTAGAATCCAGAAGGTGTTGATGAATTAGAGGGGTACCTGCAATGATTTCTCGACCATGAATGAAGTTATTTTCTCCCGAAAAATCGCTCACCACTCCACCTGCTTGTTGTACAATAAATGCGCCACCTGCTACATCCCAAGGCGATAGGCTATACTCAAAATAACCATCAAATCGTCCACAAGCTACATAAGCCAAATCTAGCGCAGCAGAGCCCAAACGGCGCAAGCCTCTAGTGCCTAACATCAGAGGTTTAATCATTTGAAGATAGGCATCCATTTGCTCAAAATCATAATAGGGGAAACCCGTAGCTAGTAAGGATTGGGCAATGCTATCAGTCGTGCTAACTCGTATTGCTCGTTGATTTAGAAATGCTTGGTCGCTGCCTTTCCAACTATAAAATGTTTCTTGGTTATTCACTTCATGGACAACGCCCAAAACCGTTTCATTTTGATATTGCAATGCAATACTGATGGCAAAAAAGGGGAGTTGGTGCAAAAAGTTGGTGGTGCCATCTAAAGGGTCGATAATCCATTGCCAGTCTTTCTTTTCATAAGCAACGGTCTCTTCCTCTGCCAAAAAAGCCGCTTCAGGCAAAAAAGCACTTAAGCCATCAATCAATTGTTGTTCTGCCGATTTATCGACATAACTGACCAAATGATTGAGTTGTTTGTGTTCAATATCTTGACGTTTGACTTTGCCAAGTTCTGCTTTTAAAAACTGTCCAACTTCTACCGTAAGCTGGCAAGTTTTTTGACAAATTAATTCTAAGTTCATCAGATAAAATTTAGGAATCGAAAGGTCTATAATGAGTAAACGCTAAAGTACGGGTACTTTAGCGTTTATTTTATTTTTTTTTATGTTGAGTTGCTTTTCAAACGGTAACATTCAAAGCTTCTGCCAATGTTTTTGCCAAGTCCTCATTGAGAGAACCATAGTGTGTTTCGTAGTCTTGTTGGCTTCTACGAACAACCTCTAGCGCCTCTTCTCTACCATAAGTATGTGTAATTTCAACTTCTTTGGTACTTTCTGGATTGTCTGGATCTTCTTTGTAAGTCAAGAAATAATGCTTGATGCGTTTGATCAATTTTTGAGGACAATCTTTGATGTCTTTAATGTCGCCATAAGTATGGTCGCCCTTTAACACAGCTACAATTTTGTCATCTGCTTCCCCTCCATCAATCATGCGAAAACCACCTACAACTACTGCATCCAATAACAAGTCGCCATGAGGCAATGCTCTATCCATCAAAACACAAATATCCAAAGGATCTTCGTCTCCTACAATACCAGTTCTACCTGTCTGTTGCATGCAGAATTCAGCCATAGCTTCAGCGGAATAGGTTTTAGGAATCAAACCATAAGGAACAGGAATGGTGTTAGAGAATTTATTGGGACGGTCAATCATTAGATAACCGCTTTCTTTACAAATTTCATATTTCATTTGATCGCCAGGAACTACCTCAATGTAGCAACGAACCACCTCAGGAGCACCTTCTCCTACATTAATACCATGCCAAGGATGTGCTTTGTAACGCTTGCCGAATTTATTCCAAATATCATGCAGTTTGTCGTTAGCCATAATTTTTAATAAAAGTTTAAAGTATATATGCTAGAAAATAAATGATTTGGACTATTAACCTAAAACGATTTAATAATCGGTACCAATTTGCAAAGTTACAACATTTGTTTTAGACTAGACCTAAAAGTTTATTCTTTTTTGTTTCTGTTTGATAATTTTTACCTAAATATTAGAAAACCAGTTATAGTACAATTATGCTGCTACATGGTTTTAACAGAGGAATGTAAATGATCAATTGTTCTTGATTAAATTTAACAAATCTTCAGCAGATAATTTAGAACTAGCATCTGTCCCTTCTAATAAAGAATCCGCTAAATCTCGCTTGTTTTCATGCAACTTGATAATTTTTTCTTCAATGGTATTTTCTGTGATTAATCGATAAACAGTCACAGGGCGTTTTTGTCCTATACGATGTGCTCTATCCGAAGCTTGATCTTCTACCGCAGGATTCCACCAAGGGTCCATATGGAGTACATAATCGGCAGCAGTGAGGTTAAGCCCCGTACCACCTGCTTTGAGACTAATCAAAAACAGCTCACCCTCACCATTTTGAAAGGCATCAATGCGTTCTTGGCGTTTCTTAGTTGGTGTTTGACCATCTAGGTATTGATAACTGATATTTTGACTTTTGATGTATTCTTCAATCAATTGAAGATGCCCTACAAATTGACTAAATACAAGCGCTTTATGCCCATTGGCAATCAATTCGGAAACAATTTCACCAAAAAGTCGCAGTTTGGAACTCTTTAACATAGAAGAAGGATCGACCAACTGAGGGTTGCAACAGGCACGGCGCAAGCGCATAATTTGGGCCAATACCTTTAGGTGTTTGGTTCCTGCTTGTTCTCCTGCTTCTTTTTCTAAGCTTTCAACAGCGTTCCTACGAAGTGCTTCATAAAATACTTGCTCTTCTTCCGATAAATTGACGCTGAGTACGATTTCCGTCTTTTCAGGCAATTCTTTAAGTACCTCTTTTTTGTGGCGGCGCAAGATAAATGGACGAATTAAGAGTTGTAATTGCTGTTGCGTTTCAATGTTTTTATCCTTTTCGATAGGAATAGCAAAACGGTCTCTAAAGTTTTTTAAAGAACCCAATAAGCCTGGGTTAATAAAACGGAACAAATTCCATAGTTCTCCCAAGTGATTTTCAATAGGGGTACCTGTGGTAATGATTTTAAAATTCCCATTGAGTTTCATGGCTGCCTGAGAGCGTTTTGCATTGCTATTTTTAATGGCTTGTGCTTCATCCAATACAATGGTCTCAAAAACTTTGCTAGCAAACAAATCACTTTCTGTCTGGAGCAAACCATAAGTTGTAATTAGGACATGCCCAGCTTGTGCTTCTGCGATACTTTGTTTTCGATCACTCTCACTAAATAAAATAGGAGTTAAGCTAGGGGCAAATTTATCAATTTCTTTGGTCCAGTTTCGACAGACCGATGCAGGTGCTACGACCAAACTCGGTCCTTTAGAACTACGTTCTAAAATAACAGTAAGTGCTTGAATCGTTTTTCCCAATCCCATATCATCTGCCAAACAAGCGCCTACTCCCCAAGCCGCTAATTTAGAAAGCCATTGAAATCCCTCTTTTTGATAGCTACGCAAGGTCGCATTGAGGTTGTTCGGCACTTCAAAAGCTTTGGGATCAATTGTTTTGAGGGCATTAATATGATTTTCCCATTCTTCATCAATGCTAATGTCCTGAATGTCTTCCGTCAATCCTTCAAAAGCAAAACTTGCTAATGGGTGAATTCTACCATCATCATCCGTAAATTTATAAATGCTATCTAGGCGTTGTTGTAAATCCTCACTCAATGCCAAAAATTGCCCATCATCCAATTCTATAAATTCAGATTGTTGCTCTTGCATCATATTGAGCAGTTGGCGCATGTCCAAAACCAAATTTTCATTCACTTGAATTTTGCCAGAAATACCAAACCAGTCGTTGTCTTTTTGGATCGATAGCTTTAAATTATCAAAACTGATTTGCTGTTTGATTTTTAATTGTTCTCCCTTGGGCCATTCAATAACGATTAAGTTAGCGATTTTAAAAGGCTCTAATTCGTGCAATAATTTGAGGCAGGTATGCGGACTTTCTAACTGCCAAAGATCATTCTCAGGAAAACTATCTCGGAGTATACTGCAAGAATTAATAAGATGGTTTAGGGATTGTAGCTCTTCTTCTAAATTGCGTTTGGTTTGTGTGCGGATTGCTTCAATTTTTGCAACAACACGAGCAGAGCCTTTGCCTGGTTTGAAATAAGGAGCAGAAACCTGAAAAGGTTTGACAAAAAACTCTATGTCAAAACCTTCCCCTACAGGTAATAAGTGGACATATAAGCGACTGTCCGATTCAACAAATGGAATTTCATCATTCTGAAATTCTAAGTCGGACTGTAGTGGCATAATAGTCGATAAACCAGCTAAAGTTCTTTCTAGTTGAGCTTTACCTTTAAAAGGAACATTTAGACTTTTGGCTCCTATTGCTTGAGCCAACTGTACTTGTTTTTCGCTAACCTGAATAAGCTGATAACGAGTTGGTGTTTCTTTTATGATGTAGCAGCCTTCGTGTTTGATGTCAATAGATGGGCTAATTGAGTAACCATCCTTGGTTTCTTTAACGACTAATTCAACTAGACCTTGACGCAGTTCACAAGCTACCTCTGGCGATTTGTAAAGAAATAACAAAGGATGGTCTATAAGCGCTTGAAAAGTTTTGGCAGGCGAATAAAAACCATAACCATTGTTGTTGTAAAAGCCAGAAGCTTTGGAAATGGTATTGATGACTCGCAAATCATGGGGCGTTGCTTCTAGTATTGCCCCCTCTGTCAATTTGTCCAAATTGGCATTGCGTCCTTTGGACCAACTTCCATTTTTATTGACTCGTTGAATTTTTGGCTGTATAATATCTTGTTCAAAATCAACCAGCCAAATCAATCGACTTTGTTGGTTGTTCTGAGTATTGATATTGTGACTGTGCAATGCTTCAAGAGCTTGTAGCGCAACTTCCCATTCTTCTTGGATACCAATGACATCCAATAGAGAGGGAATATGCCCAATTATTTCTTGTAGCTCTTCGGTTTTAGTGGCATAAAAATCCTTGCGATTGGTGCTGATTTCTTGCATTAGAACCGCTACATTATAAGCAACCCAATAATAACCATTTTTAATGGATTTGTGTTGTAACGTTAGCGCATAACTTTCCCAATTAGGAGCAAAACATTGTGTCCAATATTGTGCATATAAATAAAGCAAGCCATGTAAGTTATAATACAAGTGTTCCTGTTCGAATAGTTCCTGCGCTCGGTTGGGGTTCTGTTGAAGATGATCGACAATACTTCCCAAATAGAGATAAACATTACTAATCGTATGGGCAAAAACTTCCTTGAAGTAAGTTTTTATTTCAGGAATATGTTTGGTATTGTGATCTTTGAGTAACGCTAAGATGAAAATAACACCGTGATAATCTGAGAAATAAGCTTTTAATGATTTTTCTTTTTTTCGATAATCTTTGAGTGCTTTTTCATAGCGATTGAGTGCTTTTATGTTGTAACCTTGGGCAAAATAAAGCCATCCCTTAAATTTTAAGGCATCAATAGAATCTTTCCCATCCCAAAGTTTTCGGATCGTTTGCCAATCTCCCTTTAATAGCGCATGGATGCTAACATGATAATTGATGAGGTCTAAATCCTTACGCTGTAAACTGGTTCCTATTTGTTGGATATTGTTTAGAGGTTCATTGACATCTTTTAAGGCAATAATCATTTCGCCCAATTGAGATTTATAAAACTCAAACTGAAATTCAGGAGATAGTTTACTAATGTTTTCGATGCCCAAACGCTCAATAAAGAGCTTTTTGTAAAGTGCATCTAGATAAAACGAACTGTCTTTTTGTAAGGTTTTGACCGCCAATTGGAAGGTTGAGTAGTCATTGTTGTACAAGGCAAAAGAGGCATCCCTCGTTAATTGTTTGGGATAGCGATGTGCTTGGTATGGGGTTTTTAGCCCAGGATAAATGTCTGTTACACCTTTTCGTAATGCAGTAAGTCGTTTATCTGCAATTACTTGTTGAATCGTGAAATGATAAACATCAGGATGAATCTGATATTTTTGATCTAAATTCTTTTTGACCAGATGTAACTGCCTTAGGGATTCTAAAGCCTGCCCTAAACTAATCACATTATAGGTCTGTTTATTGTTTGCTTTTAATTTTGCTTTGGCGCAAATTTGCAAGATCTTGGTCTTATCCTCAGGGTTATCAATTAAGGTCAGAATTTTGACCAAATCTTTCTGAGGACTATTCAGAGATTGATAGGTTGTTCGAAGGTCTTTGATTTTGCTTATCATGACTAGATCTTTTCTCTAAGGATTATATTATCCAACAATCGAACACCATCTATTCTAACTGTAGTACAAGCGGTTATTGTTGTTGCTTGGTCAAAGGATTGAATTGTATTTAGACTATCCCCATCAATAATTGTAAAATAATCGACATCCATTTCATGTAACGCAATAAAAGCGAGTGCATTTTCTCGAACTTCAGCTAATGGTTTGTCTTTTGCATCTTCTTTTGCTTGAAACAATAGTTTAGAGATCAGACAGGCTTTTTTTCTGCCAGTTTCACTCAGTCGAACATTTCGGGAACTCATCGCAAGCCCATCTTTTTCTCGAACAATGGGAACTCGAACAAGCTGAATAAAACTGTTCATCAACTCAAGCATTCGTTTGATAATGGCGAATTGTTGATAATCTTTTTGTCCCATAAACAAACTATGAGGTTGGACAATATCCAATAGACGATGGACAACTTGAACAACTCCCTTAAAATGCCCAGGGCGGTGGGCTCCTTCCATGGTTTGGTCTAAACCTCCCAAATCAAAATCAGGTGTTTTTAATCCTTTGGGATATACCTCCTCAACCGTTGGCAAAAACAAGACGGAACAGCCTAGTTGTTCTAGTTTTTGGATGTCGTTTTGTATTGGGCGAGGGTATTTATCCAAATCTTGCGCATCTCCAAATTGAGTAGGGTTAACAAAAATAGAACAAACCACAATATCATGTTGTTGGAGCGCTTTTTGTACAAGTGTTAAATGTCCTAAATGAAGGGCACCCATAGTTGGAACAAAACCAATTTTTTTAGCTTGTTTTTGTTGCAAATTTAGATACTGTTGTAAATCATGAACAGTCTTAAATATATACATAAGAGGAAAGCAAAAATTATATGAAGCTGTTGAACTAATAAAGTTAGAATAAGTTTTTTATGGCTTTTTTGCAAAAAACAAAAGGAAAAGATAGCCTTAAAAGGGGAAAAATGAGCTAATTGAGCTATAAGAAATAGGTTTAATGGGGCAAATTGGTATTTTTTTCGTAAATTTGCAAATCGAGAAACAGTTCTTTTAGTGTTTCCCGAAAGATTTTTTTACTAAATTTTTTAGAACTAGTAGTTTTATGGCTGATAAGAAAAGAATATTGATAGTAACGCAAGAGATGAAACCGTATACAATTCTTTCGCAAATATCTGATATTGTACGTGGGTACGCTCAGTATATTCAAGAAAATGGAGTTGAAGTTCGTATCTTGATGCCTAAGTTTGGAACTATCAATGAGAGAAGACATCGTCTTCATGAGGTGGTTCGTTTGTCAGGAATGAATATTAATGTAGATGACGATGACTATCCATTAATTATCAAAGTTGCCTCTTTGCCAGGTACTAGAATGCAAGTTTATTTCTTAGACAATGAAGAGTTCTTTAAACGTAAGCAAATTTTTAATGATGCCAATGATATCTTCTTTGAAGATAACCTAGATCGCACGATTTTCTTCTGCAAAGGTGTTGTTGAAACGGTTAAGAAATTTGGCTGGGCTCCAGATATTGTTCATGCTCATGGTTGGATGACTAGCTTGTTGCCTGCACTGCTCAAAACTACCTATCAAAACGAGCCTATTTTTCAAAATGCTCAAGTGGTTTATTCTGCCTACGATGCTGCTGTTGCCAATCAAGCTTTTGATGCAGACTTCTCTGCAAAAGCAGAAGCAAATGGTTTGGGAGCTGTTGCCGATGCCTTCTTTAGCAATGGTGTGTTAGATCTTAATGCTGGTGGTTCTAAGTTTTCTGAAGGAACCATTCTTGGAACGCCTGATGTATCGTCAGATAATATGACAGCGCCTGTTTTGGACTATGAAGAAGAACTTACCACTCGATATTTAGAATTTTATGAAGAATTATTAGGTGCTACAGAAGAAAATGTATAATGAGGCTTTGTTGTTAGTTTGTTGCTTGATTCTTAGGAGGCTATTAAATGGAATGAATAGAGAGGAGTATCGTAAGAAGGTTCTTTGAGAAGAAAAACAAAACTAAACAAGCTAAATTTTACCTAAAAATATTGGAGATAACCAACTACTCTTTATTTTCGCAGCGTTATTGTAGGTGTAAACTATATACCCCCCAATATTTTCAATCAAAAAAATTCTTACAAAATACATGGAATATAATCTAAAATCCCTACTGTACAGTATGTTGGCAGTAGGGTTATTTTCTGCTATGGGATGTAGCAAATCTAGCGAGTTGGGACTATCATTAGTAGAACAAGAGCAATCTGATATTCTTTTTTCCGACACTTCTACACTTATTTTAACAACTAAAGAAGCTGACCCAATAGGAACTTCTGGAAGAAGTTTTATGGTTTGTGGTGCTTATACAGATGCAGAATGGGGCGAATCTATTGCTTCTTCCTATATGAATTTCCGATTGAATAGCACGGGGGCTTCTTTTCCAAATAGTGTCTTGGATTCTTTGGTTTTAAGTTTGGCTTATGAATCTTATGGGCATTATGGAGAGTTGAGAGTGGCAAAACCAACTGTTACGAACCAAGTTTGGGAAATTGCACGAGTTGTAGAAGATATAGAAGAGGCTACCACCTATAATTCTGATCATGTATTTATGACGGATGGGAATTTGCTAAAGTCAAATTTCCAATTTAATCCTAATGATACCGCTAAAGTAACAATTGGGGGAACAGAGTTTGCACCTCATTTAAGAATTCGATTGGACGATCAAGCTGGAATTGATTTAGCAAAAACGTTTTTAGATCCACAGGGAACAGCAACAGGTATTTATGAGAGCAATACCAAATTCAAGGATTGGTTCAAAGGAATCCATGTGCGCCCTGCAAGTAACAATCCAACAAATGGTAGCATTGTTCGTTTTAAATCGAAAGATGCACTAACCAAATTAACATTATATTACACCGATACTTCTAATAATGGAAGTGTTGCTAAGACGTTTGAATTTTTGACAAATGAGGATGCAGAAGTAGTTTCTACTTTCCAACATACACACCCTGTCGATCTTACCGATAATTTGGCAACCGATACCTTGGTTTATGTACAAGGATTAGACGGTCTGCATACTAAAGTAGAGTTTCCTAACGTTGGAAATCTAGGAAATGTAATTATTAACAAGGCTGAATTGGTATTGATGGTTGCCGATACAGGAAATAATGAGTTTTCGGAGCCGATTCAACTGGTAGCAAAAATCAAAAATTCGAGCAATGAATTGGTGGTTGTAGATGATATTGCGACTTCAATAGGAAAGTATGGCTCTTATTTTGTTTTTGGTGGAGTTTTAGAAAACATAGGCAACCATAAGTTTGTTTATAGAATGTTAATTTCTGAACAAATGCAGGCATTGGTTGATGGAACAACTCCCGAAAAAGCTATTTATTTGACGCTTCCATCTGCATTGGATCCAGAACGTATCAAACTTATTAATCATCAAGGTGTCAATAAAGCAAAACTTTATTTGACCTATACAAAAATTCAATAGATCTATTGGAGGAATTAGTTGTTGGCATACATACTATAGTGTTTTATAGTTAACGGTTAAATCGCTTTAACCTGCTATTCAATAGTATAATGTTCAATCAGAGACAATCGCCATTTGCTTTGTTTGAATCTGTGTTGTTCTGAACAGCTAATGAACTGTAAATATTAGTCTCAGTCAATTTAAATATAAAAAATATGTGCGGAATTGTAGCTTATATTGGTCCTAGAGATGCTTATCCAATTCTTATAAAAGGGCTTCAACGATTGGAATATAGAGGTTATGATAGTGCAGGAGTTGCACTAATAAGAGAGGAGGAGATAGCCGTTTATAAGAAAAAGGGAAAAGTAAAGGATTTAATTGATTATACAAAAGATAAAGAGGTAGTTGGGACAATTGGCATGGGGCATACTAGATGGGCAACGCATGGAGAGCCTAACGATGTTAATGCACACCCTCATTCGTCTGGAAATAATGATATTTCAATTATTCATAATGGGATCATTGAAAACTATGATGCATTGCGTACAGCGCTCATTAATGAAGGGCATACATTTATATCCGATACCGATACAGAAGTTTTGGTGCATCTAATTGAGGCGATTCAAATCAAAGAAGCTGTAGATATTGCAGAGGCAGTTCGTATTGCGCTAACAAAGGTAGTTGGAGCTTATGCTATTGTGGTGTTGAGCAAAAAAGAGCCGAATAAGATTGTTGCTGCTCGAAAAGGAAGCCCTTTGGTGGTCGGAATTGGTGAGAAAGAGTTCTTTTTGGCTTCGGATGCTTCTCCTATTGTAGAGTATACCAAGAACGTGGTTTACATTAAGGAGGAAGAGATTGTCACAATGAATAGAGAAGGGGAATTGAGTCTGAAAACAATGGATAATGAAATCCAAACGCCATTTATTCAGCACTTAGATATGGAAATTGAGGCGATTGAAAAAGGAGGCTATGAGCATTATATGCTTAAAGAAATTCATCAACAACCTACAACAGTAGCAGATGCTATGCGTGGTCGATTGAATGTTAAAAAGGGCTTGATTACACTAGGGGGAGTTGCCGAATTTGAAAATCGAATCAAGAATGCTGATCGTCTTATTATTATTGCTTGTGGTACTTCATGGATTGCAGGCTTAATCGGTGAGTATTTATTTGAGGACTTAGCAAGAATTCCTACAGAAGTAGAGTATGCTTCGGAGTTTAGATATCGCAACCCCATTATTACCAATAAAGATGTTGTCATTGCTATTTCTCAATCGGGAGAAACAGCCGATACACTTGCTGCTTTAGATTTAGCAATAGAAAAAGAAGCACTGACCTATGGTATTTGTAATGTTGTTGGGTCTTCTATTGCACGAGTTACCAATGCAGGTTCTTATATTCATGCAGGACCTGAGATTGGTGTTGCATCTACCAAAGCATTTACTGGACAAATTACCTTGTTGACCTTAATGGCTTTGCAGTTGGCTCAGAATAGAGGTACTATTTCTCAGTCGTATTATTTCCAATTATTGAATGAATTGGACAACTTGCCCGCTAAGCTGAAGAAGGTAGTAGAGCAGGATGCAAAAATTAAATATATTGCTAATCTTTGGAAGGATGCCGATAATGCACTTTATTTAGGGCGTGGATATAATTTCCCAATTGCTTTGGAAGGTGCCCTAAAACTTAAAGAAATTTCGTATATTCACGCAGAGGGATATCCCGCAGCAGAAATGAAGCATGGTCCAATCGCTTTGATTGATGAAAATATGCCTGTTGTTATTATTGCTACGAGTGGAAGTACTCGCGAAAAAGTAATTAGTAATATACAAGAGGTAAAAGCTAGAAAAGGAAAGGTATTGGCAATTATTACAGAGGGAGACGATCACATTCCTCTTATTGCAGACCATGTTATTGAAATCCCAAAAACAGAGGAGCCTTTAGTACCTCTTTTATCTGTTATTCCATTACAATTATTAGCCTACCATATTGCTGTACTAAGAGGGTGTAATGTTGATCAACCTCGTAATTTGGCTAAATCAGTTACCGTAGAATAAATTCGATTATGAATAATAATTATAAGACACCATCAGCCAAAAAAATGGCCGATTACAATACGCAAAAAGAGCATCTCATTATTCGAGAATATGGTCGTAATACTCAAAATTTGATCAATCATGCAAAAACGATTGAAGATCAAGAGGAGCGCCAGATTTATATCGAAAAAATTGTGCGATTAATTATGTCTATGCACCCACATACTAGAAATGTGGACGATTATAGATTAAAAGTTTGGTCGCATGTTTTGAAAATGGCAGATTATGAATTAGAGGTTGACTTGCCTGAAAACTTGCCTGATGCAAGAAAAAAACGTAAACCAGACCAAGTTAGCTACCCTAAAAATACAAAACGCCTGCGTCATTATGGTCGGAATGTAAGGATCATGATTGAGAAGGCTAAAAAAATGGAAGATAAGGAGCAACAGGATGCTTATGTCGCTATTATTGGTGCTTATATGAAAATGTCCTACAAGGCTTGGAATCGAGAAAATGTCAATGATGAAGTGATTTTTGAAGAGTTTGCCAAAATATCTAGGGGGGAATTGGTGATTCCTGAGGGAACCAATATTGATTCTTTGATTGCTCCTAGAAAGAAAAAGACTGGTGGGAATAGCGGTACTGCTCGAAAAACTACTCGTCATTCTAATTCAAAGAACAATTCTAAAAATTCGAATAACAAAAAGAAGAACAACAATTCAAAAGGAAGAAATTCGAATAACAATAAGAATCAAAGAAATAGAAAACGATAATACCTTAACTATTGATCGTTGATCACAATGGTTTAAGTATAATATATTAGGGCTACTTCCATCTTTTGGACGTAGCTTTTTCTATGCTAATCAGGCAACATAAAATTGATGGATGAAAATCAGTATCTCTTCTAACGAACTTATCGTAGTCAAACAAAAAATATTGTTTTGGGCAGATGCTCATTCAGATGTTGTATGCTATTTGGATAGCAATCAATACGATAAAGATCCCTATAGTCAATACGATAGCCTAATAGCAGTAGGGGCAGAGCATGCATTGTGCGTTGAAACGGCTGGGACGGCTTTTGATCAATTAAAAAGCTTTGCTAAAAAGCATAAAAAATGGCTATTTGGGCATTTAAGTTATGATCTTAAGAATGAGGTAGAAGAGCTTCGTTCTGAGAATAAAGATGTTTTAGATTTTCCTGAGCTGTATTTTTTTATTCCTTCTTATCTTTTTCTCTTTCACAAAAATGGAACCTTAGAAATCAAATCAGAAAGGGAAACGACTGCTCTATTATGGGAGCAGATACAAGGGGTTGTTTGCTCTTCTAAAGTAGCTGTTCCCCCTATTAATTTGAAACAGGTTATTTCGAAAGAACAGTACCTAGAGATCATCGAGCAAGTTCAGCAACATATTGTAGATGGTGATATTTATGAGATGAATTTTTGCCAAGAGTTCTTTTCGAGAGCAGTAGAGCTTGATCCTTTATCCCTCTTTGAAAAAATGAACAGGATTGCTAAGGCTCCATATTCGGTTTATTATAAAAGAGGAGCGCAATATTTACTTTGTGGGAGCCCAGAACGTTTTTTGTGCAAACGAGCCAATAAGCTCATTTCTCAGCCTATCAAGGGAACTATTCAACGTGGAGCATCCCCTGAAGAAGATTTACGGAATAAAAATAGTTTAAAAAATAGCATTAAGGACCAGGCAGAGAATGTGATGATTGTAGATTTGGTTCGAAACGATTTAGCAAGGGTCTGCCAAACAGGCTCTATACAAGTAGAAGAATTATTCAAAATTTATGGTTTTGAAAAAGTTTTTCAAATGATTTCTACGGTTACTGGACAGTTGCAAGAGGATAAAAATTGGGTAGATGCCCTAGCGGTAACGTTCCCAATGGGATCTATGACAGGAGCACCAAAAGTAATGAGCATGAAATTAATAGAGCAATACGAGCAAACCAAACGAGGTTTATATGCTGGTGCAGTTGGTTATGTTACGCCCGATGAAGATTTTGATTTTAATGTTGTTATTCGTTCTTTGTTATACAATCGTACACAAAAGTACCTGTCGTTTCAGGTAGGAGGAGCCATTGTTTATGACTCTGAACCCTTGGCAGAATATGAAGAATGCTTATTGAAGGCTAAAACGATGTTGGAGGCATTGGGAACGGCTAAGAAATACTAAAATCATATTTTCGATAGCGAATTTTGTATCCTTGGTATTGGGGAGCATTGACATATACACTTACAAAGTCTTTTTTGTACAGCCAGAATATCTTCGAGCAGTGAATGGTCTGAAGGGAATGATTGACTAAAAACTCCTGCGATACAAAATTTGTTTCTGCTATTTGAAGTTGTTGTTCTAGTTTTGAGCTTTCGTAAATGGAAACGGCTGGACAAGACTTAGCGCCACAATTTAGAGCAAAATGGATGCGATAATCTACTTCCTTTACCATAAACTGCCGACGGGAATCTTTTTTAGAGAATTGTTTGCATAGCTTATATAGAGAACGTCGATTTTTGCGGAGAATGCCGTGTTCGATATCGTCTAGCGAGAAGCGATAGCCCCCAATTGTAACTTTAGCCAATAAAACGAGCAATGGCTGTTCTAACATACTTTTTTGGATCTTTTTTTTTATCACCCAATAGTTGGTTAAACCATTGTATACATTAATCCAAAAAGCAATTTTATCTGAATCTGTTTCTAAACGGCTTAAATCAATTTGAGCCAATGCCTGTAAATGAAACCCCATCAATGCTTCATTGCTCGTACCTGTTGTTCTATATTGGTACTTTAATAACTTGAGATCCTTTGAAAATTTTTTGTGATCGAACATAATTTAAACAACTTCTAGTTATGTTCATTCTAAAACAAGCATCCGCATAATTTTGTTCTGAGTTTGAGTAACTTCTGAAGATTTTTTCCAATCGTTGTCTTTTAGTACATCAATGTACTCTTGAAAAGCACGACCAATTTTAGATTCGGGATAATTATCGACAATATGCCGATAAGCCTTTAAATAGTTGGCATTTAATAAGAGCGATTGAGCGTTGAATGCAGGCGTTTTTTGGGGACCTTGAAGTAAGATGTTAAGTTGTTTTTCTAATCGATCTTTGGCCTCGCTATACCAAACAAAGTCAGGATAGGTTGCAATGAAATAATTCCAAGAAAGTGTCCAACGAGCCAATTGTTTTGGGGGAATCAATAAGGTTTCATTGGCTAACCAGAAATTAGGTTCTTCCAATTGATATTGGTTCATATAAGCCCGCATTGGAGTAGAGCATTCTCGATAAAATACTCGATAAATAAAATCGGTGTCTTCTCCTAACACTACGGTTCCATCTTTAAGAGCAAAATTAAATCCATTTGCTGCTAATTCACGAGTAAATTCATCCGTTTGCATGGTAGCCCGTTGATAGCGTTTTATTTCTGTGGCTAGATGTTGATAAGAGCCTAGATTCTTTTGCTGCAAAAGATGTAGTACTCGGATGTAAAAATTATGAAATTCTACATAGGCAGCATCATGGGTTTTTTGATTGCTATGAGGGATAAACAACGCACTGTATTTGTGTATAGCCTGAGCAATAGCGTTGGGATTATTTTTGTCTAATGTAGCCAAGTAATTTTTATAAGTATTAATTAAATTATCGCTCACTACTTGTTTTTGCTCCTTTTTTTGCTTTTTAGTTAGCGCAGGCATTTGCTCATTGGCAGCTTCTAGTAACTCGTCGGTTTCTCGTTGAATCGTTATTTTTTGATTTTCGTCCTTAGGTAAGAATTGTACAAATGCGGCATAAATCCAACCTTCTACTTTATCTAATGTTTGTATTTTGTACCAATGTGCATTGTAGTCTTTACGATTGTAAACAATCTCTGTTGTAAATGTAGTACTATCGTGTAAGTATTCTACAATTAGATCTTTATTGAGAACTTTCAGAATAGCTCCTTCCAAATCAGGCGTTTGACGAACCCTTAGATGAGGGGTTTGGGTTTTCATAAACAGTCGAGGAAGTGCTTTTTCTTCTATGATTTTGTTTTCATTGGAAGTTGTTTCAACATTTTCTTGAGGCGTGCAAGCAATCAAAAAGCTGCATAACAGAAGAAAAAAACAGAATGGATCTCGGTACGATAATTTCATTAGTGCTTAAATTTAGGTCTAAAACAAAGATACGAACTTCATCTTGATAGCGAAACTCCTGTGCGAGAAATAGGAAAGAGACTAAAATATTTGTTGATACAGGCTAGGGATTTATAGGGCTTATAAAATCAATGTATTCGTTGATTTTATAAATGTTATTTGTTATGTTTATAGAGGCATATAATGGAGAAAGAGAAGTCCATAAATACATGTACAGGAGACGAGTTTAAAGGAGAAATTGAAAAACTCAAAACTAGTGAGGTCAAAAAATTAAAAGAGGATAAAAACTTTGAATTTGATTGGTCTCGTGAAGTTGAAAACGATGTTTATAGAATTAAACGAGAAAAAGAGGATGAAACGCTTGGATTAATGTCAATATCTGATTTTCCTCATGAAAAACGAATTCATATCCACTTGTTGGAAGCCTCTAAAGAAAATGTTGGAAAAGGGAAGAAATTTAAAAATATTGCAGGCAACTTAATCGCATTTGCTTGTAAGGTAGCGTTTAAGAAAGGTTATGATGGGTTTGTATCTCTACTTCCTAAATCTAAACTTGTTGCTCATTATATGACCTATGGTTTTAGAAAAGCTGGACTTTTTCTTGCTATTTTTCTTAAGGCTTCGGCTGATTTAATTTCAAAATATCACAATGATGAATAATTACGAAAAAACATATCAAAAGCTCAGTAAACAATATAGTGATGAAGAAATAGCAGATGCTATGCTTATCCCTAAAGGTCTTACAGAAATAGAAATGGAAAAAGCTAAAGAAGACTTACTTGTTTTTCGTCTTAAATTACTTGCTGAGCAGAACGAAGAAGAACGAATTTATTCTGATCTTTTGAGGTTTAAATACCAGATGGAAGATTATATAAAAATGGGAGGCTATTCTTCAGATAAAAGTTTTGGTAAACACCTTGAAGAATATGCGCATATTTTGAAAAGGACGAAAAAGCAGCTTTCTGAAGATTTAAATGTTCATTATACTCGTCTAAGTAGGATTATAAATGATAAAGAAGAACCAAATGTAGAGTTGACTTATCGATTAGAAGAACATTGTGATCAGTTAATACCTTTTATTTATTGGTGGAGATTAATGATTAAAAAACAAGAAGCACTCATAAAACAAGATGAAAAAACAAGAAAGCAAGAAGCAGCTAAAGTCAAAAACGCTATAAAGTTTAGGGCATAATGAATAATCTAATCTAAAACATAAATCATGCAAAAAATAACACCTTTTCATGTTGCTATTCCTGTTCATAATTTAGAAGAAGCCCGTACTTTTTATGTAGATGTTTTGCAATGCAAGGAGGGGCGTTCTTCTGAGCAATGGATAGATTTTGATTTGTATGGGCATCAATTTGTTGTGCATCATCAACCCAATGTTAAGCCAACCCATGAACAGCATTTTAATCAAGTGGATGGGCAAGGAGTACCCGTACCACATTATGGCGTTGTTTTGGAATGGGAAACATGGGAGCAGCTTGCTCAGCGTTTAAGCGATAAGAATATAACATTTGCAATTGAACCTTATATTCGTTTTAAAGGTCAGGTAGGAGAACAAGCAACCATGTTCTTTTTTGATCCTTCTGGAAATGCATTGGAATTTAAAGCTTTCAAGGATATGAGCACCTTATTTGCTAAATAATTTATAAAATAAAGGGAACTATTATCGTTTTATTAGGGTATTATAAATTGCTAATTAACATTAAATGATACACTAAAACAGAAAATGAACAAAAGAGACTTTATTTTTGGGTTGGTTACGGGCTTTGCTATTGCATTGGCAATATCTATGGGTATTTTTAATTATTATGTTGTACAAAAAGTAGAGCAGACCAAACGAGAGGCACAAGAGGGGATTGAAATGCTCAAAAAGACCTGGGAAAGTGAATGGAGACAAGAAGTTACCGACCTTAAGGAGTACGCCAAACAAAAGGCTGAAGAGAAGGGCAGCCAGCTTTTTGATAATGTTGCAGAACAGGTAAAAATGCGCCTGAATAAAACCGAAACGGTTTTAGATAGTACAGCCGTAAACTAGCTAGTTTGTATTTGTGCTTGGAGAGACCAAGAATTTTTATTAAATTGCATAGAGATTTTTTTTATTTTGAATCTTTGCATAAATATTCTTTAATGCCTACTTGTAGGCTATCTAAATAGAACAGTTAAACCTTCTTTCATTATGGCGTTCAAAAATCCTTTTACTATTCCCAAATTGAAAGCTATCAAGGCTCCTATCTATATCAAAACCTTGAAGGCGATTCTTACTAATAAGTTTAAAGATGGTGAATCGGTTCCGTTTTCTATTATATTGAACCATATTTATAATGGATACGATAAGTCCAAAAGCGAAAAATTGCCCTTTTGTTTATTTGGTGAACCCAAAGATGGAGAAGCCAATTGGAAAAAATTTCGTGACTCAGAGATAGAAGGGGGCAAAAAACAAAAAGAGTTTATGTTGGTTGGTACTTGCCATCGCAAGGGAAATCACCTCGTATTAGAGATCAACAAAAGTAAAGGAATAAGCAAAATGCCTCGTAAGACTTTGGAGCGTTTGCAGGCTTTATTAAGAAACATTAACAAAGAATTGACCATTAGTACTAAGGAGCCAGCTCCTGAGCTTTCTGATAATACGCCCTCTGGTGCTGCTCCTGCTGCTGCTAGCGGTGAACAACCTTCACCAGAAAAAGGCGAAAAAACAGCGAAGGAAGATCCTAAGAAAGCCGCCCAAAAAGCCAAAGTTGTTGCTGCTTATAAAGCAGAAAAACAGGATGAAGCCAAACAATTAAGCGAAGAGTTTAAAAATTTGCGCTCTTTGTCTGGAGAAGGCTTAAAACAAGTGGTCGAAAACATCAAAAAAGGCGCTACTACTAAAAAGGATTTGAAAGTAGTAAAAGAAATCAACAAGGCTTATTCTAGTACCCTAAAACTTTATAAGGGAACCGCCAAACAGGTTCAAAAGAAATTTGAAGCTCCTTATAAGGACTTGCTAAGCCGAAAGAAAGAACTTTACAAATTGTCTTTGGCAACCAAGCAAAAGAAAAAGAGCTTGGCTCAGAGTTTGGCAGACAAATATTATAATAAGAAGAAAAAAAGAAAGGCAACGGACGAGGAAATCAATGAAGTGCAAGCCATTATCAAAGATGTCATTGCCATGAATAAAAAACGTCGAAAGAAAGCAAAACAAAAACTATTATTCAAAGCTACTTCTTATGTCTTAAACAAAACTGGCGTAAAGAAATTTAAAACAAAATACGTCAACCAAATTTTACAGAAAAAAGTAGCTTAATACCATAAAAAAAAGTCCCTCTTGAATTTTTCAGGAGGGACTTTTATCTTTATAAATCAGGCATTCTCTTATGCCAACGTTTGTTCTTTTCTCACCACTAGTTGTTCTCTTCCTGGTCCTACAGAAATAATAGAAAATGGAATTTCTAATAATTCTTCCATTTCTTGTACATACTCTTGTAGTTCTATCGGAAAGTTTCCAAACTGGCGAATGGTCGTCAAGTCCTTTTTCCAGCCTTTGTAAGCTTTATAAACTGGTTTTGGACAGTTGGTTACCATATCAAAAGGCACCTCATCGGTGGTTCCTGTTGCTGTTTCGTAAGCAGTAGCAGCGCAAACTTCATCAAAAACATCCAAAACATCAGCTTTGGTCATTACCAATTGAGTAACACCATTAATCATAATGGTATATTTTAATTGAGGAAGATCGATCCAGCCACAACGTCTAGGGCGACCAGTTGTTGCACCAAATTCTCCTCCTGCTTTTCTAATTTCTTCTCCTATTTCGCCTGTTAGCTCTGTAGGAAAAGGACCACCACCAACTCGTGTACAATAAGCTTTGGTGATTCCAATGACCTCTCCAATTTGTTGAGGAGCAACTCCTAGTCCATTACAAACGCCAGAAGTAATGGTATTTGAAGAAGTCACAAAGGGATAAGTGCCATAATCAATATCTAGCATAGACCCTTGAGCGCCCTCTGCCAATATTTTTTTGCCATCTTTAATCGCTTTGTTAATAAAATAAGCAGAATTAACAAATTGGAGCTTTTTTAAACGCTCTATAGATGCCATCCAAGCTTTTTCTTCGCCTTCTAGATCAAAATCAACACTAGGAAAAGCAGAAGCCATTCTCAAGTGATTTGCTTTTAGCTTGTTGTAACGTTCCTCAAAGTCGGAAAGAAAAACATCACCTATACGAAGACCATGTCTAGCAATTTTGTCTGTATAAGTAGGACCTATACCCTTTAGGGTAGAACCAATTTTACCATCACCTTTTGCCGCTTCCATAACTGCATCCAAAAATCGGTGAGAGGGAAGAATAAGATGTGCTTTTTGAGCAATGTATAAACGACTCAAAAATTCTACTCCAGCAGTAGACAACTGATCAATTTCTTTGCAGAGGATAGTAGGATCAATCACAACTCCATTTCCAATAACATTTTGGACATTTTCTCTGAATATTCCTGATGGGATTGTATGCAAAACATACTTTTTTTCATCAAGATACAGCGTGTGACCTGCATTAGGACCCCCTTGAAAACGGGCAACAATATCGTAATTAGAAGCTAGATAATCAACGATTTTACCCTTTCCTTCATCGCCCCATTGCAAACCTAATAATACATCTACCATGTTTAAAAGTGATTTTGATAATTTAATCGGTTAATATTTTTTTTATTCCTGTAAATTCGTTGATAATTAAAATCTTATTCTGTTAAAAGAGGTATAGAACTCGTTGCTTTTTAGGTGCTATCAGATTTTAAGAAACACGAATTAATTGCTTTCAGATTATGTACGGCGCAAAAATACAAAAACACAACTATAACATACGGTTAGTTGTGTTTTATTTATAACTTTTTATGCAAAAGAGAAGACTATAAACCCTCAATAGGAGTTTGAATAGTAGATTCCTAATAAGATTAGCAGTAAAATTGCCAATACAAAAACAAGATTTTTATCGTTAAGTTCTTGCCTCAATATCCATTTTAATATAAACCCTAAAACAGGGAGCAAAATTAAAACGAGAATAACTAAGGTATAAAAGTCTAAAAAATCTCTAGTAGGAGTAGTTAGGTGTAAACCGCCATAATTGCAAATAATAAGAAAGAAAAAAATAAGATAAGCATTCAATAATGCTCCTAAAACAAGTGTTTTTTCTTGGAGTTGCATAAGGCTTATTTATTTTAGCTATCCTTATTTTCCTTTTCAAAAAACATCAAGGCATCTTCAATATTTTCATAAATACTAAAGGCAGAATTTAAGCGAGTAACCAGTAATATTTTTTTGATGTTTTCTGATAGGTTGGCAATAGCAACGTCGCCTCCCGCATTTCTGGAACGAGTGAGGATAGAGATCAAAAACGTAAGCCCTGAACTGTTCATAAAGTCCATTTGGTCTAAATCGACAATAAATTCACAAAAATTTTCCTGAATCTTATCTTCTACTGCACGAATAATTTCTTGGTTGTCTAGTGGGTTGAGCAGGTTGTCTACATGTAATATTTGTATGTCGTTTTTTTTCGAGAAGGAGTATGCCATATTAAAAATTAACTGAATGAATGAAGTCATTATATTCTATGAACTAAGATGAAACAATTCATAGAATAAAAATGCTGAGTAAGTCAAAAGCGTTGAGTAAAGCAGCTTTATTTTCTGCCTAATTTTTCTCTAGCTTCTTTGCTGTAGCCATAAAAGGTTAAAGAATGGTGCGTGATTTCGAAACCCAGAATATCTGAGACCATTTTCTTGATTTGTTGAATGCGGGGATCACAAAATTCAAAAACTTGACCCGTCTCAATACAAACGGCATGGTCGTGTTGTTTAGAACCATAGGATTTTTCGTATTGAGCCAAGTTTTTACCAAATTGATGTTTCCGTACCAAATCACAGGAGACCAATAACTCTAGGGTGTTATAAACCGTAGCCCTACTTACTCTATAGTTCTGTGTTTTCATATGGATATACAATGCTTCTGCATCAAAGTGATCATCTCGTTTGTATATTTCTTCTAAGATGGCAAAACGTTCTGGAGTTTTGCGCAGACCATTTTTTTCAAGATATTGAGAAAATATCTTAATTACTTCTTTTACTATTTTAGAATCTTTTTGATTGCTTGCCATTCGTACTCTATTTATTGGTTAGAGGGCTTATTATTTTGTTCGTTAATTAGGAGCAATGTAAAACAAATCCAAAAAACAACATTAATAATCGCTTTGTTAAGCGATGCTGTATGTTTCATACTTTCTGGAAATGTAATAATTGCCAATATCAAAAATACGTATTTAAACTTTTGGGTGGTTAGCCACTTTTCCATGCCTTTATTATACAATTAAAATATCCTAAAAATAATACCATTGCAAATTAATATAGACAAATTGTCAGTATTATTGAATTCTAGCTACAGTATTTACTTGTTTTAGCTTTTTTAATTCAACAATTAACTCATTTAATTGATCTTTATTTTTGACGACAACACTTACTTTTCCCTCAAAGTGCCCCTCTTTTCCATTCATAGAGAAGCCACGCATATTTAGTTTGTGTTTATCGGTTATAAGATTAGATAAATTCTGTACAACCCCCATGTCGTCCATTCCAGTAATTAAAAGTTCAGCAATAAAGGAAGTATTGGCACTGTCAACCCATTCTGCTCGTTTTATTCGATATCCAAATGTAGCCTGCAAATACTCTGCATTGGGGCAAGTTGTTCGATGTATTTTAATCCCATGTTTGGAAGTTACATAAGCAAAGATATCATCTCCCAATACAGGATTGCAACAAGTCGCCAAAGAATTGACAAAATTACTGGCATCCTGACCATCAACCAAAAGTTTTGGATTGCCTTTGAATTTTCGTCTAGAACGAAGCGGAACCTTAGGTTTGATTTTGTGTTGTTGTTCAGGGATGTCTTTTTCTTGAAGATCTGCTCGCTCTGGATAAAGTCTGCCATTTTCGACTTTCAACAATTTAATTTCATTTAAATTATATTGCTCAGAGTAGATTCCAAAATATAGATCTAAGCGATTAGAGGCTCCATAATACTTTACTAAAGTATCTGTATTATCTTCTGAATGTTCTGTTAATTTTAGTGCTTTTAACTTACGATCTAGCGTTTCTTTGCCCAAAGATCCCCACTTTAGTTTTTCTTCTTTGAGCGCTTGACGAATTTTGGAGCGAGCCTTTCCTGTTTTGACAATCTTTAACCAATCTTCAGTAGGTTTTTGAGTAGAACTCGTAATGATATAAAGTTGATCTCCATTTTTTAGTTCGTAACTCAATGGCACAATCCGTTGAGCTACTTTGATCGATTTACAATGATAACCAACTTCGGAATGGATATCAAAGGCAAAGTCTAACGCTGTGGCTCCTTTTGGGAAAAAGCGCATTTCACCTTGTGGAGTAAAGACATAAACCTCTTCGGCAAAAAGGCTCGATTTGAAATCATTTAAGAAATCAATGGCATCATTATCGGGATTTTCGAGCATTTCTCTAGCCTTGCTCAACCAATTTTCAAAAATATTTTCATGCTGTTTTATTCCTTTATAACGCCAGTGAGCCGCATATCCTCGTTCTGCTACAGCATCCATTCGTTCGCTACGAATTTGGACTTCTACAAAACGACCTTGAGGTCCCATTACAGTAGTATGCAGAGATTCATAACCATTAGATTTTGGGGTCGAGATCCAATCTTTTAGCCGTTCAGGAACAGGCGTATAGCTATCGGTTATATTAGAGTACATGCTCCAACACATTGATTTTTCTTCACCAATAGGAACATCAACGATAATTCGAATTGCAAATAGATCATAAATTTCCTCAAAAGGCACTTGTTTAGCCTTTAGTTTATTGCTGATGGAGGAAACTGATTTGGCACGACCAAATATTCTGAACTTTTGAATATCGTGTTTTTTCTTAATGGCCTTTTTTATTGGCTTTAAGAACTGGTTAATATATTGCTGGCGTTGATTTTCGGTCTCTTGCAATTTTTGAATGATAAATTCATAATGCTCAGGTTCCTTTATTTTTAAACAAAGGTCCTCCATTTCGTTTTTAATATTATAAAAACCTAAACGATGTGCTAGAGGAGCATAAATAAAAGAAGTTTCAGAAGCTATTTTGAGTTGCTTGTGCGGCGGCATAGCCCCCAAGGTTCGCATATTGTGCAATCGATCTGCCATTTTGATGAGTACAACCCTAACATCCTTGGAGATGGTTAATAGAATTTTTTTGAAATTCTCAGCTTGTGGGCTTTGTATGTTCTCCTCACTAACATTGGCTAGACCACTAAACTTGGTTAACCCATCGACAATCATGGCAATTTTTTCCCCAAATTCGCTAGCAAGTTGTTCTAGAGTTACAGGAGTATCTTCTACAACATCATGCAACAAGGCAGCTTTTATAGAAGTTGGTCCTAAGCCTAGTTCTGCGGCACAAATTCGGGCTACTTCTATGGGATGAAAAATGTATAATTCGCCAGATTTTCTGCGTTGTTGAGAATGAGCTAGACGAGCTAATAAATAGGCTTTTTTTATAGAAGCGGTATGTTCATCTGTTAAAGGCGTACGGATAGAACGGCACATTCTACGATAAGCGAGATGTACCTGTTTGTCTTCTTCAGGTGTTATATCTTCTTGATAAGGAAATTCTATGCTAAATGATTTTTCCATCTATTTTTTTATGTGCAATTAAATATGGTGTAACATAAATTTTTTAACATTTATGAGCGCTTCTTTTTGCGTAAGCCCTTTTAGGATAGTATTGTTTTTTTTTCCTTGAAGCGCATGAACTAAGTGAGTTAAAATTTCTCTGCAAAAATATCAAACTACTTAAATTACACGATATTAAACCTGTTTTTATAGGTTTGTTGATTGATAATAAGTTCGATTAAATTATTCTTCTAGCAACCTAAAATCAAAGAACCATTTTATTATTTTAACGAATTTAGATGCTTTGTGGTACCGTTGCTATTAGAAGACTTTGTTTATTGTATTGGTGTATTTATTTATAAGGGAGCTTTTCCAAAGTATAAGCTATTTGTTAATAATAGCCCGTTAACAATCAATTTGATACAAAATGTTTTTTTATGAACGGCTAAAAGATTATCTCATGGTTAGAGGAAGTAATTAGTGAACGACTCTATTAATAGACCGATTAGCTTCTTATACATTTTACGAAAGGCTAATATGAAAGTTAAACTTATTCCTATTTTTCTCCAAATTTTGAGCTTGCTTTCATCAATTGTTTCCTTTTTTTTTGAAAAAAAATAAATTCAGCTGAAAAAATATTGCTTTTTGTTGTTTAAGTGTATTGATTTTTAGTAATTTGTGTATGTGTCGATAAGATGTTAAGAACAAAGAAATCGCTATGATCTTATCTTTTGTTAACATTAAAGTAAAATGAGTTTTTTAATTTTGAACGGTCTAAAATAGTATTTTGCTAAACTACTAAATCTTTTTAGAAAGAAGTGGTAAGGGGCCAGTTTGATCTAAGAAAATAAGGACGTGTATTTTTTGCTTATGGTTTTGGGAAGTAGTGACTCCTAAATAATTAAGTTGAACCCATTTATGTGGTTCTATGGCCAGTAATAGGAGTTGTGAACTCCTGTTGCTGGCTTTTTTGTTTCAGCATCTTAAATGAATGTTTGATTGTTCATTAGCTAAGTTTTTTTATTACAGTCATGTTGTGAATAGTGGAGAAACTGCTAGCGGTTTGTGCAATTTCCTTTAGGCTATAAATGTTTTTTATAACAAAGCCAAATACTCTTAGGAATGGAGTATACTAAAAAAATCAAAAAAATAGCAGACTACTAATTTGAATAAGCTTAGAAAAACTTTTAGATTTGAGCAATTGAAACATTATTATAATAACATTCAATCATTATACAATGAATCTGCATGAATATCAAGCCAAAGAACTATTAGCTAGTTATGGCGTGCCTATCCAACGCGGTGTTGTCGTTGAAAATTTGAACGACATTGAAACTGCATTTGCTAAACTTAAAGAAGAAACAGGAACTAGTTGGTGTGTTGTCAAAGCGCAAATCCATGCTGGAGGACGTGGTAAAGGCGGTGGAGTTAAGTTGGCCAAGAATATGGACGAGTTAAAAATGCATGCTGGTAACATCTTAGGGATGATGCTTAAAACGCCTCAAACTCCTGGTGGAATGGATGGCGAAGGTAAATTGGTTCGTAAGATTCTAATTACGGAAGACGTATATTATCCAGATGCTGATGGCAACATGGACGTTAATGAATTTTATTACTCTATTTTGATGGATAGAGAGCGTAAATGTAATGTTATCGTATATTCTACAGAAGGTGGAATGGACATTGAGAAAGTTGCAGAAGAGACGCCTCATTTGGTACACAAAGAATACATTCACCCTCATTTAGGATTGCAAGCTTACCAAACTCGTAACATTGCACACAATTTGGGCTTGACAGGTGCTGCATTTAAAGCGATGACCAAATTTGTTGCTACTACTTATAATGCTTTTATTGGTGCAGATGCGTCTTTGGTAGAAATCAACCCTTGTCTAAAAACTTCTGATAATAAAATTGTTGCTGCGGATTCAAAAGCTTCTTTAGATGAAAACGCATTGTTCCGCCATCCTGATTTGGCTGCTTTGCGTGATGTACATGAAGAAGATCCTGCGGAAGTAGAGGCTAAAGAACATGGACTAAGCTTTATCAAATTAGATGGTAATGTTGGTTGTATGGTTAATGGTGCTGGTTTGGCAATGTCTACTATGGATATTATTAAATTGTGCGGTGGTGAGCCTGCTAACTTCTTGGATGTAGGAGGTACTGCTGATGCAAAACGAGTAGAAACTGCTTTCCGTATTATCCTAAAGGATGAGAATGTAAAAGCAATTCTAATTAATATCTTTGGTGGTATTGTTCGTTGTGACCGTGTTGCACAAGGTGTGGTAGATGCTTACCAAAACATTGGAGACATCAATGTACCAATTATTGTACGTTTGCAAGGTACCAATGCTGAGATTGCGAAAAAATTGATCGACGATTCAGGTTTGGATGTACATTCTGCTGTAACACTTCAAGAAGCTGCAGACAAAGTTACTGAGCTAGTAGGATAGAATAATAGAACAATATAGATAGAATAGAAGGTTGCTGCTTTTTTAGTAGCAACCTTTTTTATTGTATAGCAAAACTATATTAAAATTGTGTTCGTTATTCGTTGTCAGTATCTGCATGAGCAGTGATGGTATCATCGTCTTCTATATTTTCTTCTGCACTTGGCCAGTACAAAGAAAGTTCAATACCGATTTCTAATGCTCCTGCCAAACGCATTAGCTTTGGAGGAAGGTAATCACATTGTGTGAAATGGTTGTTTCCCAGCCTACATTCATAGGGGAGATCAAACCGCCAGTCATCAATACTATGATGCTTTTGGAGTAGCCTCAAATAAGGGCTATAGACCTCCAGAAAACTAATCATATCTATGATTTGTCCTTCCATATCACCCCAGGGCCGATCACTAACCTCACAGGAAAAACCAAAATCATCATAAGCTATTTCTTCAGTGCTTATTTTAGGAATATCGCCTTTTTCATGCGATTGATAAACTGGTAATTCTGGATGATCAGAAAGGAATTGCTGGAACGAACTAGTTTTGCTCGTTACATGAAAAATGCACATGTAGGTTATTGTTTTAAAGAAGTAACAAAATCGTTTAAGCTTTGGTTGTATTTTAATGCTGCGGTTAATTTCTTTTTCTTTTTAAAATCAGCAGCATAAAAACTCATTTTTTCAAAGTCAGATTTTTGAGCAATTTTTTGAGTTTTTTTATCAAATTTTTTATCCGAACTCTTTTTTTTGCTGATTAATCTGTGAAATTTTCTTTTTGGATCAGGATATTGACTACTATCTTTTGTTTCGAACAAGGTTAGTAACCATGCTTCCATCTCTTCGATACAGATAGCATAATAGAGTTGACCAGTATATTGGTTATTAAGCCACTTGTTAATTTGGTTAATAACAGACGTTCTAAGATTGGTACAATAGTTTGAATCCTTGGCAGGACGAATAACATCATAGTTTTCTAATTCACATTCTGCGGTGTCTATTTGTATAATAATAGCTCTTTCTTCGTCAATAATATTTTCATCTACCAAAAAGCTTTGCAATCGAGAACGTTCAACACAATCCTTTTGAACCAATGTCCAAGAACTAAATTCATCCGCAGTCATTTCTTTGTATTCCCCCCCTTGTAGATCTGTCTCATCTAGATCAAATTCAGGGCGAAGAAATTGAATATCATCATCGTCGTTTAATATTGTCCATAAAATATTATTAAGAACAGCACAATCTCCTCTTCCTTCTGCTATAATGCCTATACGCATAGTATTAAAAATTTTGAGGAATGCCTCCTAGATGGTTACGCATCCAAAGTTCGGAAAGCTTCAATTTTTTACCTCCTATCTCAACAGAAGGTTTTAATTGAATTCTTTTAGCTATAGTATGTCCTTTTTTATTTCTAGAAACAACAAATAAACGTTGTTCATCGTCATGGAGATTTAGACCATCTAAAATTGCAGGGTTATGTGTAGTTATTAATGCTTGCTTTTGGTTTTTATTAGCTAAACTGGCTAAATTCTTCATCAAGTGGCGACATAAATTAGGGTTGAGAGCATTTTCTATATTGTCAATAGCAAAGAATTGAGGTGTTCTTTGGCTAATGAATAAAGCTAAATAAAATAAAATATGTAGAGCACCTTCATTAGCATTTTCTACAGAAAAAATATTGTTTTTTTTCTGCATAAACTTGTCACGAAAATAAAGTTTGGAATCTGAGCGCAGTTTTAAGCGTTTACTAGCGAAGTCTCCATCTTTGTCCACCATAATTCCATTATCATCTAACCATGAAATAAATTTAGAGTGTTCCAGTAATTGTTGCCATTCAATGGATGTAAATTTTTCTAGTAATAAATCAAGGTTTTCTCCATTCCTTCCTGGTACTTCTAGGCTTTGTTTATTAAACCCTCTTAGAGGGTTGGTTTGTAATTCGTAGATAATGTAATCGAAAATGGAGTGACTTTGCATATTACTAGCAACGATATTTCCAACATCTTTTAAATCCATGAATGAAGGGTTATCGAAAATAGAATATTCGTCTACCCAAGTAGTCGTAATATCACTAGAATTAGCAATCAAATTTGTTTGGATGAGGTATTGATTTTTCTTAGAAATATTAATTCTAATGTTTTTTTTTGATTTCACTCCCAAAAAAGAATTCATCATCATATCAGGACGAGTAACCCGAATGCCTTTCGCCGCTAAATCATCGTTTCTTAATCGATTACTTTTGGCTGCACTAGCCAATGCAACTGCCTCCAAGATATTCGACTTCCCACAGCCATTTTCACCAATAAATACATTGACTTTACCCAATTCAATCTCTAAATTATGAATGGATTTGAAATTTTCAATGTGCAATTTAGTTAACATAATATTTAGCTTTTTCCGTTTGACGAAATTAATGATGCCTCCATCCCTGCGCAATTAACTCCTTGATGCTGCCACCACTGGTATGCAAATTAATGCCATCCTCAGGTTTGGTAATTTCTCCAATAATACGAATATCCATCATGTATTTAATTTTCTCTGCATCTTCTGGTTTGATGGTAAAAAGCAACTCATAATCTTCACCACCATGCAAGGCGCAAGTAGTTGGTGGTAATTTAAAATCAATTGCCTTGACAGAAGTTTCCTGAGCGATAGGCAGGCTTTTTTCTTCGATATAAGCACCCACATCAGATTGACGGCAGATGTGCAACAAGTCAGAAGATAGACCATCCGAAATGTCAATCATAGCAGTTGGCAATAGGTTGGCAGTTTGAAAAAACTCATAGATGTCTTTTCTGGCTTCTGGTTTTAGCAAGCGCCCAACAATATAATCCTTGTTTTCCAAATCGGGTTGCATCTCAGGATTGTCTAAATAGATTTGTTTTTCACGCTCCAATAATTGCAAACCTACATAAGCACCCCCTAAAAAGCCCGAAACACAGACCAAGTCACCAACTTGAGCAGTATCTCTATAGACCAATTGGTCTTCGTCTGCCACGCCCAGTGCTGTGATACTAATGGTTAATCCTTGTATAGATGAAGTGGTATCGCCACCAATTAAGTCTACACCATAGGCTTCGCAGGCCAAGTGAATTCCTTTGTAAATTTCATTCACAGACTCTACTGAAAAACGATTGGAAACAGCAATAGAAACTGTAATTTGAGTAGGTCGAGCATTCATGGCGTAAATGTCTGATAAATTAACGACCACGGCTTTATATCCTAGATGTTTGAGGGGCGTATAAATTAAATCAAAATGAATGTTCTCGACCAACAAGTCCGTAGAAACAACCGTTTTCTGATTGCCATGATCAATGATGGCAGCATCATCGCCAACTCCTTTTAGGGATGATTTATTTTTTAGTTTGACATCTTTGGTCAAGAATTCTATAAGTCCAAATTCTCCTAAATCACTAAGTTCTGTTCTCGCCATTTTTATTATAATATAAAGTAATTTTAATAGTTGGTTATATCCTAACAAGATTTATCTTGCATGGTTTAGAATGAAAGGATTACTTGCTTTTTCTGCTCCAACGGTTGTCGGATTCCCATGCCCCGAATACACAATTGTAGAATCAGGCAAGGTTAGAAAATGATCAAATATGCTTTGCATTAAGGTGTTCATATCTCCACCAGGCAAATCTGTTCGCCCAATGCTCCCCTGAAACAATACATCGCCACCAATAATAAAATTATCGTTGGAGCAATAAAAAGAAACAGAAGCTGGCGAATGCCCAGGAGTGAATAAAACGCTTAGTTCTGTATTTCCAAATTGAATAAGATCTCCTGCTTGAATAAATTTATTGGGATCTGGATCTGGTGATTGTTGTACATTGGGAATTCCATACATTTGACAAACAACAGGAACCGATTCTAATACGGGAAGTTCGCCCTCATGAATTTCTAACGGAAGTTGATAGGTTTCTGCTACATAGCGATTGCCAAATACATGATCTAAATGGCAATGTGTATTGATTAACCGAACAGGGGTAAGTTCATGCTCTGTTATAAAGTTACTCAATGTTTTTCGCTCTTCTGCGGTATAACATCCTGGATCTATGATAATACACTCTTTGGTTTCATCATAAATGATATAAGTGTTTTCTGAAAACGGGCTAAAAGTGAAAAAATGAACTTGTGCCATATTAAAATACTATTTTAAGCTAAAAAACTGGAACTGGTTTTATTTTTGCGGCTAGACAGACAAACAAGCATAATTCGCAATTTTTTGCAAAAAGCTTAAGCGTATTTTAACCACAGACTGCAAAAATACGTTATTATTAATACAATACATCAATCAGTATAGAAAATCATCAAGTTTCTTAAATTCAATAGAATTAGTCAGATTTGATTCTTGCTATAAATATGGTTTTATTTTTAATGAGTGATTGCTTATTATTGCTTAATTTTAGTTGCTTTTAAAAAAGGCAGTCAACTTAGAACAAACCCATCTAACTTTACTTACTTAAGATAGAAAAAAGCAAGAAGAGAAGGTAGAATACTATTATTATCTTGTAGTCTACCGCTACATACTATTTATTTTGTTGCAATTGTAGCACAAAACGCTATTGCCAACAAAAACAAAACTTATATATTCGTAGAACTATGATTCATCAAAAAAATAGCACGATCATATTATCTCTGTTTACCCTCTTTTGGGCAATTGGTTTGATGCCTTCGGCAAAGGGGCAAGTTGTTAGCATGGAGTATGGTCAAAACAGAATTCAATATGAGCAAAAGAAGTGGTTTAGATATGAATCTACGAATTTTTATTTGTCTTATGCTGAAGAAGATGAACCACTGGCTCGTTATCTTTTACCTGTTGTTGAGTTGGACTACCTCGAACTTGCTCGAATGTTTGAGCATCAATTAAAAAAACGCATTGAGGTAATTATTTACAGTGACTATAGCGATTATTTGCAAAGCAATATCGGAATGCAAAGACATTCCGTTAATCGAGGAGGTATTACTCAATTGGTCACTCCAAAGATTGAGGTTTATTTTGACGGAAATCATGCCAATCTACGAAAACAGCTTAGAAAAGGTTTGGCAGAAGTATTATTGGGCAAAATTCTGGTTGGAACCAATCTTCAAGAAATGGTTCAGAACTCGGTGTTGATGAATCTTCCTCAATGGTTTGTAAAGGGAGCGATTGCTCATGCTACCGAGGATTGGAATACAGAAATGGACGATCGACTCAGGGATATTTTGTTGAGTGGGAAGTATGAAAACTTTGTAGAATTAGCCAAACATGAGCCTCTATTGGCAGGACAATCACTTTTTCATTTTGTCTCTCAAGAACACAGCACATCTACGGTATCCAATTTATTGTATTTAACTCGGATTAACAGAAGTGTGGAGAATGGCTTTTTGTATGTTTTTGGCAAGACCTATTACCAAGTAGTTGGCTCTGATTGGTTTAATTATTATAGTGATCGTTATAATAAGGATAATAAGAAACGCCGTTTTCCTAACAAAGGAGCGCTAGAATTAAAAATCCCCAAAACGGCTACGATTAAAAATGTAAAAATAAGCCCCAATTCTAAATACATTGCTTATACCGAACATAATAAAGGCGTTCGAAAGGTAATTGTTTATGATTTGGAAACACAAGAGCAAACCGTTTTGTATAAGCATGGAGAATATGACTTGTCGGGGAATTATGAACAGCATTATCCCTTGATTGCATGGGGCAAAAAAAGCGATAAAGTAATTATCATTCATGAAAAAAGGGACAAAGTAAAAATTAGATACCAAGATATTGATAAAAAAGGAGCCAAAGATAGAGTCTTAGAGGATATAGAACGAGTAATTGATTTTGAGGTTTTGAATAGTTCTACCTTAGTGTTTACAGGCTTTCACAATGGCCATTCTGATTTATATTCTTTTAATGGGGGCAAGCCAAGAGCAATTACCAATGACTTTTGGGATGAGAAAGAATTGGCAATTGTTACCCTAAAAGGGCAAAAGGGAATTGTATTTTCTTCGAATAGAAATTCTTCGAGTCTAAGGGCAATGCATTTTACCAATCAGTTGCCTCCTAATAATTTTGATTTGTATTTTTATAACCTAACTACCAAGTCGAATGAATTGATTCGGTTGACCCGCACTCCATTGGCCAATGAATGCTACCCCATAGCAATGGGGAAAGGGGATCATTTTACTTACCTAAGTGACGAAAATGGATTTTATAATCGTTATGTGGCTGTTGTTGATACTGTTTTATTAAGAGAAGAACGTGTTTTAGTTTTTGAGGATGGCACTCAAATGATTGTTCCTGTAGACACGGTATACAGTCATTTACCAGTTGATAGTACTTATATTCAACCCGTTTATATTGAAACAGGGGTTGCCCATGCCAATACAGATTATAGTAGAAATATATTGGAACACGATGGAAATCTAACAAAAATAGTAGACTTAATTTACAGAAAAGGAGCTTATCATATTTTTGTACGAGATGCCAAACCTCAACGAACAATGGAAACGATGGCAAAAACTACCTATCGTAAATTGTTGGAAAAAATTAATGGTTTAACAAAAAGAGAAAAAAGCACGGCTGCAATAAGAACACCCGCTGAGAGCACAACTGTTTTACCCAAAAAACTAAACTTAGAAATAGAGGATGCTACTAGTATAAAAGATACGGTGCCTCCTGTTGATACGGGGAAAATTGATATTGATAATTATGAGTTTCAAAGTGAGTTTGAAGATATTACAGAACCTAGTATAGAAAAGGACGATCCCGATACAGAAGTAACGCCAATTATCTTGGTAGAGGATGGGGATGATATTAAGGCAAGCCCAGCCAAGAAGAGCCAACCGAAAGCAATTCTTACCGATCCAGAAACTAAAGTTGTTGCTTGGAATCCAACGCATACCAAACGGTACAAAAGCTTATTTAAAGTAGACCAAATTACCTTCCAAATGGACAATACCCCTATGTATAATGGGATGAATATGTATTTGGGAGGATATTATCAATTTCAGCCTTTAAGTTTTGCCCTTAAAACGGGATTTGTAGATATTTTTGAAAATTTCTACTTAGAGCTGGGGATAAGAATTCCGTTTGATTTTAATGGAATGGAGTACTTTGTTAATGTGGAAAACAAAAAAGGATTGATTGATCAAAAATATTCCTTTTATAGACGAGGAAGAATCAATACTTATGTTGTGGTGGACACTACTACGAATGTTGCTATAGAAGCTAGAGGACGTACCGTTAAGCATTTGTTGCAGACGGAGTTAAAATATCCCTTGACAAAATTTCAGAGTGTGCGAGGTATTTTTAGTTTGCAGCTAGACAAAGTAGCTATTTTGGCAGAAGAACTTAATAGCTTGCAAGTGCCCGTCTATCATGAAAATAGATTTGGATTTCGTTTGGAATATGTCTTTGACAATAGCTTGGAGTTGAGGCATAATGCTAGAAAGGGAACTAAATTTAGAGGCTATTTGGATTTGTACAAGCCTTTTTCAGTGCAGACAGAAGGTCAGTTTAAGGTTGGTTTTGAAGGTGGTTTAACTGCTGCGTTAGGGTTTGATGCGAGGCACTATTTGACTTTTGATGACAAGACTATTTTTGCTTTTCGTTTGGCTGGCGCAAGCTCTTTTGGGCAACAGAAGATTTTATATTCTTTGGGAGGCGTAGAAAACTGGATGTTCCCTACAGCAAGTTCAACGGTTAGTTTGCCCGAAGCAAGTGATTATGGCTTGCAAACTTTAGCGGCCAATATGAGAGGGTTTAATAATAATGCTCGAAATGGTAGTTCTTATGCCTTGGCAAATGTTGAAATTAGAGTGCCTATTATTGATTATATCTCCAAAAACCCTCCTAGAAATGCCATGTTGAGAAGTTTGCAACTGGTTGCCTTTTTGGATGTAGGAACAGCTTGGCAGGGAGCTTCTCCTTTCTCAATTAACAATCCATTAAACACATCTGTAATTGACAACAATAGCCCTGGGCAAATATCGCCTGTTAAAGTAACCGTCAATTATTATAGACGCCCAATTTTGGTAGGGTATGGTTTTGGAATAAGAACAGTACTTCTAGGTCACTATTTTCGCTTAGACTATGCTTGGGGAGTAGAAACAGGGCAAGTCCAAAAACCGATATTATACTTGTCTATAGGGGCAGATTTTTGATGCTCTTAGGTCTAATTTACCAGTTTAATGCTTCTTACTTAGGCTGGTAAATTAGCTTTTTTATAGCAAAGAATAAACCTGCTAAAATCAATAGCAAACTTCCCCCAATAAAAGCTCCTTTGACATAATCAAATTGAGTGATGGATGGAATGGATCTATTGTCTCCAATTTGAATAAAGGGCGACCAAAATACAGGATGTGCAGTGAGATCACTTGATTGGTTTATGAAATTTAACTTTGCTATCCGCAAGGCTTTATCTTTGGGCATTCCTTGGGTTAAATTCTTATAAAAATCAGTTATAATAATAGAGGTCGCTTCATCGTTAACTTGCCATAAACTTACAATCAAACTCGAAGCTCCAGCATACATAAATGAGCGAGCCAATGACATAATGCCTTCTCCTTGTTTATATTTTCCATAACCAGTTTCACAAGCAGAAAGTACTACTAAATCAGCATTGACCTTTAATCGAGCGATCTCATAGGCTTGGAGCAAACCATCTTCTAAACTATCACTAGTTTCTGAAAAGACCAAAGCAGAAAGCATGGATAAACGATTGTTGATAACTCCATGCATCGCTAAATGTAGAATACCATACTCTGAAGCCATCTGCTTAAAGCTAGCTTCATTCGCTGAGTCATTTCTTAGATAAGTTCCATCTATGATTTTGGATAAGGCCGTAAGCTCGTGTTGAGTTGCTGGAAGAGTTGCTAGAGCCGATCGGATAGAATGCGCATAGGGCGAACGAGTTAGGATAAGGGAACTATCTGTTGTGTTGGTATAGGCAGGAGCAAACGCCAAAATTTGATGATTGTTTTTGGCGGTTGACTTAGTCCTGTTTTCTTTCCATAGCGTTGCCGAATAGTCATAACTAATATTATAACGCCTAAGCAAATAAGGTAAATTGCGGTAATTGGTCGCCGCTTGAGATATTGGTTCTGTCAAAAAAGCGCCAAAAGGCAAATGCCCTAGTTCCCCATCGGTTACAATAACTAGATTCTTAATGTTACATTTGTTTTTTAGAGCGGCAGCTAGTATTGTTTTATAAAACCAATAAGCCGTTGCCATATATTGTTCTTGATTTTTTCGAGTTGAATTCGTAACAAAATTATAATCGCTTAAGGCCTGTCTTAATTTTTGAATCTGTATAGTTAAAGAATCCTTTGATACTAAAAGTGGATATAGATCAATCCCTTTATTCGTTACCGTAAAGAGGTAACTCATGCTGTCTGCAATGAAGTATTGCAGCAACATTGTTCCCTTATCTAACAAGGCTTGAACTTCTGTTGTGTTGGGGATGGTACTTTGGTATTTTAATGCATGGTATTTGGGATATTTATCCTTTATAGAAGAGAGAAAAGCGTTAATTTTTTTATTTAACTCGTTCTCTTCGGCTATAATTTTTTTGTGTGTTGAGCGGCTAGTAGCTTCGTATTTTTGTTTTTTTAGTTCGGTTTTTTGGCGTTGTAAATCAAGTTCTAAGAGTGCCAAGGAGTCGGGAAGGTCGCCAAGTGTTCGAGCACGATTTCCCTGTAAGGCATCAATTAATAACATAGATTTATTTTGTTCTGCAAATTTAAAGGCTTCTAATAAGTAGTGTTGCCCACCTATTTTGCTTAACAAAGTTGTTGTCTCAATGGCATCTTTTGACAATGAACTCATTTGCTTTATATTACTGAGTTTATCTTGATCATCCATAAAACTATTGCGTATATTGCGAGAAACAGTCATAGCAGTACTTAGAGCAGCATAGGCTTGTTCTAAATGAGCGGAAATTTTTGAATTATCGTATTGAGATCTTGACAACTGATAAACCAAATGTAAGGTTGGAATTATTTTTTGCTCAAATTTAAATTCATAATCTAGTATATTTTTAGGCATTTCTATCAGATTAGGGATTTTTGTATTATCCGATAAGAGATTTAGCGAAAAGGATTGGTTGAGATAATGGGTTGCTTGATCAAAGTCTTTTAAATCGATGTACAATTCAGCAATATTATTTATATAATTTAAATAATTTAGCGTTTTAGTCATGGATTTATTCTTGAGAATTTCAATAGCTTGTAAGTACAAACGTTCGGCTTTTCTGTACTTCCCAATGTCATGATATAGACTAGCTACATTATTTAGTGAAATGGCATAACTTGGATCTGTTTTGGATAAAATTTGTTCTTCAATGGTGAGTGCTTGTAGAAACAATTGCTCTGCATGATGATAGTCTTTATTGATCTTGTACGATGAGGCTAAATTAACAAGAGTAGTGGGGTAATAGGGATGAGCTTCTCCTAAAATTTCTTTGCATAAAGAAGACACCTTTGTAAATATAGGAATGGCATACGCTTGCTTATCAGCATAATAATAAGAGAAGGCAAGACTATTTAAGTAGACTAAGTAATTAATGCTTTTTTTACCAGAGAATTTTTCTTCTAAATCTAGGACCTGCAAATGCAATGACTCTGCCTTTTTGTATTTACCCATATAGTCTTGCAAGGTTGCCAAATTGCTGATCGTTGCAATATATTGCGCATTATTTTTCCCCCAAACCTCTTGAAAAATTTCCTTTACTTCCCAATAATAGGGTTCCGCTTTCTCGTAGTTACCATAGGTTTGGTGCAAAATAGCTAAGTTATTAATGTAGTTGATATAGGTAGCATGTTTAGCACCAAATTCTGCCTTAGCCTTAGTTACCCCTTGATGAGCATAAATTAATGCTTTTTCGTAGGCTCCTTGATTGTTATGTACATTTTTTAAACTGTCTAGTTCTTCATAGCTTAAGCTGTCTAATAGAGGAGGGGAGGCTTGTGCATTTATAGTAAGTAAGGAGATAAAAGGACTCAAAATGCCTATAAGGATCATTTTTTGTATGGACATAATTACAATAGCATTTATACAAATCAAGAGGGACGTTAGAACAAGGACATTTTCACTATTGAGGTGAGGGGAATTGCATTTTTAGTTAAAAAATGCGGTATAAAGATAGGCATCTAATGCATGCAGAAAGCGGGTAATCTTGCCAGAAATGTATAAATTCTTGCCAAAAGAACTCATTAATAGCGCATTATTGCGTTCTAAACTAAATATGGACAAAAAATACAGAAGGAATGTGCAGAAGGAAAGAAGTTCATTATACTAAAAAAAGTATAATGCTTTGTTATTTATGGACTTGCCATTTAAAGATCGCTTATTTTTCTTTGATTAAGACTTGATTATTGGTAGAGGCGGTAATCGTAGATTGGTTTCGTTTCTTTATATTAATGATCCCAGTTTCGCCCGTAACGGCATTTTCGAAAACGACAGAAGTTATAGTCTCTGGAACATATATAGCATATGAAATTTCTTCTTGGCATTGTTCTCCTTGCAAAACCATTGGTTGTCTAGATTTATCCTCTAAGCGTAATCCACTACCACCGTCAGGGGTTAAGAACAAATCATACCTTCCTTTTTTTATGAGTACTTCTAGAAAAAAAACATTAGGAATGCCTAAACGTACTTTTCCTGTGACCATAACACGAGTACCTTTCATATGATGAACCTCAATATTAGAAGTATTGAGTTTGATATAAATAGACGTTGGAGGGTTCTCTGGATCCTGCTCAACACTTAACATTTGATTAAGGTATTGAGAAACATGCCCTTGTGAAAAGCCGTCATGAAAAGCTATCAACAAAAACAAACAGGATAAGATAATTTTTTTTGAAATCATTTTTTCTGATTTTATTGTTGAGTGGTGTTAAGCTGTGTTATAAGTTTATCGTCTATAGCTATTTATGTATAAAAAAAGCGATCCAAGATTTTAAATTATTGATAAATAGGTTATTATATAATCTAAAAAAGATATTTTATTCCCAAAATAAAATAAAAATCTTAGAGATGTAAAATGCGTGTTTACTATACAAGATAGATCTTAAATATAGTAAAATAAAATACATGTTTATTAAGAATGTAAATAATGTTTGTTTTTATTGGAGAAATAAGCAACAAAATAGAATCAATTCTGCTTTGTTACGTAAGGCAAAAAAGAGAATTGAATCTTTAAATTCAATTCTCTCATGCATACTAAATAACTGACGAATTGCTATTTTTGACGATTAATAGTAACGGTAGTAGTTTTTTCTCTACCTTCTGCATCTGTCAATTGAAATTTGTAAGTACCATCTTCAAGTGACTTAACATTCAATGCATTGTAATTGTTACCATCTTGAACTTGCAAAATACGATTAGCTGCTAATTGATAGCCTTCTTCATCGAACATTTTCATAGTCAAGTTTTTTTGCTCTTCCGATTTTAGTGAAAAAACAAAAACGTCGTCGTTAACCTCATCTTCAGCGATCATTTCAATCTCTAAAACTCTAGCAACTTTTTCTGCAGCCATTAATGTGGTGTATAGAGTAGCAACAACTTGTTGGTCCTCATCTCCATTATCCATTAATAAGATAACAGCGACAAATTTGTCCTCTTTAGTTGGTGCTTCCATTGCAAAAGTAGCATTGAGTGTAACAACTAGAGCTAATAATGATAGTATGAACTTCATAATTAAACTGGTTAAATGTGAAAAAAAAAAATATCATTTAAATAGTATGATACAGCTATATTAATAGTAATGACGAATGTTGTTTGGTTTATTGTGGGAGTCTTTTTTATTGTTAAATAACAACATTATTTTAATAAACCTGAGGGGCTATCTAATTGGGTATCCAATTTGCTACATTTCTTGCTTTTAATTGGGCTATTTTATAGCGTCAAATAATAGAAGAAAGGGTTATGTATGTTTATTAAACGTAAAAAAACTGTTTTTGTTTTTATTTTAGAATAAAATTTTGTTTTTAGGTTTTTATTTGTTTGTATGTGGTGTAAAATTGTGCAACGGTAGTGTATTGTTTTGTGTTGAAGAAGAGTGTTTCGGTTCTATATTAGTAGAAATTATTCAAATAATATAAAAAATAATAGGGGGGGACGACCTGTTAGGGCATGTTTAGTATAGAGGAAAAGAGGAGGCAGTTTTTAACTTCACGACTTTACTTTATCATCATAATTTGCCAAATTTTATTACAACTAATAAAAGCAAAATAACAAATGAAAAATAAGATTCATGCATTTGATATAGGCATCCTAGGAACGATGGATGCTACAGAAATTGCTACTCAAATTCGAACTAAAAATATTAGCACACAAGAAGCTGTAGGCTGTGCTATAACACGTGCAAAAAAAATAGACCCAACCTTAAATGCCATTGTCAATAATTGTTTTGATACAATACTAGATGAACCTAAATTAGAGGGAAAAGGCTGTTTTGAAGGCGTTCCGACTTTTGTTAAAGATTTAATTAACGTTAAGGGCTTGCCCACTTTGCATGGCTCCTTAGGAGTAAGCAATCGACCGCATAAGAAGAACGAAAAGAATGTAGACCAAATTTTGTCAACAGGATGCGTTGTGTTGGGCAAATCAACGACTTCAGAATTTGGTTTGTTACCAACTGTAGAAACTTCGTTGCAAGGATCAACCCTTAACCCCCTAGGATTGGACTATTCTACAGGAGGGTCTTCTGGTGGTGCAGCTGCCTTAGTGGCTTCTGGAGTTGTTCCATTTGCTCATGCCGCAGACGGAGGAGGCTCTATTCGAATTCCTGCTTCTTGTTGTGGTTTGGTTGGTCTAAAACCGAGCAGAGGAAGAGATATGGAATCTCCAACGGGAATTTTACCTGTAGATATTGTTTGTCAAGGTGTCTTAACACGAACGGTTCGAGATTCTGCCAACTATTATGCCTCTGTCGAAAAATATTATGCACATCCTACATTGCCACCAATAGGCTTGGTCAGTCAACCCAATAAAAAACGCTTAAAGATTGGCTTATTTACCCAAACGCCTACGAACATTAAAAGCCACGAAGATGTTGATCGGGTAGTAATTGGGGCAGGAAAATTTTGTGAAAACTTGGGACATGATTTGGAACTAATTCAGAACCCATTTAGTCAAGAAACAAAGATTGACTTCTTAGCTTATTGGAGTTTTATTACGTATCTGGTATATCGTTTCGGAAAGTTCACCTATGGAATGGGCTTCGATAAATCTAAACTGGAAGTTTTTACAACTCAGATGGCAAAAGTCTATCCTAAGGTGTTTTTTAATACTTTTAGTAGTATCAAACGACTAAAAAAGTTCTGCCATTATTACGATAGCCTTTTTAAAAAATACGATGTTTTAATGAGCCCTGTTTTGTCGCATCCCGTTCCTACAATTGGTTATTTTGGACCAGAGAATAACTTTTTTTCTACGGTTGAAAAACTGAGCCAATATGTCAATTTTACCACCTTTCAGAATGTGACAGGGGCACCTGCTATTTCTTTGCCAATGGGGATGTGTGCCAATGGTTTGCCTATTGGGGTGCAATTTGCTGCTAATATTGGGGAAGATCGAAAATTACTGGAATTGGCATTTGAAATTGAAAATAACGGGGGATTAATCGATTGGGCAACAATTATTCAAAATTAGTTAGAAGTGTAAACTATGGAGCTTTTGAGGATGCTGTTATGGTCTGTTTTGTATTCTATTAAGCTATTTTTGCTGTTTAATTTCTTTGTAGAAATGTAATTATAAGAGAAGTTTGATACAATTTAGAGCTTAAAGTGTACGAATTTTTGTCGTTATTTGTAATGACATAAGCCGCCAATAACCAACTGTTTAATGAGAAAAAATGACCATGGGAAACTTTAATCAGCCAAATGAAATGCCGCAGAATACAACAAATAAATATGCCATAATAGGAGGGGGACCAGCGGGGCTTTCGGGAGCAAAAGCATTAAAGGAATTAGGTATAGCATTTGATGGATTCGAAATGGGAAATGATTTTGGAGGCTTGTGGAATATTAATAACCCTCGCAGCACAATGTATGAATCTGCGCATTTAATCTCATCTAAAACAACCACTCAATTTTTAGATTATCCAATGCCTGAGGATACCCCAGATTATCCAAGCCACAAATTAATGAGCCAGTATTTTATTAATTATGCGAAGCACTTTAAATTATACGAGCACTATTTTTTTCATACAAAGGTAGAACGAGTAGAAAAAAAAGGAGCAGCGTGGGAGGTCAAAATTAGCAATCCCCAAACAGGGACTCAAACCTATACCTATAAGGGAGTTATTATTGCTAATGGAACCTTGGCAGAACCCAATATACCAACTTTTAAAGGAAACTATACGGGCGAATTGATCCATTCTGCGGCTTATAAAAACGCTGCAATTTTTGAAGGAAAAAGAGTCTTAGTTATTGGCGCAGGAAATAGTGGTTGTGACATTGTTGTTGATGCTGTACATCGAGCCGAAAAGGTAGATATTAGTGTACGTAGAGGCTATTATTTTGTACCCAAATATGTTTTTGGAAAACCTTCTGATACCATTGGAGGAAAAATTAAGTTGCCTCGGCGGCTTAAACAATCCTTTGATAATAAATTATTAAAGTGGTTTACAGGTGACCCTGAGCGATTTGGTTTTCCAAAGCCTAAATACAAGATGTATGAATCGCATCCTGTTATCAATACACTTATTTTACATCATATTGGGCAAGGAGATGCAAAAGTGCAAAAAGACATTGATTATATGGATGGAAAAACGGTTTATTTTAAAGGTGGAAACTCCGAAGATTATGATATGATTGTTTTGGCGACGGGCTACAAACTCCACTATCCATTTATTGATAAAAAACACCTCAATTGGTCGGGAATGGCTCCTGAACTATACCTCAAAATTTTCCATCCAGAATATGATAATTTATTTATCTTAGGAATGATAGAGGCTACAGGTTTGGGCTGGGAAGGGCGTTATGAACAAGCGAAACTTATGGCTAATTATATAAAAGGAATGAATGATGGCAGTGCCCAAGCGCTCGCTTTTAAAAAGAAAAAGGCAGGAAAAGAGCCTGATCTTAGTGGAGGATATAAATATCTAAAACTAGAACGCATGTCTTTTTATGTGCATAAGGATACCTATCGTGGTATTGTAACACAAGAAACAAAGGCACTGCAATAGTTCAGAAAGTATTTGGGAGCCAATAAGTTGTTGTTCGTGCTAAATATAGATCGTTGATATGGGGATAGATAATGTAGAAATAACCTTTGATAGCAATACGCAGTTCATCTTAAAACTCATCTTGGGCTTTATTATTTTTGGGGTGGCATTGGACATCAAAATAGAGGATTTTAAACGAGTCGTTGAAAACCCCAAAGGAATATTGATCGGCTTAAGCTTACAATTTATTGCCTTTCCTGCCCTAACGTTTTTGTTGATATGGGGAGCCAGTCAATCTGAACGTACGGCCTTTTATCCGAGTGTAGCTTTGGGAATGTTGTTACTAGCTGCTTGTCCAGGGGGAAATATGTCCAACTTTTTTACTCATTTGGCAAAAGGTAATACCGCACTTTCAGTGAGTATGTCGGCAATTTCTACCGTAGCAGCATTGGTCATGACCCCTCTTAATTTTTCCTTTTGGGGCTCTTTGTTACCATCCACCAATAGTTTGTTGTCTGTGCTGTCTATTGACCCAATTGACATGTTAATAACCATCACTATTTTGTTGGGAATTCCTTTGACCATAGGGATGCTGATTGCCCATTATCAAGCAGCATTCGCCAATAAGATAAAGAAGCCCATGAAAAACTTTTCTATCTTCTTTTTTATCCTTTTAATTTTTGGAGCATTGGCAGTCAATTGGCAAACCTTCTTAGATTATATAGGAACATTTGCCTTGGTTGTTTTCTTACAAAACTCATTAGCATTGACTTTGGGATATTGGGGGGCAAAGGCGGCAGGACTATCGCATTACGATAGTAAGACCGTATCCCTAGAAGTTGGAATTCAAAACTCAGGTTTGGGGCTGATTTTATTTTTTCAATATTTTGAACATCTAGGAGGGATGGGAATTATTGTGGCTTGGTGGGGGATGTGGCATATGATTTCTGGTTTAACCTTAGCTTATTATTGGCAGCGAAAAGCAGCATAGAACTAAAATTTATCATGAAAAAAAATATGGAAGGGGTACTTATTACAGGGGCTTTGGGTTACTTAGGACAGATTGTTTTGAAACGTTTATATCAAGATCTAGAGACTGGAAGAATCACTACTTTGGTGGCTATGGATGTGAAAGAACAGCCTTTGGATCAACAGTTAACAGGGGTTATCTATTTACAAGCTGATATTAGGGATCAAAGCCTATGGAAACAATTGTCCAATCATCAAATTACGACCGTAATACATCTAGCAGCAATTATTGACTCACAGTCTAGTTCAAGGGATTTTCAGTATGAAGTAGATGTGCTGGGAACAAAAAATATAATAGAAGCTTGTTTAAAAGTAGAGGCAAAACGAATTGTGATTAGTTCTAGTGGTGCGGCTTATGGCTATTATGCAGACAATCCTGATTGGTTAAGGGAAACGGATCAGGTTCGTGGAAACGATCTATTTGCTTATTCAGCACATAAGCGTTTGGTGGAGGAAATGTTAGCCCAATATAGAATTGAGCAGCCACAGTTGGAACAAGTTATTTTTAGAGTAAGTACAATTTTGGGCGCAACAACTCGCAATTTGATTACCAATTTGTTTGATAAAAAACAAGTCTTAGGCATCAAAGGGCATCAAAGCCCCTATGTTTTTGTTTGGGATGAAGATGTGGCTGCTTGTATGCATCAAGCAGTATTTTCTGAACAGGTAGGAATTTATAATTTGACAGGAGATGGAGCCATAACGAATCCCGACTTGGCAAAAATATTGGGCAAACGTTATTTGTCGATTCCTGCTGGAGTCTTAAAAATGGGGCTTTGGATTGGCAATAAATTAGGATGGACACAATATGGTCCCGATCAAATTTTATTTATTCAATATCGCCCAGTATTGGACAATCGAAAACTAAAAGAAGTTTTTGGATATATCCCTCAAAAAAGCTCTTTAGAAACTTTTTTATTTTACCTCAAATCCAACCAAAAAACAATAGGAGCTATAGATGAAATTGAGGTGTTATTTCCCTAGAGGTCATTTGAGGGCTTGGCGCAATTCCACTCGTTGATCGCTATAAATTATAACAGGATAATGACGATCAAGCCACTGTTTTTCTTCAAGGGTTGAAACTCGATCTTCTTTATCCCACAAAACAGATTGGTACAAGGGAGCATGAACAAAAGGAGCATAATGCTTACTATCCTTGGCTGCCATGTAGGTTTGTAGACGTTGTTGAGCACGCAAATAGTAGCATTCTAACAGCGGTTTGTCATAGTTAGAAAATAAATAACAGGTTTGAATATTTTTTGCTAACATTAATTGGGCTATTTCTTTTGCATTACGATCCAAATCTGCGCTCCAGCGAATGGCATAATGGACTTCTGTTCTCCAAATATTAAAACTTCCAATGCTAAGCGCTACCAGTAGTATTGCGAAGGTGTTTTGGGGTTTGGGAAACCATTGGGTGGCTAAACATGGCAGGGCAATTCCAATAAAGATACTTAAAAAACACCAAACTCGATAGGGAGGTTGGGTGCCTAAAGTAAGGTTAAGAATAGAAGGAAAGAGCAGAAATAAGCAAGTAATTTCTATCAATGGATTGGCTTGCGGTTGTTGGTTCTTTAATCGAACAGCAATTAACCCTAAGGTTATACTTACTAAAAACCAATAAACAGGGGTTAATCGACCTGCTCCTAAGAGCAACCAATCGGCTACTTTGTCTTGGTAATGAATAAAAATCTCTCCTTGGGGGGCTTTATGAGAAGCAATATTGACTAAGGTTTGAAAACCATTGGTGATAATAAAAGGAAAGTAAAGCAGTGCAACAATTCCTAGAACGATTAGATTGGTTAATATCCACGCTTTCCAAAACGTTTTTTTTCTTATTAATAGGTGGATTAAAAGAACAAAATTAAGGAGCAGCCAAATATAGGCATAGGTAGGAACCGCATAAAAACCTAGTATCTGAGCTAAGCCCCAAACAGCCCATAAGTAATTGGATGGATTGGCTCTGTTACAAATTTTTAGACCAGCCCATAAGGCTAATAAGGCAAAAAAGAGTTGGAATATATACGCTCGTGCATAGAGAGAATAGAAGCAAACTCCTGGTGAAAAAACAAACCATGTTAATCCAACCAATGCCCAACGCCAGCCCCAAAAATTACGAACCAAAAGATAAAAAAGCCCACTAGTAGCTATGCCTCCCAAATAAACAGGAAGCCGCAAACTGTACTTGGCCTCCAAAGGGAGATAGTCAGAAATGCAAGCCAATAAACTATATAGAATATGATTGTTGTTGGGGCTAATAGCCGCTATTAAAAAACCATTGGAAACAAAATGGTTGTACGTCCATGCTTCATCATATTGCAACTCATAGCGATACAGTTGAACAATACCTCTAAGGGCAAACAAAAACATAAGAAGGCAAAAAAGACGCTTCTCTAATGGATTAAATTGTTGGTACTGTCTTTTCAGAAAGACCTTGGATCGGTTGGTAAATTCTAATAAAAAGCGACTAAAATCTGTTAACCTAGGATAGATATAATATAAGGCAAGCCCCCAAAAGATAAGAAAAAGAAGTGCAATATAACGAGCCCATTGAAAGCGATTGGGAGGAAATACAGTTTGTTCAAAGTATGGACGCCATGCTTGTTTGTGAACAGCTTCTAGCACCCAAGTGGTAAATTCTTCGTAGTTCAATAGCCATAAGCTTAAACAACTGGCTAAGATTCCACCACCTATTGCAAAAGCTACGAATAAGAACAGAATTGTAATTCGCTGAGTTGCTTTCACTTTAAATTTTGGATAAGAGATTTTAGGGCAGTAATTTCTGCTTTTAAATCAATGGCTTCTCGCCCGCTAGTGGGTGGGTCAACAAACTGAGCATCGGTTACAATCATTTCAACATTCCCTAGTCGTTTTTCCATCGCCTCAATTTTTTTTTGAGCAGCAGCAAGTTGATCCAAGATAGCTTGATGTTGTTTATCTTGTTCCATTTTATCTTTAAACGCTTTGTTAGAAGCTGAGTACGTATAGCCAATAATAAGGAGTAGGCATAATGCTAAAAGTCCAGCTAATGCAGGCATAGTGTAATTAGTTAAAGTGAATCTTTATTTTCTTTATCGATACGAACTTGTTCTTTTTCGTAGTCTTTGAGATTGATGTATTGTCTATCTTGACTCAAAAGATACTTAATATTATCCAATTCTTCTCGAATTTCTTCATTTTCTGCCATAAGACTCCCCAATTGTTGTTTCAATTCCGCACCATCTGCTCCTCCTGAACTATGTTTGTAGTTTAGTTCCTTAAGTTTTAGATAAAAGCGGGTTAAGATAAGGGTGATTAAAACCGTGGAAATGCAAATAAACAGGGCAATTTCTGGAAACATAGTTATGAATTATATTTGTTTTCTCGATCAATGCGGATTTGTTCCTTTTCGTACTCTTTGGAGTCGATGAATTCTTTACCTTGGCTCAAAAGGTATTTGATATTGCGCAACTCCTCTTTCATGTCTTCATTTTCGGCCATCAAATAACCAATATCCTTTTTCAAATTATCAATTTGATCAAAATCATCCTCTTTGTCAAACTCTCGTTTTAGTTTTCTTACTTTGAGATTTAGAATTTGAAAAACAAAAAATAGGAATAAACCTACTGTAGTTAATGCGGCTACAACGATTAATAATTCGGCTAAATCATCCATTATGAGTTGAATTTATTGTTTCTATCTAATTTGATCTGCTCTTGTTCATATTCCAAATTAATGCGGCGCGTTTCATCGCTAAGTATATACTCTAAATTTTTGAGCCGTTCTTTAATTTCATCATTTTCGGCCATTAAATGCCCCACTTCTTTGCGTAAGTCACTAATTGTTCCATCGTCTTCTCTATGGCTCATTTTTAATCGCTGTAATTTGAGGTAATACGAACCAATAATTGCAGACAAAGGAACTGAAAAAACGGCTATAATGGCAATAATTGCAATAAAAGGACCCATAGTATAGTTAGCATTAAATTTATAAGAATGAATTAATTAAAGCGATAAAGAGCCCTTGGCATCATAATCTAATTTCATTTGCTCTCTTTCATAATCTAGATCAATTTTTTGACGGGAATTTTGACTTAGGAGGTATTTGATATTGCGCAATTCTTCCTTCATTTCTTCATTCTCAGCCATTAGATATCGAATTTGTTGTTTGGTATCTTTAGAGGCTTGACCTGGCTCTTGTAAATTATGCTGTTGTTTTAGGTGGTTGAGTTTGATTTTAAAGTAGGAACTTAAATAATAAAAAGTCATAGGAACACCTATTACTGTTACCATAAATAAGAAAAATTCGCCCATAATATGTAGGTTTGATAGATGATGAATTGTAATGCAATCAAAAAGGAGCAGCAAGCAATAACTCTTTTAGAACTTAAAAGGATTAATATTCAAATTTATTGGTATTATTATCCAAGCGCATTTGCTCTTTTTCATAATCTAGGTCAATATAATCTTTTTTCTCTGCAATGATGTATTCAAGGTTGCGTAAACGTTCTTTCATTGCTTCGTTTTCAGCCATTAACTGACCAATTTGCCGTTTCACCTCTTTAGAGTTTGCTCCCCCTCGTTTTTCTTGCTTCAATTTTTGTTTTTGAAGATCAAAATAATAGCCTCCAACAACGATGACTGCAATTGCTGTCCAAAACATAATAAGTAGTAGTTTTAATTAAAAGAAAAATAGTGGCTCATTGGTAAATGATACGATCATTCCAAAAAATGAGAGCACTAGGTATTACTATAAACCGCTGCAATAAGGTTCAGAGTTCCTAGCTCTTTTATAAAATCGACTGGTGTATCTAAAAACGCTCCAAACCTATATCAGGAATCGACAAACGGACTCCGTTATTTTGGGCGATACTCTGAATCAATCGATACTCCTGCCACAAATCATTAACACGCCCTTTGGTATTCATCAAAGATCGATACTCTGTAAGGACAGGATTTAGCAAACGAATTAAGAGCGTAGGAGCTAATCCTTTGGTTTGTTGCAAGGCAGATAAGGCATAGAAACGCATCTTGGGATCTTTAAGGTGCTTCGCAAGTGTTGTAATTGATTTTTGGGTTCCTGTAGGCATGTTAACCAATAATACTAATGCTGCTTTGGCAATCTCTACGTTCTTAGAATTGGCATAGTTATCAATGCTTGCCCAGGAGGGTTCTAAGGCATGTCTAAAAGATTTTAAGCGTTGCAAAAAATGCAAAATAACAGCATCATTACTAGCATAAACTAAATGAAACCATTTTTGTAGTGTTTCCTTTCTAGGGATTCGGCGAAATTTTTTTAATCGAGCGAGAATAGCCGTATCTAGTTGAATGGGAAGCCCTCTAGAGGCCTGTCCCACAATTTTGCTAAAGGAAGCATTGGGGCAGTACCAATGTAACATTTTATTCAATAAGTCAATTTGTAGAGCGGTTTGATTCGTTTGAGTTTGAAGAAAACGCTCCTGAAGTTCCTCTTGTTCAATGCTTGGTTGTAAGGCATAAAATAGTGCTTTGCACAGATCTCGTTTAGATCGGTTTAGGAAAATTTCTCGACAGTTTGCCTCATTCTGATGAGGAATCACTTGTATCAAAAAATTAAGATGTTGGTCATATTTGTCCATTTTGATCATTCATTAAAGGTACTAACAAGCATAATGGTTTGAATTTGTTTATTACAAGTAATACTCCGCTGATTAACTGCGTTGCTACTAAGTGGTAGTTATATTGCTACTTTGTGGTTAATAATGAAGTTGTTTAAGAATAGCCTTACATCGCTAATGAAAGCTAATTTCTAGCTATTCTGCGTTAAAAATTTGCTCCATAGCGCTGCTATGAAGAAAATTTTTGCCTTGTTTACCTAAAAATTACTACTCATTATCAACAAAATTCCATTTTTAAACAACTTCAATAAGATAATTGGAGTATTTATACAAATTACAAAAAAAAATCTATTTGAGATTAGGATTTGCGAACTTGTTTACCAGCAGCACTTTTTACCAATAAAAAATCGATAATTCGAAGCCCTTCTCTTTTTTTAGGGCTTCAAATTATCGAAAGAAAAATAGGAATATAATGACTTACCTATTGAATTAAGTAGAGACCGATTAAGGGCTCTTGATTACACGATGTACTTAATTTTTTACAATTTTATAAAATAAAAGCTGTTGACCACTTGAAATAGAAACCGTGTAAAGCCCTGTAGGGAAGCCCTCCATATTGATTTCATGAAGCGTTGCTGTTGCTTTTTGTTCAATTAGAACTCGACCCAAGTGATCCAATACTTGAATCGTACTTTCTTGTTCCTGTTCTTTATGGATGTAGATAATTCCATTGGTAGGATTGGGATAAACCAATATTTCTGCTCCATGCTTTAGATTTTCCGTAGCTACTAAGCTTACCGTTGTACAAGTAGAAGTTGAAGTACAGGTTCCATTACTAATTTGAACGGCATAAGAACCACTAAGGGTAGGCGTAAAGTTTTGTGCAGTTGCTCCCACAATAGGAGTATTCCCATTGTTACAGTCTAACCATTGATAGGTCATTCCTGAGGCATTGGCGGTTAGGGTCAAGCCATTTTGACTGACCGTTGTATTCATACTAGCTGTTGTTTGAATGGTTAGGTTGATCGTAACCGTACTGTCACAACCTGCCGAATTGGGGACAATAGCGGTATATTGTCCTGAAGTTGTATAAACTTGCCCATCAGGAGCCGTATAGCTATCACAAGCCAATTCATGGATCGTACTGCTACTACTATCACCTATTGTTAAATTGATAGCAATGGTACTGTCACAACCAATCGAATTGGGAATAATAGCGGTGTATTGTCCTGAAGTCGTATAAACCTGCCCATCAGGAGCTATATAATTATTACAAGCATTAACACTAAGGTTAGAACCGCTAGGGTAACAGGTGGTGTCAATATTTATGTTGTCGATATAGAGATTGTTTCCATAGCCATTTTTTACGACAAATCTAATTTGAACAGAATGACCAACATAGGCATTTAAATTGATTGCATCATTGCGCCAATCATTCGAACTGCTAGGAGCCCAAGCAGTGGTATGATATTGATTACCGACTCCTAATGTTAAGTTGTCTTTGGTGTAAACTCTCTGGTAGGTATTGCCACAATCGGTTGATATTTCGACCCCTAATTCATCATAATAAACGGAACTATAGGGACGGTAGGAAAGATCAAAGGTAAGTTCTGCTCGTTGAGTGGTTGTAAAATCTAATGTAGGCAAATAGAAATAATCGCGTTGATTGTTTGCGCCATAATCATAACAATTGACATAAAGTGCTTGTGTTGCAGTTCCATTAGCGCCTATTACTTGTATCGAATCCCAGGTTATACTATCATCATAATTATAGATAGAAGTATAGGGGGGAAGATAGCTTCCTTCAAAATCTTCTTGATAGGGAAGGCTTAATGGATCATATAAATTAATCGTGATGATGCTATCACAGAGTAAGGCATTCCAAACGGTATCTTGATAAACTCCTGATGATTGCCACGTATATTTTCCGCTAGGGGAGGTATAACTACCGTTACAAAGAGGTACATCAATAGAAGAACTAGCAGGACTACAGGGGATTGGAGACCATTTACAAATATAAAAGTCAAAATCTGTAGATGAAGCAGAATTTAGGACATGGTGGCTTGCCTCTGGATCGATGTCACAGGCTCCTTTAAAATTGCCAATGGTATAAACACCATCAAGGCTATCGGTTGCTACTCCTGACTTATAGGCATAGTCACTATAAATAGCAGTAGAGGTATAGGTTGTTCGTCGCCAATGCTCTAGACCATTAGAATTGAGTTTAATCAATAATGCATTATACCCTGATCTGCCCCCTGCATAAACATTGTTATTTCTATCCGTTGCAATAGCATAACCTTTGGAATTTTCTCTTTCATCTGAGTAAACCCATATAAAATTACCATTGGCATCTAGTTTTAGGACAAAAATGCTGGGCCAAAAAACTAGATTTAAACCTATATATCTACTATAAGAAGATTGTATATGAGTTCCTGAGTAACTAGGGTCAAAGTCAACATCGTTTTGAAAGGCACCTGTTATGAGTAGCTTTCCTGCATCATCTACGGTGATAGAATGCGCTTCATCATCTTCGGAACCTCCAATGGACTTGGTCCAAAGCAGTGTACCTGCACTGTCCCGTTTTCGAATGCGGATGTCATCGTTACCACCAACTTGATAGGTACTGACCGTGTATACATTGTTTTGAAGATCCGTTGCTACTGGATGTCCAAATTCCCCACTATGTTCAGGCATCCCATGCATCCATTTAAAATTCCCATCAGAATCGTATTTCGCCAAAAAATAACTTCCCAAATAAGAATAAGGAGCGTGGATATAAGAGGTTGTATCTGGATCAAAATCAGTGGTATCTTGGTAATGACCAGTTACATAGATGTTATTGGACTGATCAGAAGTTATGGTATAGCCATGTTGGTCGTCATTGCCTGTTATGGCTTTTGCCCAAATAGTTGTCCCCATAGAATCTAGTTTGAGAATAAAAGCATCGTGATCCCATGTGCTTCCAGGAGCGGTCAACGTATGTTGATTACCAAAATCGATATGACGGTTAAAGTCGCCTGTTACATAAATATTGCCTAACTGATCTGTTGTAATGCCTCTGCCCTGTGCTTCACGGATTCCATTGCCTATTATTCTGCTCCAAACCGTTGTCCCGTCGTGTCGGCTTTTTCGTATGAAAATTTGATCATTGCGCCTTCCCGTTGTATAAATGTAACCTCTTTTGTCATAATGAATATCATGCCCATGATCATCAATGTTGGTCCCATGATGCTGCCCCCATTCCAATTGAGGAACTTGCCCATAGCTGTCTTGCAAGCAGAAAATTAAGAGTAGTACGAATAAATAGGATATTTGTCTCATTGTTTTTGTTTTTATGTGGCAACTTCTAAGTTGGTAAAGAAATCTAACGGTCAATTGTTAGTTTGTTAATACCAAAATTAGGTTGCCAACCTCATGAATGCAAAAATAAAAACAGGAGATGTACACAGTGGTTGATTGGGAGTACGATCGGGATTTTTTAGCGTATGATTGGAGGAGGGGTAAAAGTTAAAATGTGTTGATTTGTAAGTGGTTAGTTAAGGTGCTTCTATTTTATAATACCATAACGAATAGCCGTTTGATTGTGGTATTCATGCAATGCTTTTCCAGTGAATGTTCTCACACAATCTTGCAAAATTTGGGTATAATCTTGGGCTTCATTTTCCCATTGAAGGGGGCGTTTAACGTTGCGGCGGATAACCCCATTAAAATCGGTATAGATTCGTTTGATAGACCCATTTTCAGCACATTCAAGGTTAAAAATCGTAGAATTTTGAGAGAGTGCTAATAAAGCTACCTGACTAGCCTTTGATGCTGCTGCAATATTATATTCACCAGAAGGAACACAGACTAAAGTACCCTGTGGGCTAAAAACCACATCAACAAAACCATCTTTCCAAGAGTTGTTGACTTTTTGAAAAGGAACTTCACCTGATAATTCCACTGCTAAACCTAGCGCATGGGCAAAATATTCAAAATTATTAAAATGGTTTTTATTGGCAACAATTACTGTAATATCAAGACTCATAACAAGATAACTTGGGCTGAAAAATAGATATATTAGAGTGATTAAAATCTAAAATACAACAAAATGTTTTTAAAAGCAATTTTTTGTTTCTTTTTCTTAAGCATAGTCTATTTACGATAATTCTTGAGCAGCTTGTTGAAAATCACCGTTGGGAAAACGATTAAGATAAATTTTAACTAAGGAGTGGTCTCCTGTTATTTTAAAATAGGCTTCAGCCGCTTCCCATAGGTTGTAATCCAGCATCTTAGTATCAAAATTGTATTCCAAAGATAATAGGTAATGGTTAAAGGCATCTTGGTATTGATGAAGGAAAAAGTAGGCTGCTCCAATTTGGTTTTCACAAAGCCCCTTTTGAGCAGGGAGTAAATCCATTATTTTTTGAAAAGCATAAACAGCTTGAAGATAAGCTCCCGTTTTTAAGAGTTGGCAAGCATGGTTAATGGCTGCTTTTTCACCTTTAGCATTCAGTAATGTTATCACTTTATGCTCTATGGTTTCTATTTCTTGTGGCGAAAAACTACGCTCTTTCTCTTGGGTAATGTTGGCCTTGGATACGAAAGAATTTTTCTGATTCGTGGGGAGTTCGAGCAGGTCTTCCGTGTTTTGTTTCTTAAACCAATTAAAAAGTCCCATGTGTAAATATTTTTGGTGTATTGTTCGAGTTTTATTCTAAGTTAACAAAAAAGTTATAAATGCGAAAAATAAACGCCAAAAAGTTATAGTGAAAAAATAACATCAATACGATTGAACTGCAAAAAAATAGGGTTTGTCACGATAAGGAAGGCGTTGAACAGATTAGTTTGGAGTATAAGAGCCTGTGCTTTATTTTTGTATTAGAGAGAATAGAAATACGCTTTGCAAGGTGATCTTAAACAACTATTACTGAATAGCAGTAGTAGCATTCAATTATTGAAAAACATAAGAAATAAACAATGAGTACCTTATATATTAAGTATAAAGCATTTTTTTTAGGATTAGGAATTACCGCATCATTAATATTTTTACTTTCCTATGCAGGAATTATCCTTATAGATTCGACAGCTATTGGCGAAAATTTATTTTTCTTTACATTATGGTGGGGGATCTTTTCCTTGCCCATTTATAAGTTCGATTATCTCAAAAAGAATCGATCAACCATTTATAAAATTATAGGCTTATTCTTACTCTTATTGGGCGCTGTGATTATGGATAGTTATATGGATATGGCGGATAACCCAATTACTATTTTTTTATTGGTGTTTTTTTGGTTAGGAGGGCTGTACCTTTTATCTCCTGCTTTTGTTAAAAAGTACTTATGGCTCATTTTAGGAGTTTATATAAGTGCTTTATGTTATTTTACTTATGTTCGATTTTCGGCAGGAAGCCGTGGAATGTTTTATGGAGCAGAAAAAGAAGGGGCTATACTTTCTTTGATTATGCCCATACCAGGGTTTATTGGCTTGTGGTTTTATGAGCAGTGGAAATGGTTGCGATTGCTACAATCTGAAAAATCTAAGGCAGAGTTGGCGTTATTAAAAAGTCAAGTTAACCCACATTTCTTTTTTAATACCCTCAACAACTTATATGGTTTGACCGTTGAAAAGTCAGAAAAGGCTCCCAATGTAATTTTGGGCTTGTCAGATATGATGCGTTACACCATTTATGATGGAGAAAAAGAACGTGTACCAATAGAAGATGAAATTGCTTATCTTGAGAACTATATAGAGTTGCACAAAATTCGTTACCATAGAGCAGTAAACATTAGTTTTGAATCCCATATTGAAGCACCTTGCGAAATAGCTCCTTTGCTCTTTATTATTTTAGTCGAGAATGCTTTTAAGCATGGTGTCGAAGTATTGGCAGAAAACGCTTATATCAATATTCGTTTGATGGTAGAGCAAGATAAAATTGAATTTTATATAGAAAATAGTCTTGACCCAAACCAAGCATTAAATAAGGAAGGAATAGGCTTGACTAATTTGAAGAAACGCTTGAAGTTAATTTATCCCCAGCAACATAAATTATCAACAGAGTCTAAGGATACTTGTTATATTGCGAGATTAGAAATCGAATTATAAATGATTAATTATTTAATTGTAGATGATGAGCCAATTGCACATCGTATCATTGAAGGGTATGCTGTGCAATTGCCTCATTTAAATAAGATAGGGAACTGCTATAATGCTTTTGAAGCCATGCAGCTGTTGAATAAAGGACAAATTGAGTTAATTTTTTTGGATATAAATATGCCTAAGTTAACTGGATTCGAATTTTTGAAAACCTTAGATTACAAGCCTCTTATTGTTGTAACTACTGCCTATAAAGAATTTGCGCTAGAAGGGTATGAACTCAATGTGTTAGACTATCTCTTAAAACCGTTTAGCTTTGAGCGTTTTGTCAAGGCAATTAATAAGGTTGCAGCGCTAGGAAATCATCCCAATACAAGACAACAACAGACCACCAACAAAAGCAATCCACAGCGTATTTTTCTGAAAGGAGATAAGAAGCATTATCAGATAGAACTAGATAAAATATTATACCTAGAAGCTTATGGAAATTATACCAAGGTTCAGCTAACCAACCAAGTGATTACAACCAATGCAACATTGACATCCTACGAAAAAACACTGCCTGCTTCGCAATTTATGAGGATACACAAGTCTTTTATTGTTGCTATTCCAAACATTTCGATTATAGAAGGAAATCGAATAAAAATAGGGTTAAAAGAACTACCTATTGGGCAAACTTATAAGCGAATAGTGCAACAGTTACTAAGCAATCGTTTTTAGTTGGCAAAGGCAATCGATTGTATACCACCTAAGCCAAATCAGTTGTTTTGAAGCTTATAAGCTGCATTAAGTTGCACTTCATTAGGGGTAATTTTTTTAATTAGTTTCTCTGAAAAATCAACCATTTTTGTCATCTCATTGGTTTTTGCCAGCCTTCTATACTTAAAAATAAGTAGTGCCTCACCATTAGATTCTATATGATAAATTTCATGTTTTTCTAAGAAGAGAATCAAATCAGGTGTAAAAAAGGCACGAATGGCTTTTTCGTCGATTCCTTCCAATAAGAATTTTTTAGAAAACTCAGGAAATAGCTCAAAATCAATGTCTTTATAACCCGTAAATGCTTTGATACGATCAAACATTTTGTCCCAAAACCCTTCTTGCTCAATAACAAACCTTGGAATTTTAAATGGCAATTTGAGAAATTGAACCGTTGTATTATAGACCTCCGAAGACATCAAAGCTCCTTCATCAAACTCAATGTCGGCAATTTGCCATTCGACACCCAATTCGGAGTAAGTTCCTTCAATCCTATTGGATTTTCGTTCTATTGGACGAGAATCAAAAAACTGAAATTGGTTAAAATAGGAGCTGTTCCAATCGGTAGAATGACTAAATAACCACCCTTTTTCGGCAGATTTTGCCTCTAGTCGTTTTTCTCGTTCTCCAAGCGGTTTTTCTATAGAGGTATGATTTGATTTTAGGGCTAGTGTATGATCACTGGAAGTAACATGATTTTCTAAGCCAATAATTTGAACAGAGCCGTTTTTATTTTCAAAATTGAACTTAAAGTCATGAAAAGTTTCCAAAACGGTTAAGTCAACCAATCGGGCACGAGAACCATCAATAATTAGATGGCATTCGGGCGGAACTTGTTCTAGTAGTTTATTAATATTTAGTAAGGACAAAAAATTAACAATACCATTTAGTTGTAGGGTATATTGATTGTTTTCGATTGGTAATAATTGAGAATGAGATTTAAAAATCATTCGAAAAAAATCTTGAATAGAGACCCTTGCCAACAGTAATTGGACGGTTAAAGTAATGGTAATTCCTCCAATAATTCCCCAGAGTTGATCGGTTTGTAAGGTTATAATTAAGGTGGCAACAACAAAAATTAGTTGTTCCATTCCTTTTTCGTACGCTTTTTTGAAAATGCGAGGAGAGGCTAATTTAAATCCTGTGAAAACTAAAATAATAGCCAATGCTGACAAGGGAACTTGCTCTAAAACAGGAGTTAACAACAAAACAAATAACAACAGAAATAAACCATGATAGAGGTTAGAAAAACGTGTTTTTGCATTGTTTTGGATGTTGACTGTACTTCTGACAATTACTGCAATAACGGGCAAGCCTCCTAGAGCCCCTGAAACAATAGAACTTAAACCTACTGCTACAAGATCTTTATTGAGATCGGTTTTTCGTTGGTAAGGGTCTAATTTGTCAATCGCTTTGGCACAAACTAAAGTGGTAATAGAGCCAATGAGGGTAATTGAAATAACCGCTAACCAGAATGGATAACTATTGATCTTAGAAAAATCGGGATGCATAATACAGCCCATAAAGGTTTCTAAAGTACTTCGGTTGGGATCGTCAGGCAAACCATTGGACAAGTCAATCAATAAATGTGAGCCCACTTCGTAGGAACGCCCTAAAAATTCAATGCTATGATCTTCAAAGAAGTTGAACCAATATACAAATGGAATGGCAATCAATAAAACCCACATTGGAGCAGGGAGAAAGTGAAAGAATTTGTAACTTAATTTGGGATGAAAAATTAAGAGTAACAGCCCTGTCAATGAAATGATGGCAACAAAAGGATTTAGAGAAGGCAATAAATAAAATGCATCTAAAAGTGTTCCTATAATATCGGTTGCCTCTGAGCTAGTTCCTAGTGCTGGATGAATCTGCTTGGCAAAGATAATCACCCCAATGGCTGCAAGAATACCATGGATGACGGATGAAGGAAAAATTTCAGCTAACTTTCCCAATTTAAAAATTCCCATAAGAACTTGTATTCCTCCCGAAACAACAATAGCTGCTAAGGTGTAGCGGATGCCTGAGCCTGCAATAATTTGACCAGTAGCAGGATCTATATCATTTAAAGAACCGATTGCTACAAAAACTGCTGCAATTAAACCCGCCGCAGGACCATTAATAGCAACATGGCCACCTCTAAAAATGGTCGCTACCACTCCTCCTATTATGGCAGTTAAAAGTCCTGCCATCGGTTGCATCCCAGAAGCTAAGGCGACTCCTAGGCTTAGTGGCAACGCAACTAAAGCAACACTAAGCGCTGCAATTAAGTCGTTTCTCCAATTTTCTAAAGCGCCTTTTAATCCTGTATTCGGTGCAGTATGCTTCATAGTTTGTAAGTTCGAAATTTAAGAGGTAGTAACGGAATATTTGAAGCAAAAGACTTCTTTTTTAGAATAGGATTTAACTTTTTTGTTGAGTTGAGATGCTGTCTTCGAGGCGGACAAATATAGTTAAACTTTTTCTTTAAGTTTAATTAGTTATTTTTAGTTGTGTAGTTTGTTGCTGTTTAATGTTTTGTAATGTTGGTTGCTTGGCGAGGTGGCAGGGGATGTCACTATGGGGCAGAATTAAGACCAATAAATAAACCAAAGGTTCAAATGAAGGAGGAGGAGAGGCTAAGAATAAAAAAAGAGATTATTAGAAGTAGTGTATTAATTCTACTCCTAATAATCTCTAAAAAAAACATGGAACTTTTCGAATTGTTCGTATCATTTAGTAATCGAAACGCCCCATGTTCTGATGAATGGCAAAATTATGTGGATTGATTTTTGGTAAATCGTATCGTTAATCTACATCTACAGGTGCCAAATCATAATGTTTAAAAGTTTTATGTTCTTTGGTAGGATACAAGTCATTAGTCCTTACGGTAATATTTCTGGTTTTAGCATTAACTTCAAAATCTTCAATAATCTCCATAACATCGTTGTGGATGAAATAAGTATTACTAGCATCAATTTCCAAGATAACATTGTCAGGGATATTGGATAATGTTTTTAGTATAGAAGCCTTATTCAAGAAGGTTACATCTTCTGATAAAATCAAGCGAATTACTTTCTGATCTCCCTCTGAACTTTGCTCCATATGGTAAGAAATCTTGAAATTGTTGCGTAGAATAATAAAAATAGCTACTGCCATACCCAAGGCAATTCCCATCAATAGGTTGGTAAAGACAATCCCCACAATTGTAGTTACAAAAGGGATAAATTGACTCCAACCCTGTGCATACATTTTTTTGAATAAGGTAGGCTTTGCTAATTTATAGCCGACCACCATCAAAATAGCAGCTAAAGTTGCTAAAGGGATTAGATTAAGTACCCTAGGAATAATAATAATACTTAGCAATAGTAAAATTCCATGGAAAACAGCAGACGCTTTTGTTTTTCCTCCAGATTGCTGATTAACAGAACTTCTAACAATTACTTGAGTTACTGGAATACCTCCAATCAGCCCACAAACCATATTACCAACTCCTTGCGCTTTTAATTCTCGATTGGCTGGGGTAATTCGTTTGAGTGGATCTTGTTTGTCAGATGCTTCTGCACAAAGTAAAGTTTCTAAGCTTCCTACTACTGCTAGTACAATTGCAACCACATAAACTTGGGGGTTGGATAAAGCACTAAAATCAGGAAAAGCAAAATTGCTAAGAAAGCCATCTACTGAAGTAGAAATTGGAATATTAACCAAGTGCTCTGCTTTTATTGCATAATCTGGAGTATTGCCAAAAAATAGATTTAAGCAAATTCCTAAGATTACAACGACCAATGGTCCTTGGATAAGTTTTGCAAATTTAAATTGTTTGATGCTAGGCAATTCCCAAAGGATTAGTACTGCTAATGAAAAGACCGATACAATCACGACGCTAGGACTAACATAGTTTAGCATATTCACTAACTCAGAAAGGGTGTTTTGACCATCAGCTTGAATAAAGCTAAAATCTCCCTCTGGATCTACGTCATAACCCACTGCATGGGGAATTTGTTTCATAAAAATAAGAACCCCGATCCCTGCTAACATACCATGTACAACGGAAGAGGGAAAATAATAGGCGATAATTCCTGCTCTGGCATAACCCATAACGATTTGTAAAATACCTGCTAGAACAACAGCAACGAGAAATACATCAAAACTGCCTAAATCTGTAATGGCATTAAGAACGATAACTGCTAAACCTGCTGCTGGTCCACTAACACCCAATGGAGAACCACTCAAGGAACCGACTACGATTCCACCGACAATCCCACTAATTAACCCTGAATAAAGGGGGGCTCCTGATGCCAAAGCAACTCCCAAACAAAGGGGCATAGCAACTAAAAATACGACAATACTTGCTGGGAAGTCATCTTTAAAATTATGGAAAGGACTTAAATCTGTTGTTGATTTCATTTTGATAAATCTATTTTGACAGCCAGCACAAATTATTTTTTTGTTGATGAAAATAAAGGTAAATGTGCATTTTACTTTCAGTTATAAACTGAGCTGTATATTTATTTTTAATTAAAAGGATAGAATGTAGTCTGGTATTTAAACGATTAGAATGTCGTCGAACAATGCCTATTAATTGGTATTGGATAAACGACGATCGTTACTACATAAATAAAAATGATTAGACCCATTCTGGAGGAGGGGAGGGAACTTCTAGCTTAAAATTTAAGCAATAGTTATGTGTATTAGGGTGTATAAAAAGTCTTGTATTGAACAATGGTGTGCTCGTTTCTTGGTGGGCAAAAATCAAATTTGGATTGTAGAATTTGTCTTCTTTTCCTTTTTTTTCTTTGATTTTTTCTTTCTTCTCTAAATCATCATCTTCATACTTTTCGCACAATTCATATTCTGTATCTATCAGATCAAAGACAAATTTTATCATAGGTTGTGCTGTGCTGAACAACACAATTGAAAAGATAGCGAGATGCTTGAACAAATCGATAGCTGGTTTAGAATTGGATATTTTAAAGAGTTTTACCACTTACGAAAGATGTAATGTTTATTATTTTTGGTAGTAATACTATCAAAGATACGTGTTTTGTTTCTTTTTGTTTATATAAATAGAAATTTTTTAAAAAAAATCATTTTTAGCTTGCTAATAGTTTGTTGATAATTTCTATATCTTTAGACCGTCACTTGATATAATCCATCAAAAGCAAAACAGCCCTTTTTATTACCTTTATTCCCATTATTACTCCGTTGGAAAATCCATGAAGTATTAATCCCATTAAACATGAAAATTATTTTTTTAAAGTTAGCAAAGTACAGCCTTATTTTTATTGTTGTTAGTATTGCCTTTATTTTAAATTATCTATTCTTTGCTTGGTTTCTATCTACTCTAACAACAACTCCTCGAACATATAGTTGCGATAAACCTCATATTATTTATGCCTCTAGCAATGGAGTGCATATGGATTTGATTTTTCACAAAGATTTATTGGATAAGAATTTTTTAGCCGAACTAAGTCCACTAGAAGGGAGAGAATACATTGCTATTGGGTGGGGAGATAAAGGTTTTTATTTGCATACACCTAGTTGGGCAGAGTTGAAAGTCAGTACAGCTATTTCGGCGGCTTTCTTACCAAGTACCACCTTAATGCATGTAACGCACTATAAGGCAGTTAATCCAAAATGGAAATCGATTGAACTTTGTACCGAGCAGTTGACAAAATTAAATCAATTTGTAGAGGCTTCCTTTAAAAGAAATGCAGCAAATGATCTTCAAATTTTGGAAGGAACAGGTTATCGAGCCAATGATTTTTTTTACGAAGCCAAAGGAAATTATACCTGTTTATATACCTGCAATGTATGGGTAAATCAAGCCTTAAAAAAAGCAGATGTCAAAACGGCAGTCTGGTCACCCTTTGATAAAGGAATTATGAAACATTTGTAGTGGGGCGCAAGATCCAAAGCCCATTTTTATTATGAAAACCATCTCCTTCTGGATAACGAGTATCTTTTTCTTCTAAAATTTGAAAAGCGGGGCTTTTTTCGGTTGCCGAAAAAGTTTCTCCAGCCAAGATTTTTGGTTGTTCTATGATTTGATACAAAGAAAAAATATCTAAGGTATGTATGGCTGTATCCATATCTACTGCTCCAACAATAGCATCTTTTAGCCCTAGGTTGTGCATACCACAGGTATAAAATACATCATCCTGTGCTCTAAGCTTAGTGACAAAAGCATCATAAAAACGGGCTTCATCTTTTAGAGAACAGAGCGCTTTCCATGTTTCGTTGCTAAAAGCCTTGCCCGTTGTTTCTATTTTGACACCCAAACCACCTGTTTGAAGTATTGCCAAACTAACCGACATCATTTTTTGAGCTAACTCTAGACTCCCTGCACTTCCTATAATATATAAGGTAAAGGTATGTTCCTCTATGGCATCCAGTTCTTCCTTTGTCATTTTGCCCATACTGGCATATTCAAAAGCTTGACGTAGGTTGGGATCTTTTTCATAAATTTCTAAGCCAAAACTTTCATTACTCTTGGAGTGCATTAGCATCATTCCAGCAAAGGTATACCCACCACTATGTTTAGCAATTGCTTCTACAATAGCATCTCTATTTTTCCACTTTCCAGGAATCCCTATTACTATAGTTTGCTCGTCTTTCATGTTACCATTTTTATTATTGAGCAGCAAAATTACAAAGAATAGTTGTCTATTTGTAATTCGAGAATTGAAAAGGAGGAAGAATAAAAAAATAGCAAATTATTTTTTATTTTTTTTTAACTTTAATAGCTTGATTCAGTAGGATGTATAAAAACAAATAGATGAAACGAAATTTTAAAAATAAGGTGGTCATTATAACAGGAGCTTCTGGCAATTTGGGGCGGGCGATTTGTAAGCGTTTTGGGCAAGCGGGGGCTCAAATAGTGGCTTTGGATCTCAATACTACACTTTTGACCGATCTTGAAGCCGAACTCAAAAAGGAACAAATAAAGGTATTGCCTATTGCTTGTGATATTACCAATAAAAAATCTTGTCAGGGGGCAATAGAACAAGTGCTAAATACATGGGGGCGCATTGATGGCTTGGTCAATAATGCTGGAATTACACATATTGAAAGATATACCCAAATGGACAAAACAAAAGAAATTACTCGCCGAGTGATGGAAGTTAATTTTTTTGGAGCTGTTAATTGCACAGAGGTCGTTTTGGAGCAAATTTGTCAACAAAAAGGCGTTTTTATTAATATTTCTAGTGTAGCGGGGTTTGCACCTTTGTTGGGGCGAACGGCTTATGCTGCTAGCAAACATGCTTTGCATGGTTTTTTTGAATCCTTAAGAACAGAATTGCAAGAAGAAGGAGTGCATTGCATGATGGTTTGTCCTTCATTTATTCAAGCCCCAGCTAAAGGGAAGGCAGCTTCTGTAGGAAAAAACGCTATTTATCAGCAGAAAAAAACAATTGGTAAATCCATCTCAGCAGATGAAATTGCCAAAGATATTTTTGCGTATTGTTTGGCAAATAAGCCTTTGTTAATAGCAGGCAAAACAGGCAAAATTTCCTATTGGTTGCATCGTTTTTTCCCTAAAATATATGAACGAGCTATGATAAAAAGATTAAAGCATGATATTTAGTACCCTGCAACAAAAATTTCTAAATACTTTTTAATCGAGTCTTTTAGCGATCTTCTTTTTCAAATTTTCGCCTTGATAGCGCTGCTATCAGGCTGTAATTTTCATCGAATCTCATCTAAAACGCTCTGTAAAAAACATCCATAATTTTTGTTACAGTGTATTTAGCTAAAAAACAATAGAAAAAGAGAACAATAAATATTTTTGTTTGTTAAAACATTACTTCGTGGGAAACCCGAACAGAGCTTGCGACCTCACGAACAGAGTGAGTAACAAGACTCACGTAGTAAATCGCATTAGATTGATTATCAATGTTTTTGTTGGTGAGAAAAATAAAACGTTGATAATCAATATAATGCAAGATGCTTTTTTATGTTTTTCGAAGAAAAACTAAAAGACTATCTCATGACCGCAGGGAGTAACTAAGCGCAGCGCTCATGACCGTAGGGAACAATGAGTGAAGCGATCATAAGCAAAGCGCACTAACTAATCCACGAAGTGTTATTAAAAAGAAACAAATAAATTTATAAAAACAAAAATAATGGCACCATTAAACCGAATTGGCTTGAATGCTAAAAAAGCAAAAAGCCTAGCTAGAAAATTAAATGAATTATTAGCTAATTATCAAGTGTTTTATTTGAATACTAGAGGCTTTCATTGGAACATCAAAGGAAAAGAATTCTTTGAACTGCATGTTAAATTCGAAGAACTTTATAATGATTCTGTTCTTAAAATTGATGAAATAGCTGAACGTGTCCTAACCTTGGGATACACACCATTGCATACTTATACAGATTACCTTAAATTGTCCAAGATCAAGGAGGCTAAGAATGTGTCTAATGGAGTGGAGGCCGTTCAAGAAATCTTAAATGCTTATGCTGTTTTATTGCCTTTAGAACGGGAGTTATTAGACTTATCGGGAGATTCAAATGATGAAGGAACCAATTCCTTGATGAGCGACTATATTAGAGAACAAGAAAAATTGATTTGGATGTATTCTGCGTATTTGGAGCAATAACCTTGTAATCTTTTGTCACAATGATTTTAATGGCTTGAAGTTTAAAACTTCAAGCCATTGTTGTTTTGGAGCTTATAGTTTTGTGGGCTTGATGATTACGATTTAAAATCGTACTTTTAAAGGTTTATTGTTTAGCACTTTGAAAAGATTTTAAGTACATCAATACAAAACTCATACAGGCTATTCCTGTAAATGCAATAGGAATGATAAAGAAATATTTGATGGAAAGACCTAATGCAATGCTTGCTACTAAGCTATTGCCCAAGGCTAGAAGGTGATTGTTCTCAATTGTTTCTGGGTTACTTTTTAGAAACAAAAAATTGATGAAACCATAACTAAAGACCATAAAACCCATCATTAAACTAAAACCCTGATGGAGTAAAAGTAAGTTCAATTGAGCGCCAAGTAAATCAACAGGGTGGGCTTCCATCGCCTGAGCAATGGCTAATTCTTTAGGGTTTTCTTGGGTAAAGAGCAGAGTGCCCATAAAATGTGCCATGCCCAATAAAATGAAAGACCAAGCGCCAATTTTGTGGTATGTTTTTGATGTCATTTTTGTCAATAATTTTAGGAAATGAAATTAATTAGGTCAAAGGTACTAAAAATATCTTTTTAGGTCAAGGTTACTAAAAAATAAATAAACTATCTCACGAGTGTAACGAACCGATCTCAGGGAGCTCATAAGCGCTAGCGCACTAGCTAATTAACGGAGTATTAAACGGAAGTAACTATGAAAAAACTAAAATTTTTTGGAGAGGTATTGGGATTGCATCCTTTTAGAGAGCGTATGAAACAAGCTAAAATTGCTTTATTTGGAGAGGAAGATGTTCCTAGTTCTAAATTTGGCTTATCTAGCTTATCCCAATTTCATCCACGAATTTCTCCCAAATTATGGCGAGGAAAAGCTTATATACCCAATAAGGTTATTGTATCAAATTTGGTAAATCACAACCCAACTCCAATAGAAGCGGGCTGGTCGGTCAAAAAAACACAAGTTGTAGACTTTAGAGGAGGTCGATTGACCTATGACAGCCACAATGGAACCGATTTTTCCATTCCTGTAGGGTCTACTGTTTGCACAGCAGCGGCAGGGGAAGTGGTTGCTATTTTTTCAGAATTTAACCGTGGGGGGCTTAAGATTTTTATTGATCATGGCGCTGGTCTAATGACTTGTTATGCTCACTTGGCTAGACCATTAGTAAAAGTAGGTGATCGACTAAAAAGAGGAGCAGCCATTGCTTTGTCTGGTTATAGCGGTTTGGATGCTTTGGTTTCGTTTCCCTTTGGCATTCCTCATGTTCATTTTAATACTTGGCTCAATGGAGAGCCTGTTGATCCTTTTCCGCATGATGGCTTGCCCTCTATGTGGTTGAATGGCGCTTTGCCAACGCCTGCAACTAGCGATGCGTGTGACTTTGTGCCTTCAGTTTATAAAGAAAAACAGGTCTTAGATGTAATTAATAATTGTAAAACAGCTAGTGTCCGAAAAGAACTATTGGCAATTGCTCCCTTAAAAAAGCAGGCAGTACAGACCATTATTCAGATGAATTATTATCCTACCCGATTTAAGGCTCGTTATAATGTCTACGATCAAGCATATCCAAGGATACCTTGCTTAGATTTGCCTTTTAGTGCGACCGATTTTGATGGTATCGTCTTTTTGGATCAGCTTTAATCTGTTGAATAGTAATTATCTATTGCCCAATAGGATAAAAAAAGATACAAATCACTAACAAAAATGATAAATCGTATTGTAGAATAAAGTACATAACTTATCTTTGCCCCGAAAATAACATGAGTTACTGATAGAATTGCCCTGCAAGCATTTTGCAGTTGATAACGTTTAATTAGATGTTCAACCAAACTCATTGTTATTCAAGATTCTAATACAAAGAACATTTTTTTAGATACTATTTATTTAAATTACATTAGTTTATTAGTTGTAATCAGTTGATTATTAGCAGTGTGGATCTTTGTGTTAAAAAGAGGAAGCTAAGCAAAGTAGGGGGATAAGTTTTTTTTATTCATCTATATAAGTAAGTAGATGCCCAATTTAATGTTAATTATTTTTGTCCATCTACTTAGATAGAAAATAATAAACTGATATTAATCAACGATCAAAAAAATAAAAGATATGGCTACCCATAGAGCATCAAAAAATGACTATTACTGGGCGGATGATAAAGAACCCCATTTTCAGCGTAGACAGGATATTCTAAAAGCGCATCCTGAGGTTAAAGAGCTATTTGGGATTAATCCTAAGATGAAGTACTTTACTGTACTTTGGGTGACTTTGCAAATGACGGTAGCAACCTTTTGTTATCAATTGGATTGGATTCCATTCTTATTAGTTACTTATTTTGTTGGGGCTACTATTATTCATGGAATGTTCTTGGCGGTTCATGAAATTACACATGATATGGCATTCGAAAAGAAAGTACACAACAACTATTTGGCATTTGTTGCCAATATACCAATGGTGGCTCCTTATGCAATGGCATTTAAATATTATCATGCAATCCACCACTGGGATCAAGGAAGAGACGGCGAAGATACGGATATTCCTACTTTGGGTGAAGCAATGTTATTTAGAGGCTTTATCGGAAAAGTAATTTGGTTTGTTTCTCAAATCTTTTTTTATGCCTTGCGTCCAATGGCAATCAAACCGCTTAAAGTTGACAAATGGGTAGTTTATAATTTTATTTTTCAATTGAGTGTCATGTTTATCTATTTTTATAGTGTAACGACCTTTTTGGGGCTAGATGCCGCCTTATCAGCAGCGCTTTACTTATTTTTGTCGCTTGTGTTTGCAGGAGGTTTGCACCCTACATCAGGGCACTTTATTTCTGAGCACTATGTATTTGAAGAAGGGCAAGAAACATACTCTTATTATGGACCATTGAATTTGGTTACTTTTAACGTAGGTTACCACAATGAACACCATGATTTTCCTCGTATTCCTGGAAGCCGTTTGCCTGAATTGAGAAAAATTGCACCAGAGTTTTACGATAATTTACATTCTTATAATTCTTGGGTTGCTGTAAATTGGCGCTTTTTGACCGATAAAAATGTGACCTTATACTCTAGAACCAAACGTAAGAATCCTAACTTAAAGAAGGCATAAACAGGATCTAATATACACTAAAAAGGCTGTCAGAAATTAATTTCTGACAGCCTTTTTAGTTTGTTGGATGTAACAAGGGTGATTCAGTAGTAAAACAAAAATACATTTTAGTAGCTTTGTAGCTTCACAAAGTGCTGTTTATCAAAAGATAACAACAGGTGTAGTTGTTTCTTTTTAATAAAGTAGACATTAGAAGTTTTAATCTAGCCCTCATTTTGGGGCAAAATAGCAAAAAGCGGGGTAATCAATACCTCTTGTTCTTTTTGCATTGCCCAAAAAGAACCAAAAACGCTAGGACTGGATGACTTCTTGGACAAAGTATCTTCTTGAAAGTTTAGGCTTTCAGAAACTCGCTTCGCTCAGACACCTGAAAACCTTATTTTTCTATAAGAAAAATAACAACTTTCTGCGGCGTACTTTGTTTCCAATCAGTCATATGCCCCCCCAAAAAAAAAACTCTAAAAATGGGTTATGTGATGCTTAGAAAATGATTCAAAGAAAGCTCATTGTCAAACGTTTCATTGCAAAAATAGTAGCAAATATATTAGGACGAATATATTTGTTTTACTCCTGAAAGTCCCTAACAAAAAAACGAGGCTACCTTTTAAGGCAGCCTCTAGAATTCAACTTCTTAGCTATATGATTTATTTTACAAATGGGTTGCCTTCTAAAACAACTTTATCACTTTTGTTTAAAGAAGGAATAGCGCAGCAGCATTGGTAGCAATACCCCATAACAACACCAAAAGGTCCTGTTTTGATTTCATACTTTTCTCCTTGAGGAATATACATCCAATCTCCAGCTTTTAGCTCTTGATCCTTGTAGTAGATAGATCCACTAATGATAAATCGTACGCCATCTCCTTCATCGTGTGAGTGCTCAGGAACCGAAATATCAGGATTACCAATAGAGATAAAAAACTGGCTTTGCTCAAAAGCAAATGGTAGCTGCCATTTTTTGAATCCTTGTGGCACGTTATCCGTAGCAAGTAAATTCGCTAGTTTGATAGAATCTTCATCTTGAGAAGTAATGATCTTGTTTCCAACTCTAGTTTGAGTTTCTTTGATAGCTTGTTGGATACGGTCAAGTCCTTCTTGAAACGTTGCTTTGTTGGGAGCAAATTTGTTCTCTAGCGTCAAACTTTCTTCTGAATACGTTTTCATGTGTATTTTTTTATAAATTAGGAAATATAGTTCACCCAATCGTTAAAAAATGGCACGACAATCCTATTAGTTGATCAACTATTTTCTAACAATTAGGTTGTACTGGAATGATAAAACAAAAGTATATATTTTTTTTAAATAAAAAATGTTTTTCGATGTTTTATTTTATATGTTAACTATTGTTAATGAGTTGATAATGTTAAATTAAAGATGTTTTGCTGTTGTTGTTGAATTGGTTTGATCTAAGGCGTATAGCGATTTTATAGATAGGTTTTAGCTTAATTATAGCGATAAAATAGGTGCAATGAAAGGGTATTGTATAGCATTTGGCTATAAGCATAAGACGGATTAGTTGAAATCCGTAGACCCAAGAAATTTTAGCCTATGTTACACCTCTGTCACCTTCAATTGACTAAAACCACCTCCTTTTTTGACCACATGAATTTGAGTTGAAATATTTTGTTTGAGCTGTTCAATGTGAGAAATAATTCCAATGGTTTTGCCCTTAGATTCTAGGGTTTGTAAAGCTCGAATGGCCACTTGTAAGGTGTCGGCATCCAAGGTGCCAAAGCCCTCATCAATAAACAGGGATTCAATGGTGGCTTGTCCACCAGCCAAATCAGACAAGCCTAAGGCTAACGCTAAACTTGCCAAAAAACTCTCGCCCCCCGAAAGTGTATTGAGAGGTCGTTTATTATTGGCCTGAAAGGTATCTACAATATCAATTTCCAGAATGTTATTGGGGCGCTTGTCCTGATAATCAGCAAATCGTTTTTCCAGATAGTAGCGACCATTGATAAAGTATCGAAGATGTTTGTTGGCAAGCTGAATTAATTTGGTTAGGGTAATGCTTTGGGCAAAAACTCGAAATTTTTTGCCATCTTTAGAACCAATTATTTCTTTGAGTGCAGCCCAGCGATCGACCTCTTTTTTATAATGGCTAATTTGATCAAGGAGCGTTTTATTCTTTTCTTCTTGAAGGGTTTGATAACGCAATTTTTCAGTGATGCTACCAATCTGTACCAACAATTCTTTGAGTTGCACTTGCAGTTGTTCACAGGCTTGTTGCGTCTGCTCTTTATCCTCTAAAGGAAGGCTTAAGGTTTTTACAATCGTTTCATATTGTTGGGCATTTAATGCTTGTTGTTCTGAGGTAAGATTATGCTGTTGTGTTAAATCTTGTTGTTGTTGAGCAATTCTTTGCGCAATTGTAGGATCTAAAATACTAGTTTTTAATTGCTCTAAGTCGTCCAACCCAATTTGTTGAATCGCTTGAAGTAAAGCAGGGCGTTTTTTATCCAACAACAATTGAAATTGAGTTTGCTGTTTTTGTTTTTCTGAAAGGATACCAAGATTGGTGGCTTGTACTTGCTCAAGTTCTTGTACTTGTTGTTTGTTTGTTTCTACAACACGACTAAGCTCATCCAGTTGTGCTATTTTGCCTTCTTTAGCCTCGTGGATAGACGAACCACTAAATAAGTCATCACGACTGGTTTGAAGTTGTTTTAATGCTGTTTGTAGAGCTGTGGCAGCTTCTTTTTTACGTTGTTCTTTTTCCTGTATATCCGTAATTTGCTCTTGCGTGTTGTTGAGTTTTAAATTAAGGTGTTCTAATTGAGCTGCTTGCTGCTGTTGTTGCTCAATTTGTTCAGCATAACTATTTCTGTACTGCTCTAACAAATCAATTGCTTTGGGCAAGTCCTCTTGAATATGATAACTAAGCAATTGTTTTTTTACGGTTTTTTGAACGGCTTCGATTGTTTGTTGGTAATGGGCAATTTCTAACGTTTGCTCCTCTTTTTGCTGCTTAAAATCCTTTAGGTACAAATCATTTTGACGAATTTGGATGTTAATATTCTCATCGTCCTTTTGGCTATTCTGAATTTTCTGATGAATTTTTTGCAAAGTGCGCTCTAACTCCAATAATTTTTTAACTCCAGTAGCGGTATCTTCAATCTGTACTTTTAGCGCATTTTTTTGATGAATAAAGGGCGCAACATAGAGTTGTTTTTGTTCTATAATCGAACGGATTTTTTCTTCTATATTGGTCAAATTATTTAAAACTACAGTTTTGCTTTTTTGTAAATCTTGAATATTCGAAAAAATAAGACGTTGAGTACTGATAATGTCTAGGTACTTTTGCTCTAATTTTTCTCTACTCGTTTTAGCTTTAGTACGATCTTGATCTGCCTTTTTTAGGGCATAATTTATATCTATCTTTAAGTTTCTAAAGGGCTGTTGGGTAGAATAACAAAGTGGACATTCAGCACCTTCTTCGAGTTGTCCTCTAAGGGCACTCAGGTTATTTTTTTCTAGTAAACCTTGATAAACGAGTTCATAATAAGCTTCCTGATTACGAATGTTAATTAGCTGTAGCTCTTGATCGAGAAAAAGTTTGTCCAAATTCTCTAATTCAGTTTGTTTACTCTCAATATCCTCATCAATTGTAATCAATTGCCCAAGTAGTTCTTGATGTTTTTTTCGTTCTTCCTCTACCTTCGTTAATTCTTCTAATAACTGCCCCATATTAGAGCTTTGTTCTTGAATGTAAGTTAGGTGCTCCTCATGAGTCAAGGACGGATCAAGGTGATATTCTTTGCAGAAAGCAGCATAAGCTTGTTGCTCTTTGGCAAGGATTGCTGAATTTTTGTCGAGGTTGAGTTGGAGTTTTTGGGCTAGGATAGCTTGTTCTTTGATTTTATGCTGAGTACTGAGCTGCTTTTTGTGTGTTGCATTTAAATTTTCTTGATGTTTTTGTAATTCTTTGTACTGATTCTTTACTTCAAAAATAGTATCAGAACCTACTAAGGGAGCATAAAACTGGTGCGCTTCTAACCATTTAGTGGTAGCGATTTGAGTTTTGAGCAGTTCCTTTTTTTCTTGACCAGCAACCTGGATCAGCTTATTTTTTACAGCGGCACTTTCTGCCAATGCACTCAAATCTTTGGCTAAAGATTGAGCAATCTTTTCTTCCGTTTCAATTTGAGCATCCAACTTAACCACCTTGTCATAAACTTGCTCAAAGGCAGCATAAGCTTCCTTTGCTGTTTTATATTGCTGGGTGAGTTGCTCTTTTTCTACGTTTAATGTTTGAAGTTGAGTCTTTGTTGTGCTTGTGCTGGCTTCAAGTTCCTGAATTTCTTGAAGGGCAGTTTTAAGCTGCTTTTGAATCTGTTCTAATTCTTCTAGGGCAGGTTTAAATTCAATCGCTTTGGAATGAAGTGCCAATTGTTCAAAATAAGGTTGCGCAACTTCTTGCTTTTCTAGGATAGCAGCCAATTGCACTGACAATTCTTTTTTTTCTTGCTGCAAGCCCTCCAACTTAAGCATGATTTGCAATTGTTCTTGTTGCGAAGTCAATACCTCTTCTTGCGTTGAGTATTGTTGCTGGACAGACTGAAGTTGTTCGACCAATAGTGCTTTTTCTTCAGGGCTTAGTAGTTGTATATTGGCATTTTGCTCTTTTAGTTTTTCCAATTCCAATTGCGCTTCTTTGTGTCGCTCAAAAGCAGCAATTGATATTTTGGAATAACGATCTGAATTGGTAATTCGCTCCAAGATAGTGCTTCTGTCTTTGGTACCTTTTAAGAATTGAGCAAATTCTCCTTGGGCTAACAAAACCGATCGAGTAAATCGTTTAAAATCTAAACCGCCCAATAATTGCTCAATGAGTTTGTCAACAGCTTTCTTTTTGGTGGCTAAAATTTTACTGCTTTTTCGATCGGGAGAAAGTTGGGCTAATTCTCTTTTGGAGTCAGCAAAAGAACCAGTACGAGTCTTGCGTAAGCTCCAACTGGCACGATAAACGATTTGAAGGCTTTCGAACTCAATTTCAGCAAAACAATCTTGGCAACCATGGGTCAAAATTTGATTTTCTTTCTTGCCTATATTCATATCCTCAAACCGAGGGACCAAGCCAAATAAGGCTAACGTAATGGCATCTAGGATGGTAGATTTGCCCGCTCCTGTATTGCCCGTAATTAAAAAAAGACCACTATCTTTTAAGGGAGATGTTTCAAAATTAATATGATAGACTCCTTTTAAGGAGTTCAAATTCTTAAGGTGTATCGACAATATTTTCATGTAACGAATATAAATCTATTGTCCTGAATAGTTTCTCTTTGGAGGGGTTAATTTATGATTTTTTGATAATGAGTGGAATATTTTGTGTCAAAGCCCCTCTACATAAAAAAAATCAGCCCTATCGTTTTTGATAGGGCTGACAACTATTTATTAAAATAGTAACGTACTTTAAAACTAATTAAGTAAACGGGCATAAAAAAGTATAGGTATTTTTTCCTGTAAATTATGGTGAACCGTTACTTAAGAATCGATGCTTATTGTTTGATTACTTTTTCAATGCGTTTTTCATTGCCTGTAACAATTTGAATCGTATAGATACCACTATTGTACTTGCCTAAGTCAACTTCCGTTGTTACTTGACCTTTTACCTCTTTTTGTAGAATCATTTGCCCAAGGCTATTAAATACTTGAATGGTGCTTGCGCTTTTGATGTCTTCAAATTGAACATTAACAACCCCGCTTGTCGGATTTGGATAAATGGGAGTAGAAGGTTTTGAACGCTCTGAAAAAGTTTCCAATTTAGATGTTCTAGGTCTTTCGCAAATATCAAACTTAAAAAGTTTGTAAACAGGATTACCGCCAGGACCAGTAGTAATCGTTGCCAAGTAATATTTGGATGGAAAGTTATACCCTGCACTAGGATATACATAATCTACTGGCTTTATGTCATGAGCCGCTGTACAATTGGTGCAAATTACTCCATTAAACATATCTGGTGAAGTAGTCCAAGTACTTAGGTCAATTTCACAAATAGACAAGCGAACAGAGTTTTCACAAGTACTAGCAGAAGCATCAATTGTTACGTCACTCCATTTACAATACACTGCAACCTCTTGAGGACCATAAAAAGTTGGATCTACGATTGTGTTGTATTCTTGATTAGTAAATTCAGCCTGAGTAGTAGCGGTTGCTTCATTACAATCAGAGCATTCGTACAACTCGTGGTATTGAGTATAATCTTGTTCTCTACCACAACTAAGAATTTTACAATCTCTTACCGTCAAATGTTTGATGCCATTGTCAATTTGCCAAGCGAGGGTATAAGTATGCTCATGAATATCATGATCGTTAAACTTTTCAAGAGTAAATGTTCCACTTGTCACTTTAGCAAGAAAAGCCATGTTGTTTTCGGATACAGCAAGGTGTGCGCTCCCTGACCCATTGGTAATAACACTTGTCGAGTAATCAGTAGGATCTACTTTTACTAATTTCCAGTTTGTATTATTAGCTTCATTCATTAAATACAAAATGTCACCATTAGGTCTAAGTCCCAAGGACTGATATAAGGCATTAGAATGGTGTAAGCTTTGACCGTTAAAGTTATATTCATGAATAAGGGGAAGTGCACCTGTATTAGGAACAGTAGGAGCGATGTAAGTGCCCGTCTTTAGTTTAATGGATCGATTGTTATACGTACCTTTATTATGCGCAATGGCAATGGTGTTTCCCTTCATGTCCATTGATAACCACCAAGTATGCCCCTGAAGCGAGTTGCTATAAGCTTCTCCTGGTTGAGAGGTAATAAAGGTATTCAAATGAGTAAAAGAGCCATTAGCATAACGGATAGCTTTGATGTGTACAGCACCATCATTCATTGGACTGCCAACCAATAAATCACCGTTAGGGGCAATTACAAAGTCAGCACTTCTTTGGAAATTAAAAACATGAAATCGACTAGATTGCATAATGGTATTGTTGCTTGTATTTAGCTCAAATCGTTTAACAAAAGTTTGAAAAATCGCAGGACTTCCTGTTGTAGAGTATCTTTCTTGATACAAGGCATACACCACTTTGCCATTATTAGGATCAAAAATGATTTTTGTTTTACCCAAATGATCATGAGAGTAATTCGAACTGGTTGCTATTAAGATTCCTTCTCCTTTAAAAAACTTAATGTTTCGCCAACACTGATTTCCAGAAGAACTGCTGTATTGACTTGAAATAGCATAATAGTTGATTGGTCTGCCATCTGGAGCGATCGTTTCAGGACCTAACGCACCAATTGAATTGTCTTGAGGGGAAGAGGGAGTGTTAATCGTTAATAAACCTCCAGAGGTATTGTATTGGGAAAAAATAGGGGCTATAAATAGCATGTAGGTTAAAAATGAAATAATTAAATTTTTCATGTTGTTGCTGTTGTTTTACAGTGCTTCTAACGTCATCAGGTCATAAAATTAAAAAGCCTAAATATTCTTTTGAGTATGAGCGTAAATCGCTGATTGGTCGTGGTTGTATTTAGGGGGAATTGTGCCAGTTGCTAGAACTACTGTTTTGGAATTTTTAAATGTTTATGAATGGGTATCTAGTTTCTAGTCAATTGAGTTAGCAACCTCCTGTTCCAATTTGATTGATGTGAAAAGTCACTAATGAGCTACTTGTTGACTGAATGAATAATTGCTTGGTTCCGCCAGAAGAAGGATCGCATAACTGTGTGTTGTTGCCATTGCAAAAAACTTGATTGTAAGAGCCTGCTGTATGGTTAAAAAAGTCATTGCCACTCGTACTAAAACGGACAACTTTATTGACTAAGACAGCTCCTGGAGGTAATAATGCACCTATGTTAGAGCTACTGCCTGGATCAATGACAACAGCGTTGCCTAAGACAGAATATTGTGCGCCATTTAAGGTATAATTGACGATTAAAGAGGCACTAACACAGCCTTGTACGCCAGTAGAAGAACTAAGGTGTTGAACCGTGATTGTTTGATAGCAATTTTTGCACTGAGCAGAAAGGCTCGCAGAGAAAAATAGTGTGATGAAGAAAGAAAAAAATAATGTTTTCATTGTGTAAAAAAAATTTGGTTTAAAAATGATTTGACTTAAATGAACATAGCATTGTTACCATTTTAGCTGCAACTAATACCTAGCATTTCACAGGATTAGAAGAAGTTATTGGAGTTCTACACCTTTTTAGGATGCTTACAAAGAAATGGAAAAAGAATAGGGGGCATATCCCATTCGATTAGTGCTAAAAGATCTAAATCGTTGAATACAAAAATAGATCTTTTAGCACTAACATATTAGGATAATGAATAACTGTAGGCTGTGTTGTTATAACTGTTGGGATTGGTTCTATAACTGTTTTTAAACAGGATATTCTAGCGCTAGGAGAGTGGTATGGATTATTTTAATTGATCAAAGTAATGTATGAGTGCTTCTCTACGGCGGACAGAGACGGCTATTGCATGGTTCTCAACCATAACCAATACATTCTTATCTCTTTTTTCATATCGAATGACATGATTAAGGTTTACAAGGAAGGAATGGTGGGTACGCATAAAATGATTTTCAGGCAAAATATCTTCATATTCACCTAATGATTTTGAACTGACTACTTTTCTTTGATTGACCAGATAAAAGGTCGTGTACCCTTTATCGGATTCACAGTAAATAATATCCTCAACTTGAATCAAATGAATATCACTCATTGTTTTGACAACAATTTTGCTGATTTCTGTTTTGGGACTGTCAAGATTTGATAGCAGTAATTCAAAATTTTTATGGATGCGTTGAGTTGCAATTTTTTCTTTGGCCTTAAGAATAGCGGTTGTCAATTCTGATGAATTGATGGGTTTGATTAAGTAATCAATGGCAGATGCTTTTAATGCCTTAACTCCATACTCATTGTGTGCGGTAACAAAAATAATATTTAGGTTCTTGATGGTAGATTGACGCAATATATCAAACCCATTGCCATCATTTAAGCTAATATCTAGAAAAATAAGGTCAGGCTTTTGGGATTGAATGGCTGCTAGGGCAGTTTTTACGCTATCGGCTTCCCGAATAGAACTAATTTCAGAAGAACAAACGGTAATTAAAGTAATCAAAGTAGCTCTAGCTAGTTCTTCGTCATCAATAATTAATACATTCATTGGGGAGAATTAAAATTTAGATTGGAATGGAATTCGGAAAGAAATTATAGTACCTGTATGGTCGCTTTTTATATCAAAATCTATTTTTCTATTTTGTTTGTTATTTAAGAATTTTAATCGCTCTTTCGTAATCGAAAGGGCACGTGATTGATGTTTTTTATGTTCTAAAGAAGTTGTATTGGATATTCCTAAGCCATTATCTTTCACTTCAATATACAATTCTTCTTTGTGTTGCTGAATCTTAATAGAGATAAGTCCCTTTTTGTCCAAGTTTTTGAGACCATGCTCTAACGAATTTTCTATAAAAGGTTGAATAAGCATGGGGGGAATGAGTACATGTTTAACATCAATGTTTTCATCGATGTTAATACGATAGTCAAATTTATCTTTAAACCGCAATAACTGTAAACTAAGGTAATTTTCTAACCATTGCAACTCTTTGGCAACGGTAATGTATTCTTGAGAAGAATTATCTAGAATAGCTCGCATCAATGTTGCAAACGAAGATAAATAATCTCCCGCTTTTATAGGGTGGTTGGTGTAGACAAAACTTTGGATGGCGACTAAAGAATTGAACAAAAAATGAGGACTCATTTGATTTCTCAACAATTTAGATTTGAGTTCATTATTGGTTGCTGCTGCATTAGCTTTGTATTGTCTTAATAATAAGATGGATATAATAAAGATTAAAAAAGCAACCCCCATAGATAAATAGAACAACTGTCTGTTTCTAACAATATCTTTAGCTTGTAATTCTTTTTCTTTTAACAACTGTTGATTTTCTAGTTCCTTTTTTTCTGTATGGTATTTTATCTCAAGGTTTTTAATATTTTTTTGATTATTTAAAACCGTAAGACTATCCTTAATTTCATTGAGTTGTGTCAAATATTCGTATGCTTTTTTATGGTTGTTGGTCGCAACAGAATTTTTTATTAAACCTTTAAGTGCATCTTTTTGCAATGGTAAGGCTGAGATTTGTTTAGCAGAATCCAGTATGCCCCTAAAAGAGGAACTGCTTTGAGAATAATTTTTTGTGGCAAAGAATAATTTAGCTTGACTGATGTAAATTTCTAATAAATTGACTCTATTGTGTACATATTCTTTCAATTCGACGGCTTTTTGGATACTTTGCTGTGCTTGTTCTAATTGATTGTTTTTTTCTAAAGCATTGCTTTTGAGAACGTAAGTGCGAACTAAATTTCCATATTCTTGTAGCGGAATAAATAATGAAATCGCCTTGTCTAAATGAAAAATGGCATTTTTCCAATCTTGAGAATGAATATAAACAACCCCCATATTCAAATAAGCAATTGCTAACCCTAAATCATTATTGACAGTAGTATAAATATCAATTGCCCTAGCTATTTTTTTTAGTGCTTCAGGATAGTCTTTTAAATAAATATCTATCGCAGCCAAACCATCTAATACATTCGCAGATTTAGCAGGTAAGTTTAAGCTATCGTATACTTCTAGGCTTTTATATAACCATTTAGAAGCTTCCTTATAGTTACTATCATTGTTGTACGTTCCACCTTTGAAGCTGTATACACGTGCAATTTCTCTCTGGTTATTTGTTTTTCTAAAGAAGTAAAGCGCACTATCTAAAAAATGAAAAGCAGAATCTGTTTGACGTTTTATACCATAGATACTGGCTATAAGGCTATAGGTGCTGCCTCTGTTATTTAAATTATCGTTGGGAACTACTTTTAATAACAATTGAGCATATTCCATCGCTTTATCAGGGGCTTTATATAAGTTTTCTATTACCAACTTCTTATAAAGAAAGACTTTATGCTCATTAATAGCTGCTTTTTTTTCTTCAATACCAGTCTTATCAAAGTAATAAAAAGCGCTGTCAAAACAAGCAATGGCCTTATTGAATTGAACACTCTTTCGATGGATATGCCCCAACTGGGTAAAAACCTCTCCTCTCTGTTCATACGCCTTTGGCGGCAACAACCTTAATGCTTCATCACCATACTTTATTGCTTTTTTAGTATCTTTTTCTTTGTACCCAACAAGTAAGGCTTGATGTAGGATTATTTTTTTATCTATGTTTGTGGTGTTGGGTAACAGTGTTTCTAAACTGTCAAGAACAGTTTGTTGGCAAAACCCTATTTGATAACAGAAGCATAAAACAATTGAGAATACAAGTCTAAAAATCCAGGAGTTGTACATTTTGGTGGTTTTTATTGAGGGAAATCAGTAGTAATAAGACGTATAAAATCGCTAAAAAATATCGTTGATAGTAGTTGGTTTGATTCTTTGAATGAAGGCATGAAGATTAGTATCTTGGTCTAATAGCTCAACAGGGAATACGCTCACAAATATAACTAGTTAACGGATAGAATTTAAAATAAATCAGCCCTACATTTTTTATTATTAAACGTAGGGCTGATAGATGTTAATAGGTAGTTAAAATTAATTTTTTTGAACTTTGAAAAGCCCAATATTGGTATGCAGGATATAAATTCCAGCGTCTAAATCTCTCAATTGTAGTTGAACCAAATGACCATTTTGCGTATAGTCAGTAGGAACTTGAGTAGAAATAAGTTGCCCTAGTGAAGTGTAAATTCTGATATAGGTAATAGGAGCATACTCACTTCTAAGTTCAAGTTGTCCCAAAGTAGGGTTGGGCATTAAGGTTACTCCCTTTCCTGTACTTGGTTCTATATATACAGAACGAATGGGAGAATAGGTATATTTCCCATTTAAATCAACTTGTTGTAATCTATAATAAGTGGTACCTGTGTTAATAAGTTGATCTGTATATTGATAATATTGGGCATGACTAGCATTCCCCAAACTAGCAACAGTAGCAATCGATTCCCAAGAGAAACCATCTTCAGATTTCTGAACATCAAAATAGGCATTGTTGGTCTCAAACTCTGTTTCCCAGTTCAGGATTGTTTCTCTATGGTTGGGATCATAGTTGACGTTGAAATGCGTTAAAGAAATGGGCAATAAAATGGTGCTATCTGCTCCGCTACCTGCTACAGAAGAACAACTAGCATCATTACAACCGCCGTTGCCACTAGTGGCGATTCCAACAACCGATGCTGGAGGGGAATTTAATAGGCGAATTGCTCCTTGACCACCGCCACCACCGCCACCGTGTGCTCTACCACTGTTTACATCTCCGCCATTTCCGCCATTAGTCATAACTTCAAGGGTACAGCCTGTTGGGATGGTATAGGTTTGGATATCTAAAAGGATAGAGCCACCAGCACCACCACCACCAATTCCATCGTTTCCACCATTTGCTGCCGTTTGCCCATTGGCTTCAATGGTTGGGGGGCTTGTACAGGATGGAACCACTAAGGTATTTGCCTTTATGAAAATAAAACCTCCTCCATTGCCACCATTGGTGGATCTACTATTATTCTGTTGACCACCGCCACCACCACCGCCTAAGAATAGTCGGTTGTTGCTAATGTAGTTATGTAAACCAATGCCAGCTGTACCGCCACAAGAATTGACCAAGGGGCAGCCCGAAGAAGTTCCTGAATAACCAGTTCCTCCATCTCCACCTGAGGTTTGATTACCTCCTCCAGCACCACCACCATTATGATGCGAACCACCACCGCCACCATTGAGTATTTTGGCACGAGCATAGCGAAAGTTGTTGTTATTATTTCTATAAATACCCTCTCCCTTTTCACCATACTGGTTAGAATTAGAAATATGCACAACCGTACCCGTTGTACAATTATAACTTCCACTTCGATTGGCTGATCTTGATCCTCCTCTAAATCCAATGCCATTGGCTATTATGCTGTGATTAAGCGTTAATTGATTGGTAACCTGAAATGCAACAACACCGCCAATATTTCCATTCCAAGGTAAGCCCGTTATTGAAGCGGTAGTTGCAAAATTAGGGGTTCCCAATTCAGGATAGCTAATGATTTGCAAACGACTGTTGTTATTGATGTTATAGGTGTTTCCAAGCGTAGACGTTAAGGTGATACTAGTCACTACACCCGCTGTCTCTGTGTGTGAAAGAATTTTCGCCACTTCAAATAGACCAGCCGATTGAATATTGTTTAAGTTGCCAAAACTATTAGTATTATTGCTACTTGAAAGGCTGTTGAGTACGGCATCTTGCACTTGAAAAATGAGTACTTCTTCTCCGTCTTCAAAGGTATCAAATGATTCATTAACATTAGAGATTGTTAATGTTGCACCTGAGAGCCCCGTGACTCTTGCATAAGCATTAATCGTTTGCGCATGGCTTGCACATAAAAATGAAAAATATAAAAAGGACAATTGTAGATAAAAACGCATATTAGACTTAATTTTATTGATGAAACCGTTTGATAGTAAAAACAATAGAATCTGTAGAGATATTAAAAGATTGCTTAGTGCGTTTGATGATTTGGGGCAAAAACCAGCCTATGCTTAAGCAAGCAAAATATGATCTATATTCATAGCATTAGAAAATATCCCTAAAGATAAAGGGGATTCCAAATTTGGGTTACTTCAACAATTAGATCTTGACTACTAGGAATAGACCTAGTAGTTGCATCTTGTGTTGCAAATAAATAGACATGAAAATGTCGTTATAAATAAACATTGGTAATGGTACATAAAGAGACTGTTATTTTGAAGATCATTTTCAAATAACGCATAGTGATATGTGAATAGTTGTTATTAACTATTTACGATAGTTGTTGATTGTGATTATTTAGATTGTGTGTGTATTAGAGTAAATTTGGTAGGAAAGGGGTGTTTACGATTAGTTTTTTTAGTTCATATGTTTTGTAATGTGTGGTTTGGTAGTTTTTTTATTTTAAATTTAAGGAATTAAAAGGATAAATGGACTGAATGGAGAAACAATAATAGTATCATTATTATTAAATTTGTTCAAAACTACAATTGCTTTTTTTTGCGTAAAGCTTGTATTAATGGTACCTATAGATGTTTTTTATGTACATTTCATGTTTTGTTTCTTGAAAAAAATAATAATGCTAATTGTTGGTTATAATTTGAATTTGATTAAGAATAACGCCAGTTTATACATATATTTTTTTTAGATTAAAAAGAGGTTGATAAAGAGGTAGATATTAAGTGCTGAACAGGTTAGAGAACAAAAAAAATACCAAAGGTCGTTCAACCTTTGGTATCTTTAGCAATGAAGTTGTTCAAAAAGGAACTTATTCAGACAGATAATTTCCCAACCATGCTTTGCGTAGTTTTATTTTTTCTTGACTAGCTTTTTCGTCAACAATCAAGGCGTGGGTTACTTCAACAGGAACCTTTTGAAGAATGCCATTGAGTTCTTTTTCTTCATATTCTCCAGCATCATTTTTGCGCAAAACAGTAATCGTTAATTCTACTCCTTCTTTGGCAGACATTTGATGTTGTCCCAAAACGCTTTGCAAAGATTGCATGGTTAATTCTTGCCCTTGCCATTTGTATAATAAATCACCACCTTTTAGCCCTAAAATATCTTTACCAAAGGCGTCAATACCATTTTCTTTTATTTCAATTAGGCTTTTCGCAAAGTTAAAGCTAACGCCTCTGTTTAAGTCAAAACCAAAGGGCGAAAGTTCTGTGATAATTCCCTTCTCTTGGTAAGATACACCAAATTGATCCATCATTTCTTGTATAGGAAGCGGTTCAGCCCCTGCAACATAACGCTTAAAGAAATCTTTCATCTCTTTTTTATAACCTGTTACCTTTCCAATTTCTTTAAATAGGCATTTATCTTTAAAAGGTTTGTCAATACCATATTTTTTAGACAAATCACTCATCATATCCTGAACGCCATAACTACCATTCGATAATTTACGAAGTTTCATATCTAGACACATATTAATTAGAGCCCCTTTTAGATATACATTAGCATATTGAGATTTGTTTTCATCCAAGCAGGTTTTGCTCATTACCGTAAAAGGAATGGCTTGATTAAATGATTCTGCTTGACGAATTTTTTGACTCATTGTTGCTAAAAACTGTTGAATTGAAACTAATTTTTGCTTGACTTGAACATGTTGAGCAGCATATTCTGTTCCTCCTTCATATAGCCATAAGTGCTCTGACATTTTGGGATTGATAAAATCAAAATCATGAATTTCTTTAGAATGGATATTCAATGGAGTTACAATATGAAAAAATTCATGCGCTGCAACATCTCTAATGGTTTGACTAATTGCAGATGGATCGCCCTCAAATAAGCAATAAAACGAGGAGTAGGAATGCTCTAAAGCTCCTGCTGCACCCGAAAGGTAAAAATTACCTTCTTCATTTAAGAAAACCAAAAATGCATAACGATCAACTGGTAATTCGCCGCCTAAATATTGGCGTTGTGCTTCTAAAATAGGTTTGATGTCGGCAACCAAGTCTTTAGAATTTACACGTCCAGAAGGGGAGTAGGTATGAATAAGCACAGTTGCTTTTCCTACTTTTATGGTAGCAGTATCAGGCGCACTAAAAAGGATAGGGTTGTCTACTAAAAAGTTGTAACTACTAGCTTCAAAAATATCGGTATCAGCATCTCCTCCAATACGCTTCATTGCTGTACCCCCAAAAAACTTCTTAGGGCGGTCTACTTCTATTTTAAAAGGAAGTTTTTCGTACTTCTTAAAATAACCAAAGATACCATGATTGTTAAAAACAAAAACATCGCTGTCAATATTGGTTCCCGCAGGTTCAAAAATAACATTTTTCTTATCCGTATCCCAAGTATCTTCTACTTGATAGCTTATTTTTGATACTGATTTTGCATCCAATATTTTCCAAGTATTGGCATCAGGGTGTTCTACGGTAAGTTCCTTACCATTTTTATCCAATGCCTTAAAATCAACAACAAATCGACCAAAATCATAAACACTATAAGTTCCAGGAACCATAGCTGGCAAATGGAAGTAAAGCGTTTTTTGTTTTAGCTCAGGAACGTTTAGTTCAACGGCGATTTTATCGTTTTTTACCTCATTAAGGTTTACTTTATACTCATAAGTTTGTGCCAATAGATTGAACGTAGCCAAACTTAATAAGCTAACCAATAATTTTTTCATCTTTAATATTTATTTATTTGTGGTTGTCTGTACCAGCTGTAATATAGAATGGGTAGGGCAAGAATTGCATTATAATCAAGAACCTACTTATAGCTGCAAATATAAACTCAAAAGGTATATGTTTTGTAATTTTTTCGATGAATCTTAAATTTTGTTCTGCTAATAATCATAAAAAAAGCTACCTCAAAAGGTAGCTTGTATACGTTCGTGTTATTTAGGTAATTTTATTTTAAGTCTGACCATTTCTTAGGCTCATCTGTTATCAATTTTTCTTCAATATATAATAACTCTATTGCATCATATTGCGTAATTAATTTAGGGCTTGCTTGTTGTATAGACCACCGCTGCTGAACGTCTAGTTCTAGGTAAGTTTTTTGAAATTTATTAAACGCTAATTCTTCCCAATACAAGTGAAAAGCTTCTTGGAGTGCAACTAAAACCTCTGCATATTGTTGATAAGTAACGGTTTTATTCATGCGCAAATTAATCCATAAATATTGCTTAGGGCTTGCCTTCTCATAACTATTGGCATAGTTTTTTGCCAATTCGCTCTGAACGAGTGAGCCCAAAACCATGGGGTTTGCTTGACGCCCTTTGAATATTATTTCGTTATTTTCTCGAAGATCAATGTGTAAGATATTTTGGGGAATGTAATGTTCTGGGCGAGTAGCCTTGGGGGCTAAGCCGAGGTGGATATTTTTATCTTTGGTTAAATGCTCTGAGTTAGGGTGGAGGGTAGAAAATGTCCCAATAGCGCTATTGCTTCCTCTAGTATTACTGGCATAATAAGCACAAGCTTCTTCTAATACCGTAAAAGGTAGTATATCGAGAGGAAGATACTGTTTTTGTTCTGGGGTCATGCTCTCGTACATTGCTAAGTGTAGACTCTTATTGCCATAAATTTGAACCCAAGCATAAATATCTTGTAAATAATGGATTGGCAAATTAGTAGGTGCCTCTAATTTTAGATTACTTTGCTGAATGGCTTCAGCCGTTAAATTTTCAAATTTTTGATCTAAATATTGATATAGTTTTTGTTGGCTAAATTCAACCGTTTGTTTGTCCAATACCCAATGTGCTTTGCCATCGGTATATTGTACCACCAAAAGAATAGCACCATAATCATTACCTTGATTGAGATATTGAGAACTAATGTTAGGTAACTCAATAGTTTGTGCTACAATGGAATTGGATAAAAGAATACTAGAAAGGACGAAAAGTGAGAGGTGTCGAACTAGTTTCATATATTTGTTGTTTTTGACATAGCTTAGATCCAATTGGGAAAGTTGTCCTAGACTATTGTAATTGTAAATAAAAGTATCTTCAATAATAAACGGTTTTGGGATAGGACTAAATAGGGCAATCTGCTTAATTGGTACAAGAAATTATTAATATAACTATAATTTTTGTGCCAAAGAAATTATGAATTATTATAAATAGACAGCAAGCGCTTTTTTAGTGTATAAACGGCTTTAGTTGCATAAATATTGGATGCATTAATAAAAATGACAATCGCCAAGTCTTTTTCTTTTAAAATGCTAGTGTGCGTGTAGAACGTTCCTGCACTGCCATCGTGTGTACTAATATGCACATCGTTACGAAGCAAGCGAGTCCAACCCATTGCATAATTCTCCCTACCATAATGTACATAATCATAAGTACTTGCTTTTAGGGCATTGTCTTTTCCTCTAAGTCCTTGAAGGTGGGCTTGTACAAATTTAGAATAGGCTTCGATAGACATACTCAAATCACCAGAAGGTGCAATAATATCTTCCATTTGAAACATATTGCGTGCCGTAACGGCACGTAGATTAGAGTCTAGGGGATTGGAGGAGTGATGCCCAAAAGGCTGATCGGGATTGTCATCGGTCGGCCACCCAATGGTAGCATGACAACCAATTGGTAAAAGAACATCATTAATAATTGCTTCTTCCCAAGCCACACCGCTAACTTTCTCTAACATTGTTGCTGCAATAGAATAACCTGCATTGGAGTATTCATACCCTTCTTTATTTCCTACTTTTGCTGGATTTTGTTTGAGCAGCCATTTGGAAAAAGATCGGCGTTTTTCCATTGGGTCACCCAAAAAATGAGGTAAGCTTGCCAAGTCCATCGCACTGGTAAAGGGCTGTATTTTGGCTCGATGACACAACAAATCTGAAAGTGTAATTTGATGATAGGTTTTGAGGGCATCATCTTTCCAGTGTGGAAAAACATCCAATACTTTAGTGTCCCATTCAATTAAGCCGCTTTCTACCATACTTGCTGCCCAATGAGCAGTAATTGCTTTGGTGGTAGAACCTAGATGAAAACGGTCACTTAATAAAACCTTATCTTTGCTGTGAATTCGTCGAATACCATTCACGGCAATGGCTTCAATTTTGTCGCTTCTAATTACAGCAGCAGCCATGGCTGGCATTTTGTATTGTGTCCGTACTTTTTGGAGCAATAAGTTCAGGTCTTTCAATTCATCAATAGATTGATTTTCTAATTTAGAACTTGGAGAACAAGCCCATAAAGTGATGATAATTAGATATAGTGGTAATCGATGCATTTGTGTTGTAGTTTTGTGTGGATGTAAATGAACTCACTAAAGAACAGTCTAATGGGGCAGAGAAATGAGGTAATCATAGTTATGCTATGATTACCTAGTATTTAATAACGGATCAGGTTTTGTTCATAAGTTGATTAATCGAATGCCTGTTTTACTACTTTTCCAAATTCAATTGGTTGTTCATTAAAAGGAAAGTGACTTGCATTTTTTATGGTTTTTAATTGAGCATGAGGAATATGTTGTAAATAATCGGTTAAGCTTTCTAGGGGAATAATGTCATCTTCGCCATAAATAATTAAAGTAGGAATTTGAATTTGTTTTAGATAAGGAGTGTAATCATGGACTTTTCCCATGCTAAAAAACATGGCGTATTGACACCAACCTCCAATACCAGAAAGGGAGTTTTTTATCTTATTATGGGTGGCTGCCTCAAAATATGTTATGAATTCTTTATTGAGTTCAATTAATTGTTGTTCTGACTTTTCAAAAATAGTATTAAAATCTAAGAATCTTTTAATATATTCCTTGTATTCTGCTTTTAGATGTTCGGGAAGTCGATCTTCAACTTCATCGTATAACCCCTTTGATGTACTGGGCATTTTCATGACGTTGGCAGGGGTTACTAAAACTAAATTTTTTACTTTTTCAGGAAATTCAATGGCATACAGACTTGCTAAGAAGCCTCCAAAAGAGTGACCAATAATATTTATTTTTTCAACGCCAATTTTTTGCCTAATTTGTTCTATATCCGAAATTTGAGCAGGCAAACCTAAATTTGTATGCAACTGCATCATATTGTTATAATAGTTATCCTCCTCAAAAACATCAAACGGGCGACTAGATTTTCCGCATCCTCTTTGGTCATAATAATAAAACTTATAGCTAGAAGTCAAGGAGTCCAAACCTTTCCATGCTGAGTGGTAGGGAATTCCAGGTCCACCATGTATAATTAAAACAGGTTCTCCCGTTCCTTTGGTAAAGTAATTGAGAGAGATGTTTTTACTAATTTTAAATGTATTAGAATTGTCCTCTAGGTGATTATTTTTTAGTAAATGAGTATAGGTTGAATCTTGGCGCAAATCAGTAGGAGTATACAATGGGGCAGAGAAAAAATAAGAAAGTATCTGATAGCCTACCAAAGCAATAAGGGCTACTAGTATTGCTAAAATAATTATTTTCCTTTTCATTTTACATAGATTTTATGGGCACACAAATTTCAATAATGCTTTTCTTTTTAGGATGATTTTTAGGGTTGTTGCAATAAATTTCATAGCAAGCTCTCCTTTCATTTGGAATGAAACCATTTTCGCTAACCCAAATCATCATAGCCTGCCAAGCTTGTTCAAATTCTTTAAAGTAAAGCTCAAATTTACCAACAGCATATTTTCCAGCCTCAATGGTTCTAACGTTCACCCCATCGCTCGCATGAATCGCTTGTGTTAATTCAATACAAGCACTCTGTCTAATTTTATTAATGTCCGTGACCTCAGGGTTGTCATGATAACAGGTTAGGGTTCGATTAGCCATAAGCCCTTTAGATGCCGCCCAATGCATCAGTTTTCCATAGGCATTACCGATTTGATCAAATGCTCCAATGTGGGTAACATAGGCAATTTGAATAGCAGGCATTCGTTTGATTTCAATTTTTGTATGCATTGCAATAAATTTTAAATGATGATTAATATTGCAAATGTATTGGTCTATTTGTGCTTTTTTTTGTCCATTCTTGCTATTCACTTGTTTTATCTTACTAAACTCCTGCGCATTTTTTTTTAAATAAGAAGGACTAATTCCATAATACTTTTTAAATGCTTTTGAAAAACTAGAACTACTATTAAAACCATTGTTAAAAGCTATTTCAGAAATGCCAAGACTTTTGTCTATTTTTAGTTGATAGGCAGCACGTTCAATTCGTTTTCTTAGAATAAACTGATTTAAGTTTTCTCCAACAATAGATGAAAATAGTCGATGGAAATGAAAAGGGGAATACAGTGCTACTTTTGAAACGATGGCAAGGTTTAGCGGCTGATCAAGATTTAAATCTATAAACTCCATCGCTTTGTAAATCCTTTCTATATAAATTTTATTCATCCTTTTAGTCGTTGATTGTAAAAAAAAATCAATATATGAGTTGTTTGACGGTTATTTTGTTAGAAGCCAAGGAGTAGCAGCGCAGTATTAGTAAAATAATAAAAAATTTAAAAAAGAACCAACGCTGAGTCCCCAAATTACTTTCTCAAAATTGCTAACTAAACTGTTTTGGCGTTATTTTTAGAACCATCTTTTTTCGAATTAAAACTTGAAAGAAAAATATAGACAACTATTGTGTTAAATAATTTTAAGTCTTTATACCCAAAAATCATCTAAAAAAGGGTACTTTTGCGCGCAATTGGTTCAAACTTTCTTAATTCTTCGCAATTAATCATGGCTAAGTACATCTTTGTAACAGGGGGCGTAAGCTCTTCTCTCGGAAAAGGAATTATTGCTGCATCTACTGCAAAATTATTACAAGCGCGCGGTTTTTCCGTCACCATCCAAAAATTCGACCCTTATATTAATGTGGATCCTGGAACGCTTAATCCTTATGAGCATGGCGAATGCTTTGTAACGGATGACGGAGCAGAAACGGATTTGGATTTGGGGCATTACGAACGATTCTTAAATATTCCAACTTCTCAAGCAAATAACGTAACAACAGGAAGAATCTATCAAACTGTTATCAACAAAGAGCGTGAAGGTGCGTATTTAGGTAAAACAGTTCAGATTATCCCACACATTACAGACGAAATTAAACGTCGAATGCAATTGATCTCCAATACGGGAGAATACGATATTGTAATTACCGAAATAGGAGGAACGGTAGGGGATATAGAGTCCTTGCCTTATGTGGAAGCTATTCGCCAATTGCGTTGGGAGTTGGGAGCAGACAACTGCTTGACCATTCACCTAACCTTGGTGCCATTTTTAAGTGCAGCAGGCGAATTAAAAACCAAACCAACTCAGCATTCTGTTAAGGAATTATTGAGTGCAGGAGTACAACCTGATATCTTGGTTTGTCGCACAGAACATCCATTGTCTTCTAATATTCGTAGAAAATTGTCCTTATTCTGCAACTTGGCACCAACTGCTGTTATTGAAGCAAGAGATGCTGCCAGTATTTATGATGTTCCAATTTTAATGTTGAAAGAGAAGTTGGATATTACGGTTATTTCTATGTTGCGTTTGGCTGATCGAAAAGAGCCTGATTTGAGAAAATGGAAGACTTTCTTAGGGCATCTAAAAAATCCAGTGAATGAAATTAGAGTAGGATTAATAGGGAAGTACATTGAATTGCAAGATGCTTACAAATCTATCCTAGAGGCTTTTGTGCATGCTGGTGTTGCCAATGAGTGCAAAGTGCATGTGGTACCAATGGCATCCGAAGAAATCACAGATGCCAATGTGGCTAAAAAACTGGAAGAGTTGGATGGTATTTTGGTTGCTCCTGGTTTTGGAGAACGTGGAATAGAGGGCAAAATTCATGCAATCCGTCATGCTCGTGAAAACAACCTACCTTTCTTTGGTATCTGTCTGGGAATGCAATGTGCTGTTGTTGAATTTGCTCGCAATGTATTGGGCTTAGAAGGGGCTTGTTCTACTGAAATGAACGAAAAAACTAAGCACCCTGTAATTGGTTTGATGGAAGAACAAAAAGGCATCAACCAAAAAGGTGGAACAATGCGCCTTGGGGCTTATCCTTGTCATCTTGAAAAAGATTCTAGAGCACGTCGCATTTATGGTCGCAAAGCCATCAAAGAACGCCATCGTCATCGTTATGAATTTAACAATGAGTATTTGGATGCCGTTAAAGAGGCAGGATTGATTCCTTCAGGTATTAACCCAGACTCTAACTTAGTAGAGGTAGTTGAAATTCCAGAACACAAGTGGTTTGTAGGTGTTCAATTTCATCCAGAATATAAAAGTACAGTAGAAAATCCACATCCTTTGTTTGTGAATTTTATTGCTGCTTGTTTAAAATAATATAGGATACATTTCTAGATAAAATCAGAAGATCGCTAATGGGAAAATTTTCCGTTAGCGATTTTTTATTGCTGTTCCAATAACCAGTTCCAAGTTTGTTCAATTCCCGTTTCTATTGAGACCTCAGGTTGCCAGTTTAGGATTTGTTGTGCTCGTTGGATCGAAAGAATGTTAACAGGGACATCAAAACTACGCCCCTCTAAATAATTAATGTTAGGATTTTTTTGGCTTACTTTTTTACACACTGCTAAAATTTCATTGAGGGAATATCCTAAACCAGAGCCAATGTTAAAAATTTTAGGTGTTCCCTTGTATTCCAAACTATTAACAATGCTTTGTGCAACATCTGTAACATAAACATAATCTCGAACAACCTCGCCATCTCCCCAAATTTCAATGGTTTGATTTTGCATGATTTTTTGTAGCCAAATGCCAATTACCCCTTGGTTTTTGGTTAGATTTTGGCGAGTTCCATAGGCATTGGCAATTCTAAAAATAGAATAATCTAAGCCCTTATTCTGATAGAAAAAATGCAAATAACGTTCAAATGCCATTTTTGAAATTCCATAAGCCGAGATGGGACGAATAGGATGTTGCTCATCAATAGGGGTATAAAGCGGAACCCCATATAAGGCACCACCCGTAGAGACAAAGATGACTTTCTTAACCTTGGCTTGAACGGCTGCTTCTAACAAATGAATACTGCCTATGATGTTGCTTTGCGCATCATAAATAGGATTTTCCGAAGCGGTTTTAGGAACGGTAGTCCATGCAATATGAATGATGATATCCGTCTGTTTCAACGCTTGTAGAACCAATTGATAGTTGCCAAAATTGCCCCGAACAATATTGATTTTCGTTTGTAGATGTTGAATATTGGGGTGGATACTAGAGCTGGAGGTCAATACCGTAATATCGTGCCCTTGTTGCAGCAAAAGTTCTACAATGTGAGACCCCATAAAACCTGTTCCGCCTGTTACAAATACTTTTGCCATACCAATTTTATTATTTGTTTGTTTTACTCCTGAATGTTGGTTAGTGATGTGGTTGCTTATTGGTGTATAAGGTCGTAAAGAATAAGCGCTAATCTCAAAGCTTAAATATGAGGTTTTGGATGGATTAAATCGCTCTTGTTATCTACTGATAATCTCTCAGAATATAAATTATTTTATAAGCGAATTTAGAGTATCAGTTAATTTTTGTTTTTCTTCTGTGCTTAATGTTTCTGTGTATTCAAGAAATTTTAATGCAAATTTTCTAAGGGCATTATTGAACCACTTCTCATTTTTTTGCGCTTTGTTTGATTGTACAATATTTAGCCACTCCGAAGCTAGATAGTCTTGCCAATCAGCTAAAAGTTTAATTTTAGATTGGTTCTGAGAACTATCGTAGTTGATAAAAAGGATATTGTTTTTGACCGCTCTATTTTTTTTATTCCACTGTTGGAGTGTGTTAAATCCAATTTGAGGACGAGGACTTCGATCTGGAAAAGGTAACTTTTCTGTAATACTATTTATATAATGCCCTGTCGAAACAATTGTTTTTTTTTCACTTCTTTTTACAAAAATAACCCACTCAAATGGTGCAACCTGTTGAACACTAGAACCTGGAATATTATTGTTTTTAGTTGATTTTAGCTCTAATGATTCAAAATAGGATGTCTCTCCATCACTAATTTCTAAATATAAATCAGGGCTTGTATAAACAGCATTTTTTGTTTCGGAGATTTTCTTTTTCTTGGTTTCGTCAAGCTCTGCTGGCAAGAAGACATTAATGACTTGAAAGGTATTAAAGCGATCAATTTTTATAGTGATTGGATTGGAATCTATATTAATACACAGAGATTTTAGATTGGTCCCTTTAATAGTCGGGTTTTTAAGAATGTATTCTTTGAAATATCTTTTTACAAATTCATCTGTATTAGCTTCTTCAGATTGAAATTTGATTGAATTAAGTTCGTTTTGGGTTGAATTTATTTTGTCCTCTAGTATGTAAAAATAAAGATGCAGAAATGAATTTAAGTAGTTTATTTTTAGCCCTTTGTTCATGATGGTGTTTTGTGTTAATAGTTAGATTTTGAATCGATTATGAATTGAAATAAAAAGCCCAATTAGATTCAATTTTTTTTGCAATATGATAAGCTAAAAGAGGAGGGACTGCATTTCCTACAAGTTTATAGCCTTGAGAAGGACTTAATGAAAATTTCCTTCTGCCTTCATTAGTTGGGATTACAAAATTAAAATCATCAGGAAATGTTTGAATTCTAGCACATTCTCGTAAAGTTAATCTTCTTTCCTTTTTACCCATGTCGAATTCTTCATTATATTTTCCACCATTTTCTATTAAGAGTCTTCTAAATTCAATATTTCCATGATGTTCAGCTCTAATCGTAGGAGCTAATCGCTCAAGATCTACTTCTTTTTGACCTTGACAATGCCTACCCATAAATTTAGCTTTTGAAAAATGTTTTTGAGATAAATCACTGCTTGCATCTGGTTCAAAGAGATCCAATAAGACAGTTTTACATTTTGTAAAAGGTAGCATCAGTTTTTCAATGGAGGAGTAATGCATTTCTCCATTTAGCCTATGAGTAGCAATAGGGTATGGGCTATGGGGTTCTTTAATTTCTTTTTTTGATAATGCTTTCAGAGCTATTGGAGTTAATGCAGATTTTTTAAATCCAATAAAGAAAATTCTTTCTCTTGATTGAGGAATTCCAAAATTTCCAGCGTGTAAAACTTTGGGGGCTAGTACTAGATAGCCATCCCCGTTTATTTCAGAAAAATCAGATTGTATTATTTCCTTTACTTGCCCTAAATTAGCAAGTCCTTTTACATTTTCTGCAATAAAAATTTTAGGAGATACAATTTCTATGACTTCTTTCATCCACATGTATAACTTCCCCCTAGTTTCTTCTGTTGGAGTTTCATGTTTAATGAGTTGACCATTGTGGTCTTTATGAGAATTAAAACCTTTTCTTTTTCCTGCAACACTAAAATCTTGACAAGGAAAGCCACCAGTAACAATTTCAATATTTTTAGGGAATACCTTTTCGCCCTGATGATATTTTTTTACGATGTCAACAATACTCTCAACTCTAAAAATTTCATCTACTTTTGCTCCTTTTTTTCTTGAAAAGTAATCATTCCAAGCAACTTTAGCATGGGAACTTATATCATTAGAGAATTTTGTTTCAAAAGAGGTTTCTTTTAAGTAATAATAAAAGTCATCTTCCTTTTCAATCCAGTTTTTATGGACTTTTGTATTGAGCGTGCTTTTTGGTATTTTAAAACCTCCTTCAAATCCAATATCCATTCCACCACATCCAGAAAATAGTGATAATAAGTTTTTTTTCATACTATTTATTGCTCTTTAAGTATTTTACTTTTTGTTCTGCGAGTTGTAGTATCTTTATGGCATTTTTTTCATTTGCCAAAGCATTTACAATATTGTCACTATACCAAGATATAAGGAGTTCTTCTTGGTTTAAATCAAAAAGATTGGCAAATTTAATTACCTGTTCTTTTGATGGTTTTCTTTCCCCTCTTTCAAATTTACTGAGTATAGCTTGATCTATGTTCATTAAAGCAGAAACTTCTCGAAGGTACAACTTTTTTTCCGCTCTCTTTTCTTTTATAATCTGTCTAAATCGTTTCATAGGACTTTTTTTGTCAAGACAATTTTAGTCAAAAAGCACTAAAAAGACAAGCGTAATAATCCTTTTAGGGAAGAAATAGGAAGAATCGATAGCAAGAAACTATAAATATGCTCTTGCCTGTAGATCGCATCTAATAAACCTCATCAATCATTTGCTGCAATACCGTTACGGAGTTTTGAATGCCTCGGTGTTTAAGTGCAGCGGCTCTACAACGCTTTTGCAGACTTGTTGGTTCTTCATCCATAAAGGCACGTAATTTAGCCAATGGTTGCCCAAAATCTTTGGCATCTAAGCTTTCAAAAACAACACCTACATTTTCTTCTTCTGCCATAATATCATCGTCAGCAATACCTCTATTGAGGAGAAATGGAATGCCACAAGCCAAGTAGTTACCTATCTTAACAGGTGTACGGTATTTTTGCGAATCCAATGGAGGAATCGCTACCATTCCCATATCGCAAGCCGAAATATATCCTTCAATTTCATCGTAGGGAATTTTATTTAGCACGATAAAATCAGAAGCTTGAAGCCCTGCTTCTAAATAAGCTTGTTCTATCGTTTCAGATGGTGTTGGAGAAATGGTGAAAATTAGAATTTTCGGATCAAAGTCAACCAAACGCTTGCAAAATGCGGCCACCTCTTTTTCGTTATAATAAATGCCATTAAATTTTCCTAAATACAACATTAGATATCGATCAGAAGGAATCTTATATTGGTTGCGGATGCGTTGTCGGTCGGTTGCCGAAAAGGTGAATTTTTCTGTATCTACACTAATAGGAACCCGAAATAATTGGGCTTTAGAGTTCCATTTTTTTAAGAGTTCTATCGTATGAATTGTTGGCCCTGTAACATAATCTGCCTGAGTGGCCTGCAAATGTTCTATTTTATTTAGAATTTTATACTTGAGGGAACGCTCCGACCAAATCCCAAACTCTTTCATATACAAACTATGCGGTTCAAAACAAAAAACCATAAGTTTGAAGCGCAAGATGCGTGAAATAATATAGGCATAGCCTCCTGCAATGGCCAAAAAACCAACGATAACTTTGGCTTGCTCTTTTCGTTTGATGCCCCAAATTTTAAAAAATAGCCCAATAAAATTCCAGAGCTTTTTAAATAAAATAAATTTGCCTCCACGATAAGGCATCGGATGCCAGAAAATATCCTGTTGAGCTAATTTTTCTTGAATGGATTGCTGTTCTTGGGGAGAGAGTGCATAAGCCTTTTGCTCTTCGGTAACAATATGGTAGCGATATTTTTGAGCTTCTGCTTTTTGATGCCCCAAAATATATTGATACATCAAGCCATTAAACAATGGATCCTTAAAGCTATGAGAAGCACAGATAATGACAGAAGGTTTTTTTGTTGATGACTCCATTTTGTTTTTTATAAATAATCTGAGTACAGGACAAGACGATTAGCATTGAATCAAGCCAAATGACCTACTCTTAAAATCTAACCTTAATCATTTGCCCAAGTTGCTCTTTTTCTGTTTCTAAGAGAATAATTTTTTAGCTACTTTAGATAGGGCAGGTGGGTAAGTCCAAATTGCTTTTAATAAGTATTGTAGCCCCTTTTTTTTGTTGTTGCCATCTCCCCACCAGGATGCTCCCATAATCATATACATATTGGCAAAACAAAAATTTCTAAACGATTTGGATTTGAACAACTGATGTTCTTCCGCACGTTGATAAGCTAATAAGGCATCTTTTTCCATAACAGGAATGTTGCTGTGCATATTATTATCATGAACACGATACCACCAAGTAACTTCTGGTACTCGTCCAATTTTATATTTTTGGGCAACCCTAAAGAAAAATTCTTGATCTGCGGCATTGGATAAGGCCAAATCAAAACCACCAACTGTTTCGACAACCGTTCGTTTGACTAGAATACTACTTGGAGTCGGAACACAGGTTCCATTCCAAGACAATAAATCATCCAAGATATACCCTTCTTTTCCACTTTTGGTTTCGCCAGTCAATTGAGATTTTCCATCCATAATAGCCATATCAGAATGCACCAAACCAAGAGCTGGATCTGTGGCAAACTTTGCCAATTTTTTCTCCAAGTTCTGAGGCAACCAAATATCGTCGGCATCCAAAAAGGCTAGATAATCACCTTTGGAGCATTGGTAACCATGATTTCTAGCAGAAGAAACACCTCCATTTTTTTGTTTGATGTATTGTATGCGTGTGTCTGAAGCAGCAAGCGGTTCAATGATTTGAGCTTGGTGGTCAGGAGATCCATCATCTACAATAATTAACTCAAAATTACGATGTGTTTGAGCCAATACTCCCCGAATGGTTTCTTCTATATAGTCTCCTGCTTTATATGCAGGAATAATTACAGAAACTAAATTATGATTGTTGATTGAGTTCATGGAATATTTTTTCTATTAGCACAGGATAACTTACCGTATTAAAAAAATTATTTAAATATATCTGATCAACCTTAATTTTTCCATTGAGAACATTGGCTATACTCGCTATAAAGTGATCCTTCTGGTCACTCTTTATTAAGCCTTTCCCTAACAAATGTTCTAAGTCTGTAGCAATAGATGTAATGCTAACTTTGCCTTGGGCTAAATAATTTAGGACTTTTAATGGTGTGCCTTTTAGTGATTCTATCTGAAAGTCATAGGGAACAATACAAACCGCAGCATTGTGGACATAATATTTGAGCATGGTCGCCTTTTGTGGTCCTGTGATAACTACATTGGCTAATTTTTTTAATTGTTGAAACTGTTGTTGTTTCTGCGGAATTGTTAATTTATTAGGGCCAACTACTACTAGTTTTTTGTCGTTGAAATGAGTAGCAATATCTATTAATAATTGAATGTTATAATAATCATTAATAGTCCCTATTTTTAAAATGGAGCCTTGATATTGGGTAAATGAAGTATTGATCTGCTCGTCAATATGAAATTCATCTGCACTGATACCATGTGGAATATAAAGCACTGGTTTTTGATTGAGTGCAGCATAATATTCTTGGTAACGTCTTAATACAGTAACTACCAATTGAGCTTTTTGGGCCAACAAGGAGTCTGAAAAAATATGATCAAAGGGGTCTGTAATATGATATAACTCTGTAATGGACGAATTACGCCATTGCTTACTCAAATAGGCAAATCTAAAAGGGTCAAATTTCCACCAAAGAATGGGTAAGTCAGAGGGGGGGAGTGCTAGGTATATTTTTTTTTCATTAATTTTGTCGTTTAACCACAGTGCCATCTTTTTGAATCCTCTTAAAGGAAGCGGATTATGATAGTTAACAACAGATAAGTTTTTACTGATTTTTTCTATTTGAACTTTATTGGATAAAGCCATACGAGCAGACCAATAGTTAGGAGCATTTAGAAAAAAAACTTCATGCCCCAATTTAGCTAATTCATTGGCATAATGTTGCTTTGAAAACCAAATGTCTCCCCAAGGCTCATTGGATGTAATTAATATCCTATATCGTTTTTTTGCACTCATTTATGCTCCTTTTTTGCCAATAAAGGCTCTAATTGTATCTTTGATAAATAACTTTCTTAATTCACGTTTAAACGATTTAAGTTTTGGTGTGATCTTTTGCAAAAACTTGTATTGCGTATAAATGTTGCTCAGATTTTTGCTGGAGAAAGCTAGTCGATAAGAATGCAATCGAGTAAATCTAATGAGTAGGCTTGTGATTTGTTCTTCAGAAAAGGTATTTTTAAAGTAGTAATAACATTTATACACTTCGTCTAATAAGCCAACCTCATTGTATCCCCAATCTTTCTCATTAAAATTGTTAACTCTAGTCTTGTATTGAGGATTGTAAATGCCTGTATGCAAGGATAAAGAATAAGCAGTAAAGTATAAAAAAAGATAAGGAGTTCTATATTCCTCTTGACTTAAATAGGAGTCCACTAAGCCATCTCGCTTGCATAAGATTCCTGACATTTGATGCCCCCAATGAGAACATTCTAGTACTGCATCAAACCCTGCTTCAAATACTTTTTCGGGAGCATTTCCTCGTACATCTTTTGTAGAATTATCCTTAAAAATAGACACAATTCCAGGAATAATACAGCCTAAATTAGCATGTTTTTGGATCGATTCATAACAATACTGAAGATAGCCCTTTGCCAAGAAATCATCATCCCCAAGAAACAAAACAAATGGGCTGCTAGCTTTAGATAACACCGCCAAGGCATTGGGTTCTAGACCAATGTTAGAGTCGTTTCGATAATATTGAAGGATAAAACGTTCGTCTTTTTCTTTGCTAAAAAGCTCAATAAGAGCTGCGGTATTATCAGGAGAACAATTGTCTGAAATAATTACTTGAACTTGATCCCAAAGATTATAGGTTGCTATTTCCTGTTGCAGTTCTTTTAAATTAGACAAAACATCATTTCCTCTGTTATAAGTAGGAATTAGAATATCAATGAGCATATTTATTGTTCGTTTGTATTGTTCATATTAGGCCAAGCTCTATCTTTTTGCGATAAGTCAGGGTTGAAGGTTAACCACTGTATTTTGAACAAAGGATCATCCCAACGAATGCCTTTTTCAGAGGATGGTTCATAGATATTATCCGAATAATACAATACATCTGTATTGGCTTCTAAGGTAAGGTATCCTGTTGCAAAGCCTTTGGGGATCAATACGCCCATATCGGGCTTATCTAAGGTAATGGTGCTTGCTTTTTTATAATCAAGAGGGCTTGTTCTTAGATCGACAAATGCCAATTGAATGCTTCCTCGAAGTACTCTAAAAAACTTAGATTCGGCAAAAGCTCCCGTTTGATAATGCAAGCCTCTGATGATGCCTTTTTCTTTGTTTTGAACAAAATTGACCTGCTTGATTTCATAGTGTTCTAAGACCGTTGCTTGTTGGTTAAATAACTTTATAAAACCACCTCTTTGGTCAAAAAAAGCTGGGCTTTTGATGACCAAAACATCCTCTAACAAGGTATTAGTTTGTTCCATATTATTGGCTCTGTTATTTGGCGGCAGATCATGGTGTAACGATACTCAAACATGTTAGCTTATCTGCGCATACAAATTTATGTATTCTTTGATGCCTTGTTCTAGGCTTATTTTCGGTGCAAAATTAAAACAATTTTGTAGATGGGATGTATTTAAGCCTAAGTATTTCATACTGACATCTCTTTTGTTGACGGTTCCAAACGTAACTTGAGGCTGAATATCTAATTCTCCTTGAATAATGTGAAGAACTTTTTCTATCATATCTCGCACACTAATTGTCTGGCTATTAGTAAGGTTAAATATGCCTGATTCTTTGTTTTCTAGTGTTTGGAAAAGGAACTGGGTAATATCTCTAATATGGGTATATTGGCGTTGTTGTTCTCCTGAAGTAAAATTTAGTGCCTCTTGTTTTATACTGCTTTGAACAATATAAGGAATTAGGCGATTGTCATTTTCTGTAGCTCCATAGATATTTGTTAAGATAAAATGCTGTAAACAATAGGGAAGTGCCTGTTCTTTTCTTAGTTCTAAATCTATAAATCGAGTTAAGAGATTTTTGGCTGTGCAATAGGTGTTCGGGAGTGGGTTGTTATGAGCAACCAGTTCTTTTTCAGTATAGAGGCGTTCTTCGGAGTGATTCCCAATTTCAAAATAAGAACCAAAGGTAACTAGTTTGCCCTTATAATCTGCTTCTTTTAGTTTTGTTATCAATCGGATAGGCTCAAATGCATTTAACTCATAAATGGTCTGATCATTATCCTTGTGCCGTGGTTGAATGCCTGCTCCTGCACAATAAAAGATTAAATCAAAGTCCATTAAAACAGCGGTATCTAAAGGGGTGAGTGGGTAGTTGTAAGGATGCCACTGTGCAGTAGGCATAAACTGAAAAGAGTTGGTTCTACTAAATAGATGTAATTGATGATTACGTTCTTTTAATTCAGAAATAAGGGTTTTGCCTAGAAAAGAAGTCGCTCCTATAATAGCAATAGTCATTTTTATAATAGTATATGGGGTTATTAAAAATAAAATGAATGCAACAGATTTATGAAAAAAAGATTTCTATGATATAGGGATTCTCTACAATAGTAATACCATTAACACTAGAAGCGTTAAAAATCGATTTTAAAGGTTTGAAATACACCTCTGCAACAATTCTAAGAATAGTACTTATTTTTTTAGTAAGCGCTATGTTACTCACTAAGTTGATGGTTTTTTTATAGATAAGAAAGTTCTGCTAGGAATTTTTTTGTAAATTCTTGTCTGGAAAAATGAAATATTACGTTTGTTTTTCGACTTTTGCCTAACTTTTAAACACTACTTGTCTTAATTAAGGTCAACTTTTGGAAAATAGATTAGTAGGTTAGAATGTTTTGTTCTTTGACCAATCGTGAGGTAAACGCTAAAAGAGGGTAAGCTTTTAATTACTTTTTTGGAAAGAAAGTTATAAATAGTGTGCGGAGTTCCTATAAATACAGGACTTATAACAAAAGGAGTAATAAACAGGCAATAAAATTTACTATTGGACAGGATTAGCTTCGCTGCTACTGCGTGGTTACTATGTTGTTAGGCATTCCAGTTGGTACATAGTACCAAAGCTACTCGTGCACTACGTTTGTGTAGCAGCTTTGTTGGAACTGCTCGTTGGTTAGCTTCCTGTTTTTGCTAGTCCCTTGTAGCTTTGGCTACAAGCCTACGCAGGTGAGCCAACATAGCTGGGGTCATGCGATTACTTCGTGATAGAGTTGTCAAAGAACCATATTTTTCACAATAAAATAAGGAGAAAATGTATCAACAGCTCGTAAATAAAGAAAAAAAAATAGCCATTATTGGATTGGGCTATGTTGGTTTGCCGATTGCTTTGGCTTTTGCTAGAAAAGTATCGGTTATAGGGTTTGATATCAATGCGCAACGTGTTGAAATGATGAAACAAAATATTGATCCCTCCAAAGAATTAGAAGCTAGTGCTTTTGAAGGTTGTGACATTCAATTTACGGCTGATATTGAAGATCTAAAGGAGGCTAATTTCTTTGTGGTTGCTGTTCCAACTCCAATTGATTCTTCTCGTACCCCTAACCTCAAACCATTGTTGGGGGCGTCTAATACCGTTGGACAAGTGCTAAAAAAAGGAGATTATGTGGTGTTTGAATCTACAGTATATCCTGGTTGTACCGAAGAGGATTGTTTGCCAATTTTGGAAGAATTATCTGGTTTAACGTTAGGAACAGATTTTAAAATCGGATACTCTCCCGAACGCATTAACCCAGGGGATAAAGAACGCACCATTGAAAAAATTGTAAAGGTAGTATCGGGCAGTGATGCAGATGCCCTAGAAAATATCGCCAAAGTATATGAATTAATTATTGAGGCGGGGGTGCATCGAGCTACTAGTATTAAAGTTGCAGAAGCAGCAAAAGTGATCGAAAATACACAGCGTGACCTTAATATTGCTTTGATGAATGAATTGTCTATCATTTTTGATAAAATGGACATCCCTACAATGGATGTGTTAAAAGCTGCTGGAACAAAATGGAATTTCTTAAAGTTTTACCCAGGTTTGGTGGGGGGACATTGTATTGGCGTTGATCCATATTATTTGACATTCAAAGCGCAAAAATTGGATTATAACCCACAAGTAATCCTTAGTGGTAGACGTATTAATGATAATATGTCTTCTCATGTTGCTACTAAGTTAGTACAGCTCTTGCTACAGGAAGGCAAAGACCTAAAAGCAGCAAATGTACTTGTTATGGGGGTTACTTTTAAAGAAAATGTCTCTGATATTAGAAACTCTAAAGTAGCTGATGTGGTCGCAGCACTCAAAGATTTTTCGGTTAATGTTGATGCAGTTGATCCCTATGCATCATCTGAAGAGGTAGAACAGGAGTATGGTTTTAGCCTAATAGCTGCTCCCAATAAAAAATATGATGCTGTGATTATTGCAGTAGCGCATGAGGCTTACAAAACCTTAGACGCAGCCTATTTTGAATCCATTAGTAATGGTCAACCCATCTTAGTTGATTTGAAAAATTTATACTCAAAAGAAAGAATGAAAGACTTCATTGTTTGGAGTTTGTAAAACTTATAATCCTATTGCCAATAGGATTGCCTTTATTGTTGCTTATTTGCTCAATATATACTATATTGAATTGAAGAATGTATACTGTTTAACCTCTTTACCTAGAATTTATAAGGTGAAGAGGTTGAGTTGTTATAGTCTTTCTTATTAATTAAAATAAATTGGATTTGATTCAACCATAGACCACTAAAAATTAGCGGACTACTAACTTGATCAATGTTTTTCTAATTTCTAGAAGTAAAAGAAAGTATATGAAAACGATGACCTTATTTTGTTTAGTATTCTTATTTCTCCTTCCCAATTTAGCAAAAGCCCAGCCATCCGTCAATTTAGGTACAGATACCATACTGTGCAGCGATACATTGATATTAGATGCGTCTAATGCTGGAGCTACATTTGTTTGGAATACAGGGGCAATCACTCAAACAATTACGGTGGATACTTCAGGTATTTATTGGGTAGACGTAACAGACATAACTGGAACCACAAGGGATAGTATTGTAGTGACTTTTAGACGAAGTCCTATATACACACAACAGGCTGTTGATACTGCGGTTTGTAGTGGCTTTTTTGATCTTAGTGCTGTGTCCGATACAGGAACTATTGTTTGGTTGGATAGTCTAGGAAATACCTTAGGTTATGGCAATACACTTTCTTATAATGTAGTTGATACTGCTACTATTTGGTATCAAGCTGCTTATGTTGATGCTATTGGTAGAACGTTTGCCCAAGGAGGCAGTAGTTATCCAACTGTAAGTCGAGGAATTATATTTGATGCATCAGAAGCACTTCGATTAAATAGTGTAATGATAAGAATCAACAATGGACCCTTTACAGCAGATATAGAATTGGAAAATTCTTTGGGAACAGTCATCGCAACCAAAAGCATCAGTTATGGAGCAGCAGGCACCTATGAGGTGTTTTTAGATTTTGATATACCTGTAGGGACTAATTATACGCTTTATATGCGGAATATTAGTGGAGGGGGCGTTTATTCCTTATATCCATTTGGAGGGAGCAGTTGGAATCAATACACCTATTCTTATATCAACCTAAAAAATGGAACCGATCCAACCGTTTATCCCATCTTTTGGGAGTGGAAAGTAACTCGCTTAGACGCTTGTTATGCAGCTTTAGATTCAGTGACACTGAACAGATTGCCAACAGCAGTAGTTGATTTAGGAGTAGATACAGTGCTTTGTGGAGATAGCATGGTTTTGGATGCGACCAATATCGGGGGAGGTTTTACTTATCAATGGAGTACAGGAGCTACAACCGCTTCTATTACAGCAACAAATTCGGATGTATACAAGGTAACTGTTTCTGTAGGAGGAAACTGCTCGGTTGAAGACAGTATTGATCTTGTTCTAAAAGCAAGACCAACCTTTTTGCAAAGTCCAGTGGATACTGCCTTATGCAAAGGTTGGTATGATGTAGTTACAGCTGTTAATGCAGGTATTGTACTGTGGAAAGATACTGCTGGGCATATCATAGGCGTAGGAGATACCTTGTCTTATCATTTAGAAGATACAACAACACTTTACTATCAAGCTGTTTATCAAGATACAATTGCTAGAACGTTTGCACAAGGGGGCAGTAGTTACCCAACTGTAAGTCGAGGAATTATATTTGATGCATCAGAAGCACTTCGATTAAATAGTGTAATGATAAGAATCAACAATGGACCCTTTACAGCAGATATAGAATTGGAAAATTCTTTGGGAACAGTCATAGCAACCAAAAGCATCAGTTATGGAGCAGCAGGCACCTATGAAGCGTTTTTAGATTTTGATATACCTATAGGGACTAACTATACGCTTTATATGCGAAATATTAGTGGAGGGGGAGTTTATTCCTTGTATCCATTTGGAGGGAGCAGTTGGAACCAATACACCTACCCTTATATCAACCTAAAAAATGGAACCGATCCAACCGTTTACCCGATCTTTTGGGAGTGGAAAGTAACTCGTTTGGATGGTTGTTATTCAACCCTAGATTCTGTACAATTAGCGGTTTATCCAACAGCAATAGTAGATTTAGGAGCAGATACGATTTTGTGTGAAGATACATTAGTATTGGATGCCACTAACATAGGTGCTGGTTATACTTATCAATGGAGTACAAATGATACAACACCTACAATTCAAGCTGCGACGACCAACCTTTATAAAGTAACCGTAAGTTTAGGAGGCAATTGTCCAGTTGTGGATAGTTTAAATTTAATAGTGAATGCCCGTCCTACTATTTTACAAAGCCCCGCAGATACTTCTTTGTGTGGTGGAAATTATAATTTGGTGGTCAATGCCAATATGGGAACGGTTCGATGGTTTGACGAATTGGATCGAACACTGGCATTACAGGATACCCTGTCTTATGATTTGGTAGATACAGCAATGCTCTATTATCAAGCTATTTATGTCGATACAATAGGTAGGATGTTCGCCCAAGGAGGGAGTAGTTACCCAACTGTAAGTCGAGGAATTATATTTGATGTATCAGAAGCACTTCGGTTAAATAGTGTAATGATAAGAATCAACAATGGACCCTTTACAGCAGATATAGAATTGGAAAATTCTTTGGGAACAGTCATAGCAACCAAAAGCATCAGTTATGGAGCAGCAGGCACCTATGAAGTGTTTTTAGATTTTGATATACCTGTAGGGACTAACTATACGCTTTATATGCGGAATATTAGCGGAGGGGGAGTTTATTCCTTGTATCCATTTGGAGGGAGCAATTGGAATCAATACACGTATCCTTATATCAACCTAAAAAATGGAACCGATCCAACCGTTTATCCCATCTTTTGGGAGTGGAAAGTAACTCGCTCAAATGGTTGTTATTCAACCGTAGATTCAACGTTTATAGAGCTACTACCAACTCCTATTGTAGATTTAGGAGTGGATACGGTTTTGTGTGGAGGAAGTTTGTCTTTGGATGCGACCAATATTGGAGCAGGCTATTTGTATAACTGGAGTACTGGGGATACAACCCCCACTATTCAGGCTACGAGTACAGATCTTTATTATGTGACGGTTAGTTATGGGGGAGATTGTGTTGTTGAAGATAGCTTAGATCTTTGGATAAAACCTCGTCCTATATTTACACAACAGCCAGTAGACAGTATTTTGTGTGGAGGTAATTATGCCTTAACCGCAGGGGTAAATATTGGTCTTTTGCAATGGACAGACCAATTGGGCAATACCTTAGCGTATGGTAATGATTTGTTGTATAACTTGATGGACACAACAACGCTATATTATGAAGCAACCTATTATGATACCATAGGTAGGACTTTTGCCCAAGGAGGGAGTAGCTATCCAACGGTTAGTGGTCGAGGAATTATATTTGATGCGACCGAGCATATTCGGTTGAATAGTGTCCATATTGATATTAATGGAGGTCCCTTTACAGCGGATGTAGAATTGGAAAATTCTTTGGGAATGGTCATTGCCTCTAAAAGCATTAGTTATGCTAGTGCGGGGATTTACGAGGTGTATTTAGATTTTGATATACCTATCGGAACTAACTACACGCTTTATTTACGAAATGTATCAGGGGGAGGAGTTCATTCGTTGTACCCGTTTGGAGGAAACGCTTGGAATCAGTATACCTACCCTTACATTAATCTAAAAAATGCAACCGACCCAACCGTTTATCCTGCTTTCTGGGAGTGGAAAATAACCAGGTTAACCGATTTATGTACTTCTGGAAAAGATTCTGTCGTATTGAGTATGCTGCCTACTCCGATTATTGATTTTCCATTCGACACAATTGTTTGTAATGACTCTGTTACGTTGGATGTATATTATCCGAATGCAAGTTATAATTGGAATCAAACAAGTACAACAAGTGCTATTCTAATCACACAAGAAGGCAGTTATAGTGTTACCTCTACGATTGGAACCTGCTCGGTTTCAGATAGCATAGACGTTTATTTGACACCTATACCTATTTTAAATTTAATTTCTACAGATACCTCTACTTGTGTTGGGTTAATACCAAGAATAGCTGCTGGAGCCGATGTGGTTAAATGGTATACCGAACCAATGGGAGGAACTTACCTAGGAAGCGGAAATCATTTTATGTACCATGCACAAGTAACCGATACAATATGGGGTGCTGGTCAAAACTTTTCGAATAAAATATACCCACAAGGTTTGGTAGATACCTTTGTTGCAGCCCAATCAGGCTACTTTTTTCCAGATCAAGTGCGGGGGCTGCTATTTGATGTACACGAAGATGTACTACTAAAGGAGGTTAGCATGTATATTAATCAAACTTCTTTGATTGGAACGATAGAGTTATGGGATGAAAACAATACCGTACTAAATAGCCAACCCATTGTCTTAACTACACTTGGGGAGAATATCATTCCCTTAGGTTTTGAGATTTTAGCAGGGACTAATTATAAATTGATGCTTACAAATTATAATACCAATTCTGTATTATCAGAACGTCCATTTTTAGGCTTTCCAATTGATGGAGATTTTGTAACGATAAAATCTGGGTTGCCTAGTTCAACAACCTATCAGTACTTTTATAAATGGAATGTAAATGCATTGAGTTGCCCTTCTGATCGATTGCCAAGTGTTGTGACCGTGTTGCCTACTCCTACGATTAATTTCCCTGTTGATACCATTATTTGTGGTGATACACTTATTTTGGATGCGAGTAGTTTTGGTGCTACTTCGTATCTTTGGAGTACAGGCGAAACGACCGCTTCTATTATTGTCGATTCCTCTAAAATGATTGCTTTGTTGGCAACAGATGGAATTTGCGATGATCATGATAGCGTCAATGTTTTTGTTGTAGAACCACCTAGCTTAGTGATTCCCCCTAATGATACGACAGTCTGTAAGGGAAATGTTACCTTTTATGCAACTGGTAATGCAGCTTATTATGCTTGGTATGATTCTTTGACGAGTACCACGCCATTTGCATTGGGAGATTCTGTGATTGTTAATGTACAGGATACAACAACTTTATGGGTAGAGGGGATTGGATTTATTCCAAAATCATCCTCAATAGGAGCAAAATATGATCCCAATTCTAATCTTAATGTTTGGGGAGAACCCCAAAATAGTATTGTTCCGACTCGTGGCATGACATTTAATGTAAATTCTGCGATTCTACTAAATACCGTATCTGTTTATGTTGATACCTTTACAACAGCAACGTTAACGATTTACAAAGCAAACTATCCTTATTATACACAAGCACTAACTTTAAGCAATATTGGGGAGAATATTATTCAGATAGATACCTTATTAGAGGCTGGAAATTATTCTATTCAGTTGGGGAATAAATCTTCGGGAAAAATACTATTCCTTTCTCCCTATACCAACTTAGGGCAATTAAGTACTCCTGAAATAACATTTACAGGAACCGTTCCTGCCAGCCTTTCGCAACAATACATTTATTTCTTTGATTGGCGCATTTCGACCCCTTCTTGTGCTAGTGATCGTTTGCCAGTAGAGGTGATGGTTCCACCTTCTCCTGTTATTGAAATGGCAGCGGATACAGCTACTTGTACATTATCTTCTATTGTAATAGACCCTACGCCAATCCATAACCCAGCCTATACTTATCAGTGGAATACGATGGACACTAGCGATACCTTGGTCGTGACAACATCTGGCTATTATCAAGTTACGGTGACAAATGATGGAATTTGCGCCACGAGTCAAGATATTTTTGTTCAATTTTTGAACACGCCAGCAGATCCAGTGGCAACTGATTTTGGGATTTGTGCACCACAAATTGTAAGTATTCCTTTGCCAACTAGTGATGGAATTGTGGTATGGTATGATTCTAGCGATTTAAATGATGTTGTTTATTTAACAGCACCTTATGACGTTTATATAGGAGACACCACAGATTTTTGGTTGGATGTAGCCCCAAAAGCAACTACTCGAATTGGCAATCAAGCCTACGATAATCCTCAAGAAACAAGCTCTTATTTGAATTTTATTATCACCAATACTTTTGACGTTCATGAGTATGCAGTGCTCGATTCGGTAGCAATTTATGTAAATACAGCCCCCGCTACAGTAGTCATTGATTTAATGGATTCAGTAGGAAATATTATAAATACGGTTAATTATACAGTGACCAAGGCACGGGAGAAGGTGTTTGTTCCACTTGATTTTTTAATACCACCAGGTAACAAATATCAATTGAGTTTTTCTAGCATTAATACATCGTTTTTAGTGGATCAACGTCCACTGATAACCCCCTCTTCTAGTGCAGGCATTGCCACCTTAACAGGGACGGTATTAAATGTAGACTATTACTATTTCTTTGATTGGCATTTTAGTTATGCCTATCCTGCCTGTCATTCAATGGCCGATACATTTAGCGTAACCGTTAATATTCCTGTGGATTTACCAGACTCTATTTATACCTGTGATTCTGTAACAATAGATGCAAGACATCCTAATATTTCATCTTATAACTGGAGCAATGGCTGGACAACAGGCTTAGTGACATTTGATAATGCAGGGACTTATGTGCTAACCATGACGGATGGTGCTGCTTGTACGGTTAATGATACAATAGTTGTGACACAGCCGATGCCTGTTGGACTTCCTGTAGGGAATGCTGCTTGTGATAATCAATTAGCAACCAATTATACCATGAATAATGCTTCTTTTGTTTGGAATACGGGAGATACAACCCATGCAATTACAATACCGAGTACTGGAATTTATGCGGTCACTGTAACGACCGATATTGGTTGTGTATTGGTTGATACAGCGTATATTTCACAAATAATAAGCCCTCCTACACCTAATTTGGGGAATTATGTAGATGCTTGTTATACCGATACACTTGATGCAGGTTATGGAGGGCAGGGAATGTCTTATATTTGGAGTACAGGAGAGATAACACAACAAATTATTGTTAATACATCAGGATTTTATACCGTTACGATTACTCACCCCTTAGGTTGTTCAGGTTCAGACTATGTTTCTGTTAATATAGATACGGCTCCGCATGCTGCATTCACAATTACCAAAAGCGGATGGACAGTCGCAATGAATAATACATCAACAGGGGCGCAACAAGCAACGGATTATTTATGGAATATGGGGGATGGGACAACGTATCAAATCCCTAATCCATTTCATACTTATGCAGACTCAGGCTGTTATTTAATAACACTGATTGTGACAGATGCTTGTGGTTCTGATACCGCTACTTTGAAAACAGCAATAGGGGTACCTGATACCTGTACGGTTGGAATTGGTCGATTAAAAAGTTCATTGGATGATATTCAATTTAAGCTAAGACCCAATCCGAATACTGGAAAGTTTCAATTGCAGTTGGATGAATCATTAAAAGAAGATACACAATTGCAACTTTATGATCTAAATGGTCGAATTGTCCACCAAGAATTATTGTTGGCATTTGGACAAGATCGTTGGGAGATAAGAACAAATAACTTGGCAGCAGGGGTTTATTTCCTACGATTACTCAATAATAAACAAACAAGGACGCAACGACTCGTAATTTTGAGAGAGTAGTAGCCTTGTTTATAATAAAAATAAGTCTTAAAAAAGCTGTGATGTGCTTAAGTGCATTACAGCTTTTTTTATCTTTGTCCCACTATAAATTTTTCTTTGAAAATCATCCTTTAATATGAAAAAAAATCATCAGGCTACTATTAAATTTGCGGTAGTAGGAGCTGGGCATATTGGTAAACGTCATGCTACTATGATTGCTAAAAATGAAGAAGCAGAGTTAGTAGCTTTGTGTGATGTTTTGCCAGCGGATTGCTTAGGGCTAGAAGAATTTGAGGTGCCTTTTTTTTCTTCTATAGAGGCATTATTGGCTGCTGATTTAGAACTCGATGTAGTTTGTATTTGCACCCCCAATGGAGTGCACGCAGAGCAAGCTATCTTAGCATTGGAGGCAGAAAAACACGTGGTTTGTGAAAAGCCAATGGGGTTAACCAAAAAGGCTTGTGAAGCGGTTATTTTTAAATCTTTGCAGGTCAATCGTCGAGTTTTTTGTGTCATGCAAAATCGTTATTCGCCGCCTTCTATTTGGGTAAAGCAGATCATCGAGGAAAAGCTATTGGGAGAAATTTATATGGTACAAATTAATTGTTATTGGAATCGGGATGATCGATATTATTACAAAAATGGAAAAAAACACAGTTGGAAAGGATCTATAGAATTAGATGGAGGACCATTGTTTACACAGTTTTCTCATTTTATAGATATTCTGTATTGGCTCTTTGGAGATGTAACAAACATTCAAGCAGTATTTCATAATTTTGCGCATCAGCATTCTACAGAATTTGAAGATTCTGGAATTGTTCATTTTGATTTTATCAATGGAGGAATGGGCTGTATTAATTATTCAACGGCTGTCTTTGATTCCAATTTAGAAAGTAGCCTGACTATTATTGGGCGTTCAGGGTCGTTAAAGATAGGAGGACAATACATGAATGAAGTGGAGTATTGTAATATAAAGGACTATGAAATGCCTACATTAACGGCATCTAACCCCGCAAATGATTATGGTGCTTATAAAGGATCTGCTGCCAATCATGTGTATGTAATCGAAAACGTAATTGATGTTTTAAAAAATAGAAAACCCATTACAACCAATGCCCTAGAAGGGTTAAAAGTTGTAGAAATAATAGAAAATATATATCGCCAAAAATAAAAAAGGTAGTGGTAAACCAAGGTAGTGGTAAACCAACGTGTTTACCACTACCTTAATTTTACCACCACACCAAACAACAACAAGATGAAATATCAAGCACATCAAACAGCGGTTATAGACAAAGGATGTAAAATTGGAGCAGGAACAAAAATTTGGCATTTCAGTCACATCATGCCCAATTGTTGTATAGGCGAGCGGTGCAACATCGGGCAAAATGTAGTCGTTTCACCAGATGTTATCTTGGGCAACAATGTAAAAGTGCAGAACAATGTATCTATTTACACAGGGGTAATTTGCGAAGACGATGTGTTTTTGGGACCATCAATGGTTTTTACCAATGTCATAAATCCACGATCAGCAGTTGTTAGAAGAGGGCAATACCGTTCTACCCTTGTAAAAAAAGGAGCCTCAATAGGAGCAAATGCCACAATAATTTGTGGCAATACAATTGGAGAATTTGCCCTAGTAGGAGCAGGGGCTGTTGTCACCAAAGATATTGCCCCTTACGCCTTGGTGGTTGGCAACCCATCCAAGCAAGTTGGCTGGGTGAGTGAGTATGGGCATCGATTGGCGTTTGACAAAAACAACCTAGCTCATTGCCCCGAAAGCCAGCAAGTTTACCAATTAGAAAATGAACAAGTCACAAGAATAGAATAAAAGGCTGAGAAATGAATATTGCAGGAAATATATGGAAACTTTATGTCATAAAAATGTCCAAGTGGTTCATGGTGTATATGCCAATTATTGTATTGTTTATACAATCTAATGGGCTTAATTTGAGAGAAGTAATGACGATTAATGCGATTTATTCTATGTCGGTTGCTTTTTTTGAAATTCCTTCGGGCTATTTTTCAGATCGGCTAGGGCGAAAAAATTCAATTATTTTAGGAACATTATTTATTACGGGGCAGTTTGGAATTTACAGTTTATCGTTTGATTTTTGGACAATGGGACTTGGGGCAATGATTGGTGGTTTAGGAGCTAGTTTTATATCAGGAACGGATTCAGCAATGCTTTATGATACCTTGCATATCTTGGATCGAAAAGGAGACTACCTAAAATGGGAAGGAAGAACCTATGCAATTGGTACTTTTTCGGAAGCCATAGCCGCTGTGATTGGTGGTTGGTTGGCTTATCAATATGGGCTAAGATACCCTATGTATATGCAGGTTGGCATCAGTTGTATAGGAGTGTTGGCAGCACTTTCTTTGGTGGAACCACCTGTTCATAAAACCCACAATAGAGGCAATTGGGAACAAGTAAAATATATCTTACGGTATACCTTTTGGGAAAATAAGAAGCTAAGGTTTTTTATTTTTCTTGCAGCTACCTTTGGTTTAGCTTCGTTATTATTGGCTTGGTTTGCGCAACCTTATTTTGATTACAAAGCGATAGCTGAAAACCAAATAGGGTACTTGTGGGCCGCCTTAAATATAACCGTTGCATTTTTTGCTTTAAATGCTCATTATAGCATGAAAATATTCAGAGAAAAACAGCTGATATTTATTATATTATTAGGGTTTAGTTTAGGATATATTGTATTGGGAATGTATGGAGGCGAATACTTATGGCTGGGTTTAGCAGCTATGTTTATGATGTATGCCTTGAGAGGATTAGCAACCCCTACCTTTTTGAATTTGATCAATCAGCATGCTCCTTCAGATATGCGAGCCACCGTCTTATCCATTCGAGGCTTTTCTGTACGAATTATGTATGCGTTAGTTGCTCCAATATTGGGGTGGACGGCAGATGTTTATTCTATTCAAGAAACTTTTTTGTTGATTGGAGGCGTAATCGGTATTGCCACTATTGTTGCAATTGTATTTTATTCTTTAATTTTGGAAGAAGCTAAACAGTAAGAACTACTCCCAATAGCAGTAACGTTATATTAAAAAGCAAATAAAACATGCGAGGTATTATTGTAATTCTTTTAGGGGTGTTAACCTTTCAAACGCACTCAATTCTAGCGGCTCCTCTGTTAGAAAACTTTTATATTGATGATGTAAAAGCTAGAATTTATATTGAAAAATACAAACATATAGCGGTTGCCGAAATGGACCGAACAGGAATTCCTGCTAGTATTAAAATGGCACAGGGAATTCTAGAATCAGGAGTGGGAGAAAGTGAATTGGCGAGTGTGGCCAACAATCATTTTGGTATTAAATGTGGTGGAGAGGTCTGGCAAGGAGAGACCCATTATGTTTGGGATGATGAGGTTGTGAAATCCTGTTTCAGGGTCTATGAAAGTGCAGAAGAATCTTATATTGCACACAGTGAATTTTTGCTCAATCCCAAGAAAGCATTTCGTTATGGAGTTTTGTTTGAGTTAGACAAAGAAGATTATAAAGCTTGGGCTAAAGGCTTACAAAAATCAGGTTATGCAACTTCTAAAACTTATGCTAAAAATTTAATCAGCATTATAGAACGTCTAGAGTTGTATAAGTTAGATTATCTAACGGTGGAAGTCTTGGCCTTAACAGAAGGAGCATTAGCCGATATATTTCCTTCTATGGGACCTGATGTGGATCGAAGTGCAGACGATACAACAACAAAAACGACTCGAATTCCAGATCCTTTTAGCGCTGTAACAGATAGCGTAGATATGGTGTTGACACTTTATGTGTTTAAAATCAATGGGATTGCTGCCGTGTATGTTCAGCCTGGGGATAATTTAGAATCTATAGCCGATCGCTACAGAAAAAAGGCAAAAAAATTATATCGTTACAACGAATTAAAAGGCCGAGAACTCAAAGTCGGGCAATATATATTCTTAAACAAAAAAGGCAATTGTTATCAACACTCCAATACAGATGCTTCTACCAATGTACATATTGTAAATATAGGGCAAGGAATGTATGACATTGCTCAATTGTATGGAATTAAACTAAAAAGATTATTGCGTTATAATAAGGTTTATAGACATCAAGAACCCAAACCAGGGGTGCAGATTTTTCTCAAAAAGCAAAAACGCTAAGTCCCATAGCCCTTGTTGCTGATTAGGAGCGTTTTTTTTGAAAAAAAGAACTTAACAACTGACCGCATTCTTCGGCTAAAACTCCTGTTATAATCTTAGTTTTGGGATGTAGCGCTTGGGGAGCCAATTGAGAATACCCTCGTTTGGCATCCGTAGCTCCAATGACCAACTCCCCTAGTTGTGCCCACGCTAATGCTCCTGAGCACATTACACAAGGTTCTAAGGTAACATAAAGCGTGCATTTTTGAAGATACTTGTTGTTTAGGTATTTGCTAGCAGCAGTAATGGCTAAGATTTCTGCGTGGGCGGTAACATCTGTTAAATGTTCTGTCCAGTTGTGTGCCCGTGCTATAATCTGTTGACGACAGACGACTATAGCCCCAACGGGGATTTCGTCGACTAGTGCCGCCTTTTCAGCTTCCTTTAACGCTTCTTTCATATAATATTCATGCGAAAAAACAGAAAACATCGTATCTTGGTTTTTATTATTCCTTTTTGGAAATGCAATTACTAATCAAACGTTAAATATAGGGCATTTTTGAACTAATTTTTTGAATAGGTGTAATTGTAGTAAAAATTTATACGGTACTATAAATGGATACGATTTTCAAGCAGAGTAATGATAAATAGCTCTTTGGCTAATCAATCGTATGATAAACTCGAACAGAACATAGATTTTTACGCCTTATTTTTCCATCTACTTAACTTTCATTTAATTCTATACAATCTGATATGCACAAGCAAATTTTAAGTTTAATTTTTTTACTAATTGTAATTAATGCAAAGTCCCAAGATGCTGGAGATGAGTGGTCACTAGAAAAATGTATTAATTATGCGATTCAAAATAGTTTACAAGTACAGCAAGCCAGTTTGAATCAGAACCAAGCCCAACTCACTAAAAAGCAAGCTATTTGGGCACAAGCTCCTACCATTAATGGTGGATTTAGAAATGGAGTTAACTTTGGGCGATCTGTTGATTTGACATCCTATGAATTTAATACCATTCCTACCTTAACATCTGGTCTTTCTCTGAATTTAAATGGAGTGATGTTTCAAGGAGGACAAATTAGAAATACGATTAAACAAAGCAAAATAGACTTAGAAGCAGCAGAACAAGATGTACAACAAGCTAAAAATGACGTTGCCTTATCGGTTGCTCAGGCTTATTTGTCCATTTTGTTGGCAGAAGAAAATAAAGGTGTTTTGGAAGAGCAAGCGAAGGTAACCCAAGCTCAATATGAACAAACGCTAAAGTTGATTAAAGGAGGCGTATTGGCAGAAAATAGCAAATACGATTTGGAGGCTCAAATCGCTAGGGATGAAGAGAATATTGTTGTTGCTCAAAATTCCATTGATTTAGCCTATGTAACATTAAAAACATTGATGAATATAGATGTATCGAGGGCGATGTCCATTCAGTCTACTTCGGATTTGGAGGTTGAGGAATCTTTAGAGGTGGCTACTTTAGATGAGGTCTATGCAGATGCAGTTACCAATCAACCGAATATTTTAGCCTCAAAATTACGAGAAAGAAGCGCTGAAATTGCCGTAAAAATCGCTAAAGGAGCCTTCTGGCCAACTATATCGTATTATGGAGGAATAAGTAGCAATTTCTCAACAGGGTTTAAATATCCAAACACGGATGATGTAGTGCCTTATTTTTTGCAGTTGGGAGGAACTTTTTCGGGCAATATTGGTGTAAATGTATCAGTACCTATTTTTAATGGTTTTAGAACTAAAATTGGTGTTCAACGAGCAGAATTAGGCACCAAAATCGCAGAATTGGCAACCACCCAATTGGAAACAACTTTGAAATCAAATATAGAACGTGCATTGACCGATATTCGGGCGGCTCAAAGACGTCTGGTTGCTTCTCAAAAAAGTGTAATAGCAACTCGTTTATCAGTAGATAATACCCGCAAACGTTATGATTTAGGGGTTGTCAATTCTTTTGAATTAACGAGTGTGCAAAATACACTAATTGCAGCTGAATCAAGCGTGTTACAAGCGAAGTATGACTATCTTTTTAAGCTGAAAATTCTAGATTATTATAGAGGAAAACCGATTACCATAAAATAATTCTGGTTCTTTAGCTTATTATTTTCGTTCTTTGATAACTCGAACAGAGCTTGCGACCTCACGAACAGAGTGAGTAACAAGGCTCACGCAGTAACCACGTAGTAGCAGCGAAGCTAATCATGTGGAATATTAAACAGCCCAGCTCCCTTATTACTACTTTTGTTATAATTTATAGGTAGTAAGTCGTATGTCCTGTATTAACAGAGACTACACACGACTTACTACCCATAACTTTCTTCTAAAAAAGAAATAGGAAGTTTACCCTTTGTTAGGGGGGCACACGATTTACTACGTGATAGAGTTGTCAAAGAACCATTATTTTCAAACAAACAAAATGGCAAACAAACGAAAAAGCAGAAAAGGATTATATCTTTTATTAGTTGTAATCATTATCATCGCAGTAGGAGGTTATTACCAGTTTAATCATAAAAAGGAAAATCCTGAACGAGTTGCTGTGGAGGCTGCTCAAAAGCGAACCATCGTAGAAACAGTTTATTCTAGTGGTAAATTATTTCCTGCTACAGAACTAGAAATTACTTCCAATATATCAGGAACCATTATAGAACTGTATGTTAAAGAAGGAGATTTGGTGAAAAAAGGACAACTGTTGGCTAAGGTCGATCCCGAAGCTTTGGTGTCTATTGTGGAACGTGCTGAGGCTGCAACAGAAGGTTCTAAGGCGCAATTGGAAGCGGTTCGTGCTCAAAAAAAACAGCTAGAGGCGCAATTTGAAAATACACGTATTATCTATACTCGCAATAAAGAGTTGTATAAGGATGGTGTCATTTCAAAATCTGAATTTGAAGCTGCTGAGGCAACATTTAATACTTCTAAAGCCAATATCGAGGCAGCTGTTCAGAACATCTTGGCTGCCGAATATACGGTTAAGAGTTCGGAAGCAACGGTCAAGGAACAAAAGAAAAATCTGTCTCAAACTAGAATTTATGCACCAATTAGTGGGGTGGTTTCTACCCTCTACAAAAAGCAGGGGGAACAAGTTGTAGGAACGGCTCAAATGGCTGGAACTCCTATTCTTAAGATTGCAAACCTCAAAACGGTAGAGGTACGTGTAGATGTCAACGAACGTGACATTTTAACCACTTCTATTGGAGATAGTGCAGAAATTGAGCTAGATGCTTATCCTGATCGTAAATTTTTAGGGATTGTTACTCAAATTGCCAATACAGCTACTGGGCTTAGTTCGTTGACCGCAGCGGCTCAATTGACATCAGACCAAGTGACAAATTTTGAAGTTCGAATTTTGATGCTAGACGATTCTTATAAAGATTTGGATACACAGTCGGAGCGTTCTCCTTTTAGGGCAGGTTTGTCTGCATCGGCAGAGATCAAAACGAATACGGCAGAAAGTATTTTATCGGTTCCTGTTGCTGCGGTTACAACTAGAGAGGAGGAGGTAGAAATTGGCGTAGACAAAGAGGCTCAAAAAATAAAAGAGTATGTTTTTGTGCAAGTAGCGGATTCTGTTTTACTTCGGGAAGTAACAACAGGGATTCAAAACGATAATTTTATAGAAATTAAATCGGGACTCAAAGCGGGAGAAGTTTTGGTAAAAGCTCCTTATGATGCTATTTCTAAACTATTAGAAGATGGGTCAAAAATTAAAGTCGTAGAAGAGAAAGCTTTGTATCAAGAAAAAGAGAAAGAATCTTAAAGAAAAGTGGTTCTTTGACAACTCAAACAGAGCTTGCGATCGCACGAACTCAACTTGCTGACTCACGAGGCACGAACAAAGCGTGGCGATCTCACGAACAAAGCGATTTAATGTCTAAAATCTATATGCCCAAACGGCATAATTACGACCGTTAATTAAAATTAATTGATGATTTGTCAAAGAAGGATAAAAGTTACGAAAATAATAAATTCAAAAAAAAAGCTCAATCAATTCCCTCGATTGGGCTTTTTTTCGTAAAAAAATGTATTTTTGTGCCGTTTTCTTTTTTAGAAAAGAAGACTGTTATCTTCTGATAACAAGTATGGATTATAATTTAATAAGAATAATAAAGGCACTCAGAATACTCTGAGCGCATCAAACACGGTTAAAATACAAATAAAAGATGGCTTTATTAGGGACAATTAGAAACCGATTTGGTTGGATGATGATGGCATTAGTTTTTATTGGTGTCGCATCATTTTTATTTATGGATATTAGTCCTGGTGCTAATACCGCTTCTGGTCGTGCAACAACAGTGGGCTTTGTGAATGATGACAAAGTTTCTGGCGAATTAGTACAACAATATACGCAAGAATACCAAGGAGGGAGATACCTTACTGAAGAAATTCAAGCACAAGTTTGGGAACGTATCATTGGTGAAAAATTGTTGACGCAAAAGACAATGGCAGCTGGTATGATCGTAACTCCTACCGAAATGGGAGATTTGTTCTTAAGCCCAGATCCTCGTCTATTGAGCCCTGTTGTTGTTAATCGTTTGGGCGATCCTCAAACTAGACAAGTTAATAGTGAGCAAGTAAGACAAGCTATTGATATGTTTCATAATACCAATGCCTTGTTGCAACAAGCTAATGGCGACCCACAACAAAAAGAAACTTTGTTAGAGCAGCAAAGAAATTGGTTGGCGTTAGAAAAAAGTGTAAAAGTTAGAGCGTTACAAGATAAATATTTCAAAGCATTGGAGAGCGGAATGTATACGCCTGCTTGGATGGTTGAAATGGAGCACAAAACGCAAGAAACAGGATATAATTTTGACTATGTTCGTATTCCTTATACCAACATTAAAGCTAAGGTAGAGGTAAGCGATCAAGAAATGAAAGATTACATTGCAGCACACCCTAGATTGTACAAGCGTGAAGCAACGGCTGCTATTGATTATATTGTATTTGATGTAAAACCTACTTCAGAAGATTCTACCATCTATTTTGATGAAATGGCTCAATATGCTAAAGAATTTGCAGCTACCAAATCAATGAAAGAAGATTCTACCTTTATCCAACAATATTATGGTACTTTTGCGCCTGATTTTTATACAGAAAGCGAAATGTCAGAACCTAAAGCAATTGTAGATTCTGTTTTTGCAGCGGAAGAAGGAACGGTATTTGGTCCTTATATCAACAACCAAAAATACAAAGTACTTAAAAAGATTGCAGAAAAGCGTTTGCCAGATTCTGTTAAAGCTCGTCATATTTTGATTCGTGCTCAGAACCCAGAAGAGGGACAAGCAGCACGTATCTTATTAGATTCACTTAAGAATGTATTGGATACTGATCCTACTGCTTCTTTTGATTCTTTGGCTGCCCAGTTTAGCCAAGATGGTTCTAGAGACAAAGGTGGAGATTTGGGCTGGAAAGCAAAAGATGGTTCTTTTGTTCCTCAGTTTGAAGAGTATATGTTCTACACAGGAGAAAAAGATAGCCTAAGAATTCTTTATACACAGTTTGGTTTGCACTTAATCCAAGTAACAGGTTATAAATATGAGACCGACAAAGTAGGTGTGCGTATTGCTGTGATTGAAAAAGATATTATTCCTAGTGAAGGAACTACTGAGCAAAAACAACGTGAGGTTCTTGAGTTTATTACCAACAATAGAACCATTGAGGATATGAAAAAAGCGGCTAAAGAAATGAGCTTGACGATTGCTCCTGCTACTGGTTTGGAAGAGGGTGGTTTTGAAATTATTGGTTTGGGCAAAAACTCAACGGCTGCTGATATTATTCGTTGGGCACACAATCCTGAAACAGAGAATGGTGAAGTAACCAACCGTCCTTATTTTATGGAAAACGAACAGTTGAACTATACTGAAAAATTTGTTGTTACAGCCTTGGTTTCTAAGTTGCCAAAAGGATTAGCTTCTATTGATGATCCTCAAGTACGTGGTGATGTAGGAAACATTTTGCGCAATGAGAAAAAGACAGCAATGGTTAAGAGCGAATTGGCTAGTTTGACTTCTTTGGATGCAATTGCTGGAAAATATGGCATCATTAAAGAATCTGCTGCTAATGTTCAATATGGTAGTGCTAATGTTGGTACCGTTGGTGTAGAGCCTAAAGTTGCTGCACTTGCAGCTGCTACTGAAGTTGGACAAATGTCTGGCGCAGTTGGTGGAAATGAAGGGGTTTATGTCCTACAAGTAACCAGCAGAAACGAAGCTCCAGCTATCGTTAACCTAAAATCTTCTCGTGATAAAGTTTCTAGACGTATTTCACAAGTAATTTCTACAGGTGTTTATGATAATATGAAAGACAATGCAGATATCGTAGATGATCGTTCTAAATACTAGAATAGTACTGCTTTAAAATAAAAATGGCTTATCCCTCATCGGGGATAAGCCATCTTTGTTTATAAGGACTGTGGTTAATCGTTTTGCATTTCCAATTCAAATTGGGCAGCCTCAATCAAATGGCTAACATCTGCCCCTAATTCTTTTGCTTTTTTTAGGTCAACCAATGCCTTTTCAAATTTTTCAAACGTCATATAAAAAGCAGCCCGCTCAGTATAGGCTTCTACATAATTAGGATTTAATTCAATGGCTTTGTTATAATTTTCGCCCGCCGTTTTAAATTCCTCTGGACTGACTTCTTGTTTAAATTTGCCACAGTGGAATTGGTATTCAGCATTGGTTGGTTCATGTTCTACGGCTTTTTTCATATCCGCCAACCTAGATTTATGCTGGTGCAAATCATTGTAGATCCAAGCTCGTGCGGCATAAAGGCTGGCTGGTTGTTCACTTAGCTCAATGGCTTTAGAATAGCTTGCTATTGCTTCTGTATACTTCTTTTGGTTGCGTAGAGCTAGACCAATCATATAATGAATGTCAGGGTTTTTAGCATTGTATTTTAGCGCTTTTTGGCAGTATTCGATAGATTTGTCATAATCTTTCTGGTTAAAAAATTCTAGAGAGTGATTGTAATAAGCAATACCAATGTTATTAAGCGCATCCTTGTTTTTGGGATTAATAGCTAGGCATTTCTGATAACAGTCAATAGCTGTGGGATAATCATTGGCATTGTGCGCTTTGACTCCTTTGTTATACTGTTGGATGTCTTCTTGTGCGATTAAGAAGAACGGTACAAAAATTAGGAAGGTGATTAATGTTCTCATAATTATTGGTTTTTAATCAAAAAGAAGGTCGGATATACTTTTTTTGCAATAAAAATGCCAATAAGAGTAGAGCTAAAGGCGACTCCTATTGAAAGTATTGTATCAGCTGTTCTTTTGCCTTGTTTTCATCCTGCCACCAATCTTTAGACCATATACGATGATAAATAAACCCAAAATTGCTGAGGTGTTCTTCTCTAAACAAATCCCAAGCATAGGCCTCTTCTGAATAGTGCTGATGGAAGGTATCAAAATCAATCGCCCATTTAGGCTGTCCTAATGCATCGGTGACAACCAATGGAATTTCAAATCCTGCATACGGATAATTCACTAAAACTCTACTAGGAAACTGTTGTTCCAAGAAATGAATAACTCGTTCCTTAAAAACATTGTCATGGGCTTGATAAAGAAAATCGTCAACAGGCTTTTTTAGACAATGGTCATACAAAAGCTGCAAGATTGCTTTTCGAGTGGCTTCTTCTTTTTGACTAACGGCTTTGGCATAAGCCAGATAAGCATAAAAAACAGCCTTTCCTACATTGCCTTTTTCCATTATTTCCGTTCGATAATTCTCATAATACTTAGCAGGAATAGAAGTGAAAACCGCTAAGGTTTGCTTGGCACGGGTAACAATAACATTCAACAAGCGATAGCCTTTTTGTCGGTTAATGGGACCAAAATTTTGTATAAAAGAGCCATCTTCTCGCAAACCAAAAGTGGTAGAAATAATTAAAATATCTCGCTCGTCTCCCTGTATGTTCTCTAAATTTTTGACAAAAAGACCATTCATAAATAATTTTTGCAATTGGGCTCCTGCTTTGCTCTGTTCTACGGCTCGTTGCTGAATTAATTCAAGAATCAAATTTCGTTGATGGATGTTGAAGGTAGCGATTCCTACAGATGGGCAGGATTTTCCTCGATGTGGCTGTGCCACCTTTATAATATAATCAATAATTTGCTCGGCTTCGGCAAGGTTTGTATAATTGGTATAAGCACCATTTACGGCAAAAAACTGAATGGGAGTATATGCCTCTTTATGGGGCATGGGAGTAAGACGATTGCCATAAAACGCAGCATTCGAAAAATCAATTAAATAGGGGTGCTTGGAGCGATAATGGACTTCCAAGAAAGATTCTTTGTAAGCGCCTTCTGCCAATGCATATTCCAACAAGGATTCTGTACTTGTCAAAAAATCAATGCTCTCATTGACCAAGGCAGCTTGTTGTTCTTCTTCCTCTTGTTCATGAATTAAGACCGTATTGGACTGAAAATAATCGGAAGGTGGCATTTGTTGACTGTCGCCAGAAACAACCTTGTAACGTCCTCGCATGAGCGCACAGAAGGTGTCCTCTAAACGCAATTGACTAGCTTCATCGAATATAACAACATCAAACAAGTTTGGCTGCAAGGGCAAAATGGCAGAACAAACGGCTGGGCTAACCAATAATACAGGAAAAAAACTGGTAAATAAGCTAGGAGAAGTGGCAATGATTTTTCGCAAAGGGGTTCTTCTTCCCCCTACATGTCCTCGTTTGTTGTAAAGGCTATGGAGTTTGATAGGGGCTTTTTCTTGATGGAAACGTTCGATTTCTTGGCTTTGTTTAGATCGCCAATAACGAAGGCTATGTGAGATGAGCATTTTTTTTAGATCAGCCGTATAGCTTAAGAGTAAGTCTTTGCATTGCGTATAACTCAATTCATCGGGGATTTTGTGTTCATTTTTTAACAAAAAGGCATGCAAATACCAACTCGTAAAGGCCGCTGCCCAGTCCTTGGGTTGCGCTTTTGCCAAGCCTTTGTAGGCGGCTTGCTGTGCTGGGGATAGTTTTATCCAAAATAACCTAAAATTATAGTAGGATTCAAAGTTCTCAAATTGCCCTTGCAACACTATGATTTGCTTTTCTAAAGCATCCAATTGTTGTTGTTGTGCCGTCAATTGCTTGTTTTTAAACTCAAATTGGCTACGGAAATGTTTAAATTGGTTGAAAGAAGCCTGAAATTGCTGCAATTCTTTTTCTATTGTTGGAATTTGATGAACAAGTGAGACATGAGGAGAAATGCAGTCTGTACTTAAGTTTTCAACAGCATTGGCAAAAACAATTGCCCGATTATTATACCATTGTTGGGTCCAATTTCGATAGTGAACTAAATGCTGGATGAACTTCTGATGGAGCAATTCTTTGCTGTAATTGTAAACCTCAAAAGTAACATCAAAATAGTCGTATTGGCGATGCAATTCAATTAATTGTTCGTATGATTCTTGGAGCGCCTTTTCTTCAATAATGGCTGTTGTTAACGGCTCTTTTATCGGGTGAGCAATCCAATTCTTGTTGGTTTCAACTAAAAAATGCTCAAGATTGAGGCTCCAGTTTTCAATGCTAGCCCCCAAGCCTTTTACTTCTTCTAGCTGTTCTTGGAATAAAGTAGCTTCCAATTGAAAGGGCAAATCAAGCAGTTGTGTACTGTTGTATTCTTTGATAAAAACATCTAAAGTGGAGACCAGTTGTTGTGCTTGGGGGGCAAAATTTAACGGAGGGTATAAATTTTTTAGTTTAAAGTCGGCACGGTAGCGTTCTATAATCGGCTGGCAACTTGGGTACCATTTTTCTACTTGTGCTCTATAATCTGTAAGATGTTCTAAAATGCTATAATAGTCTTGGATTACTGTTGGTCGGCCTAGTTTGATGAAGTTATACTCAAAATACTGTTCTTGTTGGTGGACTGCTTGTAGGGCATCAAATGTTACTCGATAGGAGGCTGATGTATCAGTAGGGGTATAATTACTTGGCTGCCAATTTTCCTCATTTTTTTGAACAAAATCATCAATTCCAGCTTTAATTTTTTGAACCTTTACCTCAATTTCCTCCAATTGATCAAAGCGATCCCTTAATCGCAAGTTGGTATACTTAAATTCAATGGGAATTAATTTACTACGCAATATTTTAGTCCTAAAATTACTGAGGTGCTGGTTGATGGTTTGGGCTTCTTCCTTATAAGGCACTGCTTTAAGACAGGATCTAGAACTTAAGGTGCGAACTTCTTCTTGTATAATGCTATGTTGTTCCATGTGCCAGTGATCCGTTGCTGTTCTATACGATTCCAATTGCTCCAACAACATTTCAAACGTAAAAGAAGGTCTATCTTTAGTAGACATAAAAGTAAATTTGAAATACTTGTGTTGTTTGTGCAATTTTTGCAATTGAGCAAATTGCTTTAAAACAGACGCTTTATCTTGCTCCAATTGCTTGTATTTAGCCCCCACACCCCGCAAAATAGCTCTAAAAATTCCCTTGTTTTTGTTGAAGTAAAATGGACTGGTAGCCAAACCCGTCTCAACGGTACTGATCATGGCATCCACTAAGTCCATTTTTTGCATATAAACAGCTTCAAAATGTTCTTCCAGTAGTTTTTCATAGGCATACAATGCCGCCATAATGTCCTCTTTGGCTTCCTTAATTGTATCCAAAACTTCATTGATGGTCGTATAAATATCCAACTTGATTAAAAAAGCAGTTTGATCAATTCCTTCTATCTTTTTGGTATAGAGTTCTTCAAAATGCTGTACCAAGGCAAGGTTGTAGGCTTTAATGGTTTGGCTAATGGCTTTTTGAGCTGCTAAACAACGTTCGTTTTGTAAGCTGACATGTTTTTCTAATAAGGTCTTAGATTGTAAATATAAAACATCTGTTAAGTGTAATTTTTTTAGATAGAGTTGCTTGTAATGTTGTTCTAGCTGCTCTTGGTAAGTCGTTTTGGTCGTGTGGATAATTTCTTGTGCTTTGCGAGTAGACCGCAAGGCTGTTGTAATACTACGCTGAATTTCTAATTTTGATTGCGTGACAGGAGTAATCTCAAAAAATTGATCGTGTACTTGATTCAATGGTTGTTCTAATGAACCAAGAGGGGCTAACAGCTTTTTTGCTTGCTCAAAAATGGGAATGATTTGTTCTAATTCATCAGCAGTAAATTCAAAACCTTCTAACGAAAGTTCTTGCTCCAAGAGTTGTTTGTTATAATGTTCGTTTGCCTTCAAAAAATGATCGACCAGTTCCGCCCATGTTTTGTCTTCTAATAGCAAGTCAAGTTGACCAGCGTGGAAGCTTTGCAACTGCTCGACTTGTGCAACCGCTGATTCCAATAAGCGCAAATAAGAAGGATAGGTTTTGTAGGTTGGATATTGTTTTTGAGCACGCTCTCGAACAGAATTAACAACAGCCTGTCGATCTCTATAGACATCTTCTATGATAACCGTTAACTCTCCTAAACCAATAGCAACCAAATTTTGTTGTACGACTTCCAACGCCGTTTTCTTTTCACAAACAACTAGACAGTTACCCTGGTTACTCAAGACATTGGCAATGATGCCAGTCAGTGTTTGGCTTTTTCCTGTGCCTGGAGGTCCCTGTATAACAAGGTTATTTTGTTGACCTAACAAATGGAGTAAATGTTGTTGGCTAGGGTCCATATCAACGGCTGTGAAACAATGTTTCATTAATTCTTTTTGAGAATCTTGTTGGGCAATCTGCTGTTGCAACTGTTCAATATGGTCTATAAAATAATCTAGATCATTAATGATGCTCTCTTTCTGAGATTTAAACAAACCAAAAACTCCAGACCATAACACTTGAGGTTCTTCTAAACTTAATGCGTTGACTTGTTGAGCTTGTTTTAAGGGAGCAATAGGTTGATCTAGGCTGGCTCTAAATTCTTGGGTTAAGCTCTCAGAAATACTAGGGGATAGCTGTTGCAATTGAGCCATTACCAACATCGTTAATTCATCCTTATCTAAAATGGCATCTTCTAAAAGTTGGTCATAAATTGGTTGTAGTTGCACCTCCGAGTGATTACGAAGATAAGCAGCTAATACAACATTGTTAATAACGGGAAAATCATCCTGTCGAATGAGTACCCATTCGTTGGCACGTTTAAAATTTCGCTCAATATCCAAGTACCAAATAAACATGGGGGCTTTGAGAACTCGGTTGGGGTCTTTCTTGTCTTTATACAATAGAATAGGAAAACCAAAGCCAAAAGTCTTAACACCTTGCTCCGAAAAATGATCGTTATTTTCAATACTAATAACGGTCAAACGACGCAATACATTTTCCAACTGAATCTTGTCTTTGTCGTTGAGTGAACGTCCGTCAGGTGTTAACGGAAAACGAAAAGCAGCATTGCTGGTCAAGACATCAAAGAAGGTGTTGGCAAAATGAGGGTTTAACCAATTTAAATCTGATAAATCCAAACGACTAAGATAACGCCCTGGTTGAGCATTAAGGTAGATTGATCCACGATTTCCTGTGGTAAGTTTTTGTTTGAGATTATTTAGAAAACGTAGATCAAACATAGCTTTTGTTTTTTATACAGTATTACTCCGTTGAAAACCCGAACAGAGCTTGCGACCTCACGAACCCAGCTTGCTGGCTCACGAGTGATAACGAACCGACCTCAGGGAGCTCATAAGCGCTAGCGCACTAGCTAACCTAGCAGCGAAGCTAATCGTACTGGATTATTGCATGAGTGCCGTGCAGTTGATTATTAGTGTTGTGTGTGTTGGTGATTTAAAATACTAAAAAACTAAACAACTACCTCATGACCGTAGGGAATAATTAATGGAGTATTAATACAGATGAAGTATTATAAATAACGCAAGTGCCTATAGAGGTATTCATTATCCCATTTTGTCTCGAATTTGTACGGTTAGCTTTTGTTGTGCTTCTAATTTGTTTTCCCACCATTCCTTGGACCAAATTCGATGACAAGCAATTCCCATTTTCTGCAATTGTTGTTCGTAAAATAAATCCCAAGCATAAGCTTCTTCATCCGTAGATTTGTAATGAAGGTCATAGTAAAAGGCAAGGCATAGTTGATCTTGGTCGTTTAGAACAGCAAGCGGCAAAGAAAAACCTGCGTACTGGTAATTCGTTTGAATGTTTAGTTTTGGAAATTCTAATTGTAAAAAGTGCAAAACTTGTTGTTCAAATAGATTGGATTTCTTTTGGTACAAAGAAGGATCAATAGGCTTGTTAAGACAATTGTCGTATAACAAATCTAGAATCGTTTGACGACTGTCGTGCTGTTGATCATGAACGGCTTTGGCATAGGCCAAATAAGCATATAAAATCCCTTTTCCAGTATTGCCATGTTGACGAATTTCCTGTTCGTAGGTCTGGTAATGGGAGGGAGGAATAGAACTAAACACACACACTTTTTGTCGAGCTCTAGTAACAATAACATTTAATAACTTGTAGCCATCTTGATGGTTAATAGGACCTAGGTTGGTCGCCATGGTGCCATTTTCTTGTATGCCAAAGGTGGTGGATAGAATTAAAATATCACACTCTTCTCCTTGAATATTTTCTAAGTTTCTAACAAAAAATCCTGCCTTATATAATTGTTGTAATTGTGCTTTGGTTGTCGAGTTATGAATAGCAGCTTGTTGCAATTGTTCTAAGATTAAATTGCGTTGGTGCAAGTTAAAAGTAGCAACACCAATAGAAGGACAGGTCGTAGCTTCTGCTATTAAGCTAAGCAGGTAATTAACAATCGCTATTGCTTCTTGCTCGTTGCTATAATTTTTATAAACGCCATCAATTGCTCTAAATTCAATGGGAGTATAAGCTTGTTGAGCAGGAAAAGAAGATAAACGATTGCCATAAAAAGCAGCATTCGAAAAATCGATTAAATAAGGGTGCTGAGAACGATAATGCAAGGCCAAAAAACTTTCTTGATAAGCATCTACCGACAAGGCATACTCTAATAAAGAAGGTGAATTAGAGAGGTAGTCAATTGTTTCGGCAACGCTATCGTTTGTGCCCTCCCAATATTCATCATCAATCACAAAATCTTGTTGGTTAGCATTTGAGAAATAATGCGATTGGAAACTATCAGGAGGAGGCAATTGATGAGAATCACCAGCGATAATTTTATATTTTCCTCGAACCAAAGCCGAGAAACTTTCCTCTAGGTTCAATTGGCTGGCTTCATCAAAAATAACCACATCAAATAAACCAGGATGTAAGGGCAAAATCGCAGAGCAAACCGCAGGACTAACCATTAAAACTGGAAAAAAACTACTCAATAAGTCGGGAGAAGTTTCTATGATTTTGCGCAAGGGGCTACGCCGACTGCCCTTGTGGCTGCGGGTATTGTAAAGATTATTGAGTGTGAGCGGTGCTTTTTGCTGGTGGAATTGTTGTACCGCTTGGCTTTGTTTTCCTCGCCAGTATTTGAGCGTATGCCCAACCAGTATTTCTTGTAACGTTTTTAGTTCTTTGGTAAAACCAGAGACACTGGATCGATAGGCTTTTTCATCGGGAACCAATTGATTTTCATGATGTGCCAATAAGGTATGTAAATACCAAGAGGAAAAAGCCCCAGACCAGTCCTTAGGATTGGCATTTGCTAAGCCTTGAAACGCAATTTGTTGGCGTTTGTTGAGCGACAACCAGAAAAATTTCAGTGCATGATAAGCCGTAAAATTATCAAATTCTTTTTTTAGTTTTTGAAGATTGTTATCCAAATCCTCAATTTGAGTCAACCGCTTTCGAATGTTTTTAGTAACAAACTTAAATTCAACCTTAAAAACTTTGCTAGTGGCAAAATTTCGCTCAAAAGCATCTAAATTTTTAGTGATTTCTATAACTCGTTGATCAAAAGAAACATATTTGTAAATTTTATTGGGGCCTAATTCCTTAACTAACTTTTGAATAAAAGGACTTCTAGCTTCAAACCAATCGTATACCTGCGATTTGTAATCAACTAAATGATCCAGTAACTTTTTAAATTCAAGCTTGCTATGATCGCTAGTATCCATAAATTGATACTTGAAATAAGCATATTTAAAATGAATTTTTTGAACCTTAAGGAAGCTTTCTAGTACATCAACTTTTTCCTGTTCGAGTTTCTTGTACTTGTCACTGACATTTTTCATCAGTTTTCGATAAAAGCCCCCATTTTTATTAAAATAGTACTTGGATTGAGCCAAGCCTCCTTCAATGATGTCAATCGCCCTATCAATCAATTTCATTTTAGCCAAATAGACATCCGAAAAGTGCTTTTCTAAAAGCTGCTCATATTCAAAAAGATAAGAAAAGGCATCTCGTTGAGCCGCCTGCACAACAAAACAAACATTGTCCAATGCCTTTTGGGTATCTGCTTCAACCTGCATGGTATTGGCCTGATGAAAAAAACGATCGTTCAAGGCATTGAGAGGATGGTTGAACGTGCCAAGTTGTTGATATAAACTCTGTCCCTCTGGCAAGATGCTTAAAATATCTTCAAACTCTGTTGTCGTAAACTCAAATTGTTGCGCATTTAATAAACCAACCAATAAACCTTTGTCATTTTTTTGATTGCTATCTAAAAACGTTCCGACAACATCGGTCCAAGCGGCATCATTGGTAATGGGCTGTTGTAGTTTTTTATGAAAATCTTGTAGCCGAGCAACATGTGCTGCACAGCTTTGTAGCAGACGAATAAAGTTAGGAGAAACTCTATAAGGCTGGTGTTGGTGCTGTGCTCGTTCTCGAACAGAGTTGACGAGTGTTGCCCGATCTTGGTGCACATCTTCTACTATAATTGCCAATTCCTCTAAGCCCATCTTTTGGAGTGTGGCATAAATTACATCCAAGGCAGCTTTTTTCTCGCTAACCACCAAGCAGGTTCCTGCATTAGAAATGGTATTGGCAATAATGCCTGTGAGAGTCTGGCTTTTTCCTGTGCCTGGAGGACCTTGTATAACTAAATTTTTTCCTTTTGATAAATGGTGCAATAGCTGTTGTTGACAAGGATCTGTTTCCAACATAGTGAAACTATGCTTCATGAAAGAAGATCGTTTTGGGTCGCTAGGATTGGGATTCTGTTCAACCAGCGGTTGAAGTTGATGAATGTTTTGGATAAAAAAGTCCAAATCCTTTATGATGCTATCTTTTTGAGAACGAAATAACCCAAAAATACCAGACCACAAAATAGCAGGGCTATCCAATGGCAAGGCTTGGATTTCTTGTTCTGTTTTAATTGGCGCAACATCTTTGTCTAATATTTCTCGGAAAAGGTGCTTGGTTCGATCTGAAATATTAGGGTTGAGTTGTTGCATGTGCAATTGAGCCATTTCTGCTAACTCATCTTTGTCTAAGATAGCATCCTCTAGCATTTGATCGTACATAGGTTGCAACTCAATATTTGCTTGATTGCGCAAAAAAGTGGCTAAAACGCTATTGGTAACCACAGAATAATCCTCTTTTCGGCGAATAAGCCATTCGTTATTGGCTTCAAAATTTCGCTCGATCTCTAAGGACCAAATGATGAGCGGTGCCTTGATAATTTTGCTGGGATTATTAGGGTCTTTGACCAATAAAATGGGGTAGCCAAAGGCAAACGTTTTGTTGCCATGCTCTGCATGGTGGTCGTTGTGTTCAATGGTCATAGAACTCAACCTGCGGACTATCTTTTCTTCTTGTTGGCTGTCTATCTGTTCATTGTTACCAAGCGTAATTGGAAAGTCAAATTGAGCTTGGGTAAATAGCACTTCCAAAAATTGCTTGGAGGTGCCCTCTGATAGGGTATCTAAATCTGCTAAATCCAAACGGGTTAAATAACGTTTGGGAAGCGCATTGAGATGAATAGAACGAAAATTTCCAGCACTAAGCTTTTCTTGTAAATTTTTTAGAAAACGGATATCCAACGTTTGCATTAATTTTGTGATTTTATAGTATGCTTTGACTTGTACTAGATGTTCAGCGTCTAAGAAAAATTCAAAGAACCTCTAGTTGTGAGGTGCTAGGCGCTATTTGAGTGCTCAAAGTGCCTATATTTTTTATGAAAATTCTAGTATAAAAAGGGTGAAAAACAGGACTTATAAAAATAAAAAACTTTAGGGGGAATTGGTTCCCTTTGCTTGGTTTTATTTTTTGCAACTTCTTTTTATTAAGGTAAGAGGACTTATGTTAAATATAATTTGGGTTCTTTGATAATCGTGCAATAAACACTAAAAAGAGTAAGCTTTTAACTACTTTTTAGCTTCGCTGCTACTATTTTTTAGAAGAAAGTTATCGATCGTAAGTCGTATGCTTAGTTCCTGTAAATACAGGACATACGACCTATAGCATATAACAAAAGTAGCAATAAGCAGGCAAGGTAGTTTACGATTCCACACCATTTACTACGTGAGCCTATGGATTTTCAAAGAGCCATAATTTTTAATAAGTTAGAGTCTCAGTTGGATCTGGCTAGAAGTGAGAGAAAAAACTAAACCCAATATTAGACGGGCTAATATTGGGTAATGCTACAAAGTAGTTCAATGTTAGGTTAGGATTTATGGTAATTTTTGCAATAACTTTGAAGCCCATCTTTTAGGATTAAGACACAAAAAGTATCAATGATTTTTGGAGAAATGTCTAAATGAGTATCCTTGTCAATTATGCCCGCAATAAGGTTTGCCATGTGTTGAACATTTTCGGGAGTAATGGATGCTTTTATTTTATCATTGCTACAAATTGCTTCTTGGATTTGAGGCGAATATTTGGCAAACAATTTCTCTCCAATGGCAATTAATTCTTTGCTGGTATTTTTTATGTCTTTTTCTGCCTTTTTTATAGCAGTAGAAAGGTGACCCAATAATTCCATTAACTCATCTTTGGTTTTGTGCTCAACAGACTCCAACCATTGTTTTAAATCAGTATGCATAGTTTATGTATTTAAAAAGGGATTAAAAAATGTTACGGATTGTTGCTGCCACTATGCTGTGGATTGGTATTACTCAATAGAGTCCTTAGGGTAGCTATCAATAGGAGAGGGAGTAAACAACGCAGTGCAGCTAATCGTAGCGTAGTTTAAGAGGTCGCAACAATTTGTTGGGTGATGGTTATTTTAGCTTCTTTGCCAGCTGAAGAAACCGCTAAAAAAGCAATTTCTAAATCATGCCCATCTTTGGTTTTTCCTTTTAGGTTAGGAGATTGATGTTTGGTCGTTCCTTCTTTTGTTTTTTCACTAGCCTTTTTTGCAGCAGTAGTAAATAAGGCAGAACAGCTAAAAGAACCAATGGCTGGATCATCAAAGCCAACACCAATATCTAAGGTTTCATAGCCACCGCCAGCCTTGGGCATTTGCAATTGGAATACGACACCGCCTTGTAAGCCAGTTAAGATAGAATTATCTTCATTGCAAGCAGAAAATGTCATATCGTTAAACTTCCCAACATTGGTTGGGCTTGTCCAAAATCGCCCATGTTGCATGGAGGAAGACATATAGACCAATGGAAATTGAGTTTGATTACAGACAGTAATCGTCATAGATCTATATTTATCTTTTAAATCTTGAGGCTCAGCAGTTATACTGGTAACAGAATCAGCGATGGAACTGGCTAGTTCAGCAGCAGCTAAAATTTCTTCAATCATGACAATTCGTTTTTTATTCTGCCAATAGTGGCATTAATTCAAAACTACATGATAGAAATTAATATATCTTTTTTTTGTTCCGAAGGGCGGTTTTATTGTTATAAAAGTATTGTTTTATGTTAAAAAAGATTATGTGAAAAGTGCTTTTTAGAATAAACTATCGGAACAAAGAAACATCGCCACTAATTACTTCAGTTCGCCCATCTATGAGTTGAATTTCTGCATAATAAACAAAAATACCACTATTCATTGGTTGTCCCTGAAAGTGTCCATCCCAACCATAGGTAGCATAGTTTGGCGGGAAATTTTGTTGTTCAAAAACCAATTCTCCCCAACGACTAAAAATTCGGAAGGACTTTACTTCTTGTACATCACCAGGGCTATAAATCATTAAAACATCATTGTTACCATCACCATTGGGACTAAATGCATTGGGAATAAACACCCGACTATCATCTTCTACCGTAATCGTAAAGGAGGTAGAGTCTGAACAACCTAAAATATCCGTTCCTTTGATGGTGTAAGTGGTTGTAGTGGGAGCTTGAATCAAAGGTGTTTGACAATCATAACAGCTCAAGCCTACTTTGGGAGACCATTCGTATACAACAGGAGTAAGGGTATTAACTTCTAGTTCACCAGCAATCCAATCTCCTATTTTAACAATGGTATCAGAAGGCGCTTGAAGGGCTAATTTAAAAAGAGGTTCTGTTAAAGAAAAGACGGCTTGTCCTCGACATCCAAAAGCATCTTTGGTTTGAAGCATATAGTTGCCAAGCATTAAACTATCAAAGACAAGAGCAGAATCAAAGGCAGTTTGATTTAAGGCATAATGATAAGGAGGGTAGCCTCCTGTACTGCTATCTACTCGTATAAGACCGTTCTTACCTCCTTGACATTGTACGTTTTGAACACTTGCATACGTTGTAATGTTGACTTGTTCTGCTATTATAGTAGCAGAGGTACTAACGGCGCAGCCCGTTGAACCTGTTATCGTTACCGTATAATTACCAACCCCCAACCCTGTTGCAATAGAATCAGTTTGGCCATTGCTCCATAAATAACTTAAGGGCTGAGAACCTCCAGTTGCTTGTAATTCAATGCTTCCTATATTGCGCTCACAAATGATATTTTTGCTTATTGTTTGTAAGTTGAGCGGGGGAGTGCTTAGAGAAAAGGTTGTGGGGTCACCAATGGTAAGTGTATTGGGGTTGTCTGATAAAATGGTATCTTTTAGGGGCGGAGGCAGGTTACTTAAAACAGCCTGATTGGTATAAGTATTGGCATTGTAATTACATGGAATGATAACATCAATATCAAAAGAAGCGGTGCCTTGTGGTAAGTTGTCAATTGTAAAATGAGCTGTAGAAGTACCTGAAAGCAGCGTATTGCCTGATAATGACAGGTTGCTTAAATTGTATGGGTTGCCACTCCACTTAAAACCATTGGTTAGAATATCATCAAAAATTAAGTTGTTGATGGATGAGAAGGATTGGTTAAAAAATTCAAAATGATAACGAATGGTATCGCCCGCTTCAAATGTTCCACTAACAGATTTGGTCATCTCTACTCCAAAAGAACAAGAACAACCATCATTGCTTGATTTGCTGGCACCTGTGCCTACCAAGGAACCGATTCCTGTATTGGGATCAAATTTTATCATTTTGCTACCTTGATACCCCAAAATGTCACCTTGGGGATTAAAGTAAAGCGCTCCTGTCCACCCCCAACTACCATTAATTGCTAAAGGAGCGTTTCCAGGAATCTTAGTTTGCACTCCTGTATTGGGATCCATCTTAAAGAGCAATTTGGGGTTGCCACTCCAACCATAAATTTGGTTGTCTAGCGGATTAAAAACAATATCAGCCGAACCATAGGTTCCTACTCCTCCAATAGTGTTGTAAGTAAGGGTACTGATATTAATTTTTCGAAGGGTGTTATCACCAAAAACATAATAGTTGCCAAACTGGTCAAAAGTGCCTGCATTTTTAAAGCTGCTAAGCCCCGATACATTTCCTAAAAACTCCACATTTCCCGCTGCATCAATTCTATAAATTCGATCGTCATTGGTACCCATACCATACATCAAATTATCAACGGGATTGTAGGCTAAAGAATTAAATGACTGGATGCCCCCATTTTGTGTTAGGTTGGCGACAGTAATAAATTGGACAGGGTTTGTATTGACCTTATACAAGAAAAAATCATTGCCTTGTTTGGCTGATTGATACAAACTCCCATCACACTCAAAGGCAAGACAAGCTTCATCAATTAGACCATCGTTGTCATTATCAATACCATCACCACAAATATCATAGTTTTGTGCCGAGAGGGCAAAAGGTAAAACTATCCAAAAAATAAGAAGATAAACTTTTAGCATTTTATAGCAATTAAAATCATTGGGGAGGGCAAAGGTAAAAAAAGCTTTTTATACTCTGTTTTTTTGAGGGGCAAAGAACAAAAAAAATGACAGTTTATTGGTAACCAAATGGTACATTTGAGATTATGTTATAGTATTTAACTTTTTAAATTATAACATTATGTTAAAACGTATCTCATTAATTGGAGCTATTTGTTGTCTGTTCGCCCTGATAGCCAATGCTCAACGCCAAACTAAAATTGATTTTGTTGTTGATTATGGAGGAGCAGAAACGCCCAATTTATTAAAAAGCGAAGTGAAAAATACTTTGCAAGCACTTTTTAAGAACGTACCCAACGAAGAACAAATTGTTCAGGTAGAAATTATTTCTCATGCCGAAAATCGAGATCTTGCCGAGGAACGACTCTTGCCAATTGTAACTTTTTTAGAAGAAGAAGGAATCGCATCAGATCAATTGGAGGTGATTACTCAAATCAACGATCAAAATAAAATTCATTTTAAGATCATTTCTGCTATTGTCCCCCAAAAGGAAGATTTAGCCAACAAAGCAATGGCTGTTCAACCTAAATCATCCCCCAAAGTTTATTGTGCAGGAGCTTCTAAGCAAGCAGAGGTTTTTGTTATTCCTTCAGGAGCTAATATTAATATAAAAGCTAAGGAAGGAACAGCGTTAAAATTGAATCGAGACGATTTAGTAGATGAAAATGGGCAAACAGTTACGGCTCCTATTCAAGTTGAAATTAAAGAATTTTATACTCCCAAAGATATTGTATTGGCGGACTTGCATACAATGGAAGGAGATAACGTACTTGAAACAGGAGGAATGCTAAATCTTAAAATTACGGCAGAAGGAAGACCTCTACAGTTAAAGAAGGGAAAAAGTGCTAAGATTCGTATGCCTGCTAAAACAGCAAAATCTAAAACAGGAATGAATCTATATTTGGGCAAACGAATGGAAAATGGTGCTGTTGATTGGCGGTTGCAGGAGAGAAAGGAAGACGTTAAACCTAGAAGAACAACCGTAGCAACTAAAAATTTTAATCCGCAATCTTATATCCAATTAAAGAAAGAGGAAATAATTGATAGCGTTACTTATAAACGAAAAATACACGTTAGAGCAAAAAATATAGATAATCATTACCCCAATTATTCTACTCATAAAGTTGTTCATACGCACGAAGAGGAATACTTTGATTTAGAACTGCCCTATTTTAACCCCAATATTGTAGACGGTGTATGGGTGAACGTCGATAAACGGTTGCAAAACCCTTTTGATGTCCCTCCTGTTGATGTTTTAGTACAAGTAAATGGAATTCCCCCAAAAGGCATAAATGCCAATGGCGATTTGATGGCACATACTCCTAAAGTTGCCCTAATGCTGAAAGAGCGAGGCGTGTTTTTGAGAGGAAAAATGATTGCTTTTGAATCTAAAGTAGATCAACAAAATTTAGAATTTGAGAATGTCCCCCCAAACACAGAAGTTGTTTTGATTGCTTTTATAGATACTGGAAAAGAGCAATTGCTGGCTACGCAAGAATTAACCACTACCAAAAAAATGAAGACACAGGTATTAGAAATGAAACCTTTGTCAAAAACTGATTTTGAAGGAGCAATGGCTAACATAGCCAACTAAGAACTCTTTTTTTATCCATAGGGAGGTGCTTAGGTAACTAAGTACACTGATCAGTTTTGCTTAGTTACTTAAGAAGCCTCATTGGAAGAAAGACATTTACACAAATTTTTATAACACTTATACAAGCAATGATTACAGTTATTTAAATTGATAGTAATTGTTTTGAAAATGCGTTAAATTTGTCCCTGTTCGTTGTGATAAACACAACTTCTATCATATTTTTTCTCTCGTTTAACGATCAAGAACAGGATGACCTACAAACTATTTTTATTAAGCATTTTCTTAATCCCTTTATCTGTTCAAGCGAATATCTATTATGTCAATAGCAGTGCAACAGGTGCCAATAATGGAAATTCGTGGATGGATGCTTTTTATACGCTACAAGATGCCATTAACACGGCAACCAATGGTGACACTATATGGGTAGCTACAGGCGTTTATTATCCTACTCAAGATACCACAGGAAATATTTTTCCGATCGACAATAGAAATAAAACATTTTTTATTGCTAAAAACATTAAACTTTTTGGTGGCTTTATTGGAACAGAGACACAGGTTAGTCAACGTGATGTTATGATGAATCCAACGACGTTAAGTGGCGATTTTGGAATACCCAATACGGTCATAGATAATGCGTATAGTGTTGTACGTATTCATGCGACTACTTCTAATGGGATTATTACGAATGATATGGAGATTGATGGCTTTACGATTCGAGATGGTTATCATGTTGCTTTGAGTACAGCTGCAATAGGTGCGGGAATCAATTTAGTAGGAACAAGATGTACACCTACTATTAAGAATAATTATTTTATTAACAACCAAGCACGGAGGGGAGGAGCTATATATGGCAGTTGTGTTTCTAATGGAGTGAATACCAATCTAATTATAGATCATAATAAGTTTCAGCAGAATAAAGGTTCACAAGGAGGAGGGGCTATTTATCTAGAGAGTAGAGATATGAATCTAATAATCAGCAATAATTACTTTGAGAATAATGAAGCATTCACAGGGGCAGGAGGAGCTATTTATTTAGAAACAGCAGGAACGCCCCAAGCACATCTATCGCTAACGAATAATCGTTTTGTTCGTAATTATTCAGAAGTAGGAGGGGGGATTTATCTCAAGAATATAAACGGGGAAGATTGTTTTCCTTTAATGACACATAATTCTTTTTATAGAGACACCGCATCCTATTATGGAGGGGCTATTGGTTTTGATGTAGGAGGGGGAGATACCTTGACGGCTACTTTGTCTCACAATTTCTTTATGGAGAATAAAAGCAAGAGTAGAGGAGGAGCCATCCATAATGACGCTAGAGCAGGAAAGTTATCTACGGTATCTCAAAACGATACTTTTATTGCTTGTACTTCTGTAGATGGAGGTGCTATTTATAACAATTCAAGGCTTCTTGGAATTTTCTCTATCTCTTATGAAGGAATTTTTTGTGAGAATAACGTTGCTGAAAGAGGAGGAGTGTTGTATAATTTGAATAATTCATACAATAACTACCCCAATAGCATAAGTTTTCAAAAGAGTGTCTTTAAAAATAATAGGGCAGCTAAATCAGGTGTTATTTGGGGCGGAAAAAACAATTTATTGCTAAGTGGTAATTTATTTGAAGATAATCAGGCAAATGAAGTAGCTGTATTTTCTAGTGGGGCATCTACCTTTACCCCCGCTAATAATCATGATGCACAAATATACCATAATACTTTTCATGGGAATACTTCTGATTCTTTAGGAATGGCTTTATTAAGGGATTGCCCCACTGCAAAAATTCACAACAATTTATGCACAAAAAATAGTGGTCTTAATGATGCTGGAGCTTTTGTTTTTGACGCTACAACCGCTTACCTCAATAATAATACGTTTTATGCAAATCAAGCTTTAAATGGTGCTGATGTAATCAGAGGTTATAATGGAGGACATCTATCGTTATTTAATAATATTATTTGGGGGAGTGCTTTACCAATTACCATGGGAGGAGGTGCTTCTGCCATTGTTAATTATTGTATTTATGGAGAGGGCAGTTTAGATGGTATTGTAAATTTTCCTTTGGGAGTTACAGGGAATTTTAATATTGAAATGAACCCTTTGTTTGCAGATAGCTTAAACAATGATTTTCGCCTACAAAGTGCTTCTGTAGCCGTGGATGCTGGGTATAATCCTGAATGGGTTAATACTGGCTTATCAACAGATATTATAGGAACGATTCGACCTCAAAATACAGTTGACATAGGAGCCTATGAATCTTTTACAATGGGATTTTCACAGGTTCCTGTCGATACCACTATTTGTTCGGGTTCCAGTGGAACTATGTTTGTTAGTAGCAATCATACTGCCTTTTATCAATGGCAAGTTAATACTGGAAGTTTATGGACCGATCTTACCAATGGAAGTCATTACAATGGAACAACAGATAGCTTATTGCATTTTATAAATTTGGATGCTAGTTATAATGGAAATCAGTATAGGTGTATTATATCTAACTCTAATGCGCTTGTCTCAACAGATACCTCTACGATAGGAGTAGTAACCATTCAAAATAACCCAGTCTTTTATTTGTTACCTAATGATACCTCTATTTGTGCCAATGAAAGCCTTGTATTATCCGCTACCTATACTGCCACGAATAATGTTAATTATCAATGGCTTTTAGCAGGAACAGCCGTTGGAAATCAATCTACATTGGTACCCACTAGCAGTGGTCGTTATAATTTGCAAATCACAGATTCGTTAGGATGTACAGATACCGCAGATATTGCTACTAATATTAAAATTAATGATTTACCCAATGTTTTGATTACTCCTTTGAATAGCATTATTTGTATCGGAGATGATGTTACCTTAGCAACATTAAATGCAGATACTGGGAATAGTTATCAGTGGTATAGGAATGGTCTATCTATCAATGGTGCTATAGATTCAACTTATACAACTTCTGATTCAGGAAGGTATAACGTTTTAGTGACAACGAGTGATCATTGCCAAGATACAGCAGCAATAGCGGCGCAGGTTAGTGTTTCGAGCTGCACTAAGGTGAATTATCTATTGGAAGAACCACCGATCGCTTTATTTCCTAATCCAATTAGAAATTTAGCCACCATCGAATTATATGGCATGGAAGTTAATAACTCAATTGTTGTGACTGTTATTGATGTATATGGACGAGAATGGGAACAAATAAGACCTATGAATCATAGCCGCCATGAGGTAAATCTTTCTCACCTTCCTAATGGATTGTATTTTTTGCGAGTTGTAGTAGGGAGCAAAATTTATTTGCAATCGTTTAATCGGATTGAATAAATCCATTGATGTGTTTAAGAGGTATTTTTTAGCATGGACCACACGATTAGTTTGTGGTTACTGCGTAAGGTTATTGGTTGTCCAATTTAAATCAATTTTCCAACGGCCTTAAACCGTTCAAAGACTTTTTGGCTATGGGGGGCATCGGCTAATTCTTTAGTAAGATCTTGTCCTGCCCAATGTTCGTAATGTTTTCCATTTCGCCAAAGACGGCTGGAGGTAACATCATAAATAAGTCCCTTGTAAGCAACATAGATGGCATCTTTGTCTTGCCCATTGTATAAGGCAAGCTGAGATCGTGTTAATTCCATTGTAGCGTAGCGATTGATAAGTTTTGTTATTGGTTGGATTGAAAGAGTTTTTCGAAAGCACTATAAACGGCCAAATGCAAGGCATCGCCATGGTTTTGTTTTTCAAAGAATTCAAAAAAGAGTTGGGTATCCTTTTTCTTTTCTAAATGGAGTTTATCGTATAATTCTTTTGCTGTTCGTTCCATTACTTTTCCCTCTTTTCCAACGGCAATATAAATTGATTTTTTAGATTGATAATCGATTGGGGTTTCTTTGAGTAGAGATTCTTTATTCCACCACAAGCTTGGGCTAACAATAATATAATTATCAAATAATTGAGGTTTGGTAAATAAAATTTCTGTGGCTAATAGCCCACCCAAAGACTGCCCGATTATTGTTTGGGTAGCATTGGTTTTGTAATTGTCTTTAATAAACGGTTGTAATTCCTTTTCTATAAAGGTGATAAAATTTTCTGATTCTCCTGTTGTTGGAAAATCTTTTTTATCTCTCTTTACCTGTGTAGGAAAGGTGAAGTCTCTTTTGCGATCTACGTTTGAAATCCCTACAACAATTGTTTCAGGGATCATATTGATCCAAGGAAAGGAGCCAAATTGGACAATTCCAGCAATATGAATAAAATCCTCATCAATGGAACCGTCTAAGAGGTAAATAACAGGATAGGTTTTGGTCGAATCGTTTGAATAACCATTTGGCAAATAAATGTTTAAAATCCTATCCTCATTTAAAATTTTAGATTTAATTTCTACTCGATCGCCTATTGTTAACGGTGCCTTTTTGTTTATTTTAATTTTGTTTTGGGCAAAAATTGGGAGACTCAGAAGAACCATTACCATTATTATAAGATGCTTCATACTTATGTTTTGTTTTAACAGGGAATAAGCTCTAAAATTAACGATAAATTCTTTTAATTTTCCTTTTTGAGCAGCAATACTTCTACTCGGCGATTTTTTTCTCTACCCTCTTCTGTGTCGTTTTTTGCAATAGGATTATCGGCACCTTCGGCGATAATTTGAAGACGTTCGGAATCAACCCCTTGCTCTACCAAATATTTTTTGACAACCATTGCCCGTTTAGCAGCCAGTTTTTTGTTAGATTCAGGATTACCCACATTGTCAGTATGCCCATGAATAATAGCATGAAAGGTGCTATCAGAGTTAATTTTTTGTGCTAACTGATCCAATTTTGAACGATCAGCGCTAGATATCCAAGCAGATCCAGATTGGAAATAAGCCCTTGTTTCTTTTATTGCTTTTTCATCTTCTTTTACATCGTAATAATTAGGTTTGGGAGTCGGTTCAACCACAGGTTCAGGTTCGGAAACAGGCTCTGGCTCAACAATTGGTTCAGGTTCAGGACTAGGTGTGGTATCTATAGGGGGAATGGGAGTTGGAACAGTATCCCTCTTAGCAGCTTTTTGAGCAGCTTCTCGTTCTCTAGCTAAACGTTCTTGCTCTGTTGCCCATTCTTTATCTTGGGCAGCCTTTTGTTCAATTTCTTGTTGTCGTTTTGCCAAGGCTGTAGAGTCTAGGGTTTCTTTTGGTTTAGGCATAAGGTCACTTAGGGCATCTGGTTTCTTTTTTCGACCTTTACCAAAGGTAATGGGAATTTTTAGTCCTCCATAAATATTAAGCCCATAGACATTAGGACCCACGATCATATTCCAACAATTGGTAGACCCTACAAACAGGGGCCCCAATCGCAAGTACATTCCTGCTGTAATGTTATTGTAACCATCAAGAGTGACTGGAATCCCAAAATCAATTTGATGCATCTCAAATCGAGGAGTTAGGGTCAAGGTGTTGAGCGCATGCATTTTGAGTGGAGCATCTTCTTGGTCTACAGCAAGACGTCCCGACAGGTTAATGTAAAAGCCCTTCCATATATTATAATCCACTTGTAAACTAAGGGTTGTTGGCAAACGTAAATGAAACGGATCTCGATTGCTTGTCATTTGAAAGCTGTCGTTCATAGTTGCCCCAAAATCTTCAATTCCTTGAGAAGAAGCTGCAAAATCATCCAAATCCCATGCGCCCGAAAAACCTGCAAAGTTTCCAGCGTAAGCCCCTCTATCAAAAGTGACGCCTCCAATATCTGCTACAGCAAAGCCAACCTTTAATTTGTATTTATTTTTATGCCTAACTTGTTTGCCTTCTTTGGTGGGGTGAGCATATTTTTCATGTTTGGGACGCCATTCATAGACAAAACCAAAATCAGCCGCAAAGCCAGCTCTATTAAACATATTCGCAAAAAAGTTGCCTACATCTGACGACTGCATCCCTGAACGAATGTAACGCATATCGTCACTATAACCAAAACGGACATCCGAAACTCGAACCCGTACAGTATCGTCATTTTTAAAATTTAGAACCAATTCATCCGCATACAAATGAGCACTATACATGGCAACAAGCATTTTTAGATGCACGCCTCCTTTTAGAAAATGAGCTCCTGTATTAAGAATTTCTCGTCCATAACCGATCCCAAATTCAGCCCATACCGCCCCCAAAGCATTCAATTTTTGATTGTTCAAATCAACATTCCAAGTAGATGGGTTTTTTAATTCCCCCAAGATAAAATCTGCGGTTTGAGGATCTAAGTTATCTAGGTGTAGATATTGGCGGACACCAGAAGTGATGGCAAAAGCATTTTTACCAATATTAAAGAGGAAAGAAGGTCCTTGGACATTTAGCGATTGATAAATTCTTGTTTGCTGAAGTTGGTTCCATTGTTTTTCTGAAAAATGGTCGTTCCGAAAGGCTTGAAAGGCACCATTGTAGGTACTATCCCCAATTGGATTGTTGTTGAGGGATAACAATTGTGTATTAAAGGCAATATAATTGTTGTTTAAATTAAAATCTGCACTAATAAGATTAATATCAAGTAAATATCTACCATCTGCAATATTAGCTGGATTTTCATAAATGCCTGTTATCCCACTATAATTACTTGTATTAAACCCTTGGTATTGTTGTGCCCAAAGAATGCTCGACCAAAAAGATAAAATGACAAACGGGCAAAAGTATGTTTTTGAGGACATAAAAAAAAAATTAATAAAATAGTCAAGGGGGCGTTAACTATAGTGATGTATTACAAAGCCTTATCATAAAACATTACTCCGTTAAATACAAGATGTTTTTTTGCTTTTTTTTAGTTCGCTTTGCTCATGAGAACAGTTGTAAAAAAGCAAAAAACTATCTCACGAGTGTAACGAACCGACCTCAGGGAGCTCATAAGCGCTAGCGCACTAGCTAATTAACGGAGTATTAATAAAAAGCATAGAACTAAATATAAGCTAATTTATGGTCACAAATGTAGAATAGATCAACTCATTTAGTTTTAATTTTATGAACGGTTTATTAGTTAAGGGCTATAGGGTTGATTGTCAGTGAAGTATGTGTAATGGCATAAAATGGTTAAATCTTTGATAATCAAAGCGAAGTATTTTTGCCAAGAACAACTTCTGTCAATGGTTTCTTTTTTTACAAAAAAATCATACTACTATAACGGTTGAACTTAAGTAATTGTATAGAAGCTATTTTGATAAAAAAGAAAAGAATCGTGTTTTATATAAAAATAAGCTATTTTGGGGCTAATTTGAAATTATATTTTGTGTATAACAACTTTTCAGAAGATTTGTTTACATTTTTTGCTTTCATAGAGGCTCAATTGGGCTGAATTGTAAAAAAGCTTGGCTAATAGTGTGATAAAAAATCAAAGGATATTTTTTATTCCTAAAGAAAAGCATATCTTTGCACCTGAAAATAGAATATAGTTTGTTGTTTCTTATAAAAATGAACATGTTAAAGACATTTAAATCTACATTTTTTCTATTAGTAATTGCATTGTTAACCTGTAGCCAAACAGCGTTTGCAACGGAACCGACAGAAAGCAATGAGAAGGAAGAAGACCCAATCGAAGCAATGATGCACCATTTGGGTGATGCTAATGAGTTTCATATCGCTGGAGATATATCAATTCCACTACCTTGTATCGCTTGGTCTGAGAAGGGTCTAATGATGACTTTGTCAAGCAGTTTTGAGCATGGGCACAAAGCCGTTAACGGTTATGTTTTGCACCATGGAATTTTAATGCGTGTTCTTGGAGATGATTTTCCAACAGACAAAACCGTAGATATTACTTTTGAAGACGGTCATGCACACGATGCTGCTCATGGGCACGCAGAAGGGCACGAACATCAAACCGTTGACCAACATGGTGTATCAGGTGGTGCGGCAGAAAAAACAGAGGAAGCAGAACATAAAACAATGATTAACTACAATGGTCATTCTTATGAAGTAGAAGCTTGTATGTCATTGCAAAATACAGGTTCTTCTTGGCAAGATTTCTCAATTTCTAAGAATGTATTTGGAATGTTGTTGGCGTTGATTTTGCTAATTATTGTGTTCTCTAAAATTTCAAAAGCATACACTACTAGAGAAAAACAAGCACCTAAAGGATTGCAATCATTTGTAGAGCCTATCATCTTGTTTATGCGTGATGAGGTAGTAAAACCAGCTATTGGAGACAAAGATTGGAAACGTTTCTTTCCTTTTATCATGTGCTTATTCTTCTTTATTCTATTTTGTAACTTATTAGGTTTGATTCCTTTCTTCCCTGGTTCTGCTAACATTACAGGAAATATTGGAGTAACAATGATTCTAGCATTGGTTGTGTTTATTGTAGTAAACGTAAATGGTACAAAGGATTATTGGATGCACATTTTGTGGATGCCTGGTATCCCAACTGGTGTAAAGCCATTGTTGACAATCATTGAGGTAATGAGTTTGTTCATCAAGCCTGCTACACTATTTATTCGTTTGTTTGCAAACATCACAGCGGGACACGTTATCATTTTGAGTTTAGTAAGTTTGATTTTCTTCTTTAAGTCTGCAATGGGCATGGGAGGAGCAGCAGCAGGAGTTAGTATTGCCGTTCCATTTGTATTTGCAATGAACTTATTGGAGTTGTTTGTAGCTTTCTTACAGGCGTTTGTATTTTCTTTGTTGACGGCTCTATATATCGGAAGTGCAGTAGAAACACACGACCACGAGCACGCACACTAAAATTGACATTATTTCCTCTAAGCAATTAGAGGATAAATTATAAAGACTTAATTATTTTTTAAACATTTTAAACCTTAAAGTAATGGGTGCAGGATTAGCAGCTATCGGTGCAGGATTAGCAGTAGTTGGAGCAGGAATGGGAATTGGACAAATTGGTGGAAAAGCAATGGAAGGAATTTCTCGTCAGCCATCTGCAGCTGGTGATATTCGTACTAATATGATTGTAGCAGCAGCTCTTGTTGAGGGTGCAGCACTTTTTGCAATCGTAGTAGCTTTATTAGTAGCTTTGGTCTAATAATAAGCAAAGAGACGAAAAAAAACAAACCTATCTGGTAGCGATTGGCTACCAGTAGGTTTATTTAAATGTTGAAGAGAATTTAATTATACCATAATATAAATATACGATAAAATGATTTTTCTATCATCAGGTTTCCCAGTGTTGAATCCAAGTGTGGGACTACTTTTCTGGACAGCTTTGATTTTTATCTTAGTTTGGTTGTTCTTGAGCAAATTTTTCAAAAACATTGCACAGGCATTAGAAGATCGTGAAAACTTTATTGATGGATCTTTGGCTAAGGCAAAAGAAGCTGATGCTGCTCTAGAAGGAATGGAAGCTAAGAAAATGGCTTTGATCAAGGAAGCAGAGAAAAAAGGTTTGGAAATTATAAGTGAAGCAGAGGCAATCAAGAAAAACAAAATCGCTGAGGGTGAAGCTAGAGGTAAAGAGCGTGAGAAAAATATCTTGGAAGCTGCTGAGCAGGACAAAAAGAACCGTATGAAGGAATTGGAAATAAACATCCAAAACCAAATCGGTCAATCTTCTATAGATATTGCAAGAAAGCTATTGGGGAGAGAATTGGAAGGCAATCACGAAGCATTTGTCCAATCTCAAATTGCAAGTTTAAAGAAACAAGAAGTAGTAGCTTAATATTTTAATTAAGAATTTAGAGCCAAGAACCTATTGTTCTTCGTTCGCCATTTATAAATTCTAAATATGTCAATTTTAAGAATTGTATCAAGATACGCCAAATCTCTCTTCGATTTAGCAAAAAAGGAAGGCCAACTAGATCAAGTACATGATGATGTCATGAATGCTTGGGAAGTGGCTAAAAATGAAGAGTTTGCTGATTTCTTGAAAAGTCCTATTATCCCAATCGACAAGAAAAAGGATGTTATTGATGTTGTTTTTGCCAATAGCAATAAGAACTTAGTACAGACTTTTCATGTAATGATGGAACATAAGCGTGAATCTTATATGGCTGATTTTTGCCGTACGTTTCACCTTTTTTACAACAAAGAAAAACACGTCTCTGCTGTTCGTTTGACTACGGCTGTAGAATTGAGCGAGAGCACCGTTAATGATCTATTGGATACGTTCAAAGCAAAGGGCTTGCTAGAACAAACCGTAGAACTTATAAAAGATATTGAGCCATCTATTATTGGTGGTTTTATCTTAGAATTTGATGGTCAAGTATACAATGCAAGTTTATTGCACCAACTTGATCAAATGAAGAAGCAATTTAGTGAAAATCTGTATACCAAAAATATATAAAAATGGCTAACGTAAAACCAGACGAGATATCTGCTATCTTAAAACAACAAATCAGTGGGTTTGATACTCAGTCTAAATTAGAAGAACAAGGTACCGTATTAGAAGTAGGTGACGGTATTGCGCGCGTTTATGGTTTAACTAATGTAATGTCAGGTGAGCTAGTAGAATTCGAAAATGGAGTTCAGGCTATCGCACTTAACTTAGAAGAAGACAACGTTGGTTTGGTATTGATGGGTGCTGCTGAAAAAATTAAAGAAGGTGATAAAGTTAAGCGTACTGGGGAAGTTGCTTCTATTCAGGTAGGAGAAGGAATCCTTGGTCGTGTTGTAAATACATTGGGAACTCCTGTTGATGGTAAAGGTGCTATCGAAGGAAAAACCTATGCAATGCCACTAGAGCGTAAAGCTCCTGGTGTAATTTACCGTCAACCAGTAAACGAACCATTGCAAACAGGAATCAAAGCGATTGATTCTATGATTCCAATTGGTAGAGGACAACGTGAGTTGATTATTGGTGACCGTCAAACTGGTAAAACTGCAATTGCAATTGATACCATCTTGAATCAAAAAGAATTTTACGATAATAAAGACACAGATACTGTATACTGTATTTATGTAGCAATCGGACAGAAAGCTTCTACAGTAGCACAGATTGCTCAAACTTTGGAGAAAAAAGGTGCATTGGCTTATACTACTATCGTTGTAGCTGCTGCTTCTGATCCTGCTCCTTTACAGTTCTACTCTCCATTTGCAGGAGCTGCAATTGGTGAATACTTCCGTGACACTGGTCGTCCAGCGTTGATCATTTATGATGATTTGTCTAAGCAAGCTGTTGCTTACCGTGAGGTATCTTTGTTGTTGCGTCGTCCTCCAGGACGTGAGGCTTATCCTGGTGATGTATTCTACCTTCACTCTCGTTTGTTAGAGCGTGCAGCAAAAGTTATCAAAAATGATGAGATTGCTAACGATATGAACGACGTTCCTGCTTCTCTAAAAGAAGCTGGTTTGATCAAAGGTGGTGGATCATTAACAGCATTGCCTATTATTGAGACTCAAGCAGGTGACGTTTCTGCTTATATTCCTACCAACGTAATTTCTATTACAGATGGTCAGATTTTCTTGGAGTCTAACTTGTTTAATGCAGGTATTCGTCCAGCTATTAACGTAGGTATTTCTGTATCTCGTGTAGGTGGATCTGCTCAAATTAAGCCAATGAAAAAGGTATCTGGTACCTTGAAATTGGATCAAGCTCAATACCGTGAGCTAGAGGCCTTCTCTAAATTTGGTTCTGATCTTGATGCTGCTACTAAAGCTGTACTAGACAAAGGGGTTAGAAACGTAGAGATTCTAAAACAAGCTCAATATTCTCCAGTACCAGTAGAGCAACAAGTAGCTATTATTTACTTGGGAACTAAAGGTTTGGTTAAGAATGTACCAGTAGAGCGTGTAAAAGAATTTGAGGCTGCTTTCTTGGCAAAAATGGAAGAGCGTAATGCTGATGTATTGGCTAATTTCCGTTCTGGTAAATACGACAAAGCTGACTTGGCTAAGGTAGAAGCTCTAGCTAAAGAATTAACAGCTAAATTTGAAGCATAATCCTATTAGTTTTTGGAGATGAAATTCAGATGTTAGTCTTTTTGCTAACATCTGAATTTATACAATTCAGTCTCTAATTAATAAAGAATAAAAAATGGCAAACTTAAAAGAAGTAAGAGAACGTATTTCCTCTGTTATATCTACTCAACAAATAACAAAGGCTATGAAAATGGTAGCTGCTGCTAAACTGCGTCGAGCACAGCAGGCTATTGTTGAAATGCGTCCTTATTCCAACAAGTTGAGTGCTATGTTATCTAATATCCTTTCAAACTTGGAAGGTGATGCAAGTACTTCTTTGGGTGTCGAGCGTCCAGTAAAAAATGCTTTAGTAGTAGTAATAACTTCTAATAGAGGTTTGTGTGGTGGTTTTAATTCTAGTGTTTCTAAATTATCATTAGAATTATCAGCAGAGAAATACAACGAGCAATACAAAGCTGGTAATTTAACGTATCTTTTTATTGGTAAAAAAGGATATGATTATCTAAAAAGTCGTGTGTCAGGTACCCAAATGATTACCGATCATGTAGACTTAGTTACAAAGACATTTGGATTTGAAGATTCTTCTAAAGTAGCGAGTGAGTTGATGCAAGCTTTTGAAGAGGGTAAATATGATGCCATTGATATTGTATATGCTCAATTTAAAAATGCTGCGGTTCAAAACTTTACTGTAGAGCAATTTTTACCAGTTGCTAAAATGGAAGTTCCTGAAGGGCAAGAATCAGACGAAAAAGCAGATTTTATCTTCGAACCTAACAAAGAAGACTTACTGGAGTATTTGATTCCTACTATTCTAAAAACACAACTGCATAAAACAATTTTAGATTCTAATGCTTCTGAACAAGGCGCTCGTATGACTGCTATGGAGAACGCAACAGAAAATGCAGAAGATTTGTTGAAAGAATTGAAAATTAACTATAACAAAGCTCGTCAAGAGGCGATTACTGCTGAAATTTCTGAAATTGTTGGTGGGGTTGCTGCATTGGAAGATGCTTAATCTCTTATTGAATAAGAGCAAAAAGAAGGCTTACAACAAACTTTTGTTGTAAGCCTTTTTTGTTACAGTATATGAAAGGTAGTTTTAAGAGAATCTTGATCTTTTACAAAAGAAATAAGGAAAGAACTTGGAGTATAGCCTTAAATTAGTAGTGAAGTTGTTTAAAAATGGAGTTTTGTTGATAATGAGTACTAATTTTTAGATAAACAAGGCAAAAATTTTCTTCATAGCAGCGTTATGGAGCAAATTTTTAACGCAGAGTAGCTAGAAATTAGCTTTCATTAGTGATTTAAGGCTATTCTTAAACAACTTCAGTATCATTATGTTATCGTTTATGGTTTTTTGGGTTGTCAAAGAACTTAGTTTATTTTTGGGGGTTACCCAAATTCCCCTGAATTAGAAAATGGATTGCTAAAAATTCGATTTATGTTACTAGTTACTATTATTTGTTGTTTCTTAGGAAGTACGCTTTTGGCGCAGGAACGTACGGTACTTGACTCTCTAAACCAATCTTATAAACAGGCGAGCGCAGACAGTACAAAAGTACAAGCTTTAATTGCTATTGGAGACTACTTTTTGCACAAGAACTTGGATTCTACAATCAACTATTATAATAAAGCACTAAAAGCAATTGAAACTGTAGGGGGGCAAGAGGTCAAAAAGTATCAGCCACTTTTATACCATTATACGTCTATTGCTTATACGAGTTGGGGGCGTATACAAGAAGGTATGGAATATGGGCAGCGAGCTTTAAGTGCTTATGAGGCATTGGATATGCAATTAGAAATGTCTGATATTTATATGGTGATAGGGGTACTTTACGGGCAAATGGGAGAGGTCAATCAGGGGAAAGAACTGTTGTTGAAAGCAATTGCCATTAAGAGAGAGTTGAATGCGACAGAAAAGTTGGGACATGCTTATATGAATCTAACCTTATTGTATAGAGATCTAGGAATGTTAGAAGAGGCAATTGCTTCAATTGATAGTGCGATTACTCGATTTAAAGCGCAAAAATTTGAGATGGGCGTGAATCGTTCTTACCAAATAAAAGGGGAGGTGCATAAATTTGCGGGAAACAATGACAAAGCATTAGAGGTTTATCAAGAAGCCTTAGCGCTATATCGAAAACAAGCAACAAAGGATATAAAGGGGGAGATTGTCCTTATGAATAGTATTGCGGGGTTTTATCGAATATTAAAAGAATATGATCGTGCAATTGCTTATTATCAGAATGGTTTGACCTTGCTGAAAGAGACAGACAACAAAGAATTGGAAGGGCTCATTCACCACAATATAGGGGGCGTTTATTTAGAGCAAAAACAATATGAAAAGGCACTAACATATTATCAAAAAGGGCTGGTTTTTTATGAAGCAATACAGCATCCTACAGGTTTGTCAAGGACTTATAGATATATGGGGACTACTTATCAGGCTGTAGAAAAATACGAGCTTGCTATTGAGTATTATACCAAAGCAACTGAAGTATTAGCTTCTAAAAAGAACTCGGATTATGGAGATGTTTCTAAGAAGTTAGCGAGTCTTTATTATGAACTGCACCTAATGGAAAAAAAGACAAAGGGTGATGAAGCCTTAGGAATGATTTATTTGAATAAGGCTCAATCTTTTGCAAAAGAAAGTATTGCTTGCCCTTCTACCAATTTGGAGGCGAGTTTGGGTAGGTATAAAACCTTGCAAAAAATTTATCAAGCGATTGGAAATTATCAAGAAGGGTTAAACATAGCGAATAAAGTAATTGAGCTTTCGGACTCCTTGTTTGAGGAAACGAAGATAAAAACGGTTTTGGACTTGGAAACGCAATATCAAACGGAAAAGAAAGAGTTTGATATTAAAATTTTGAACCAAGAAAAAGCTTTGCAATTGTCTGAGAATAAGCAACAGAGAATGCTGTTGTATGGGAGCGGAACAACGTTAATTGTATTGATCTTCTTGTTGATGTTATTGTATTGGTTCTTTTGGCAAAAACGCAAGGCAAATGCAGCTTTAGCGCTTAACAATGAGTTGATTACTCGTCAAAAAAACTTAGTAGATAAGCAAAATGCAGAAAAAGAGCTATTGCTAAAAGAAATCCATCACCGTGTAAAAAATAACTTACAAATTATATCGAGCCTCTTGGATTTGCAAAGCAGCAAAATTGACGATGATGCAGCACTTTCTGCCATTGCAGATGGACAATCTAGGGTTCAGTCTATGGCATTGATCCATCATAAATTGTATCAGCATGAACATATCGCAACGGTCAATTTTAGAGACTATGTTTACCAATTGTTCGACCAAATTATGGCTGTTTTAACAGAGGAAAGCCCAACCTTAGAGCTGGATATTGACGAAACAATCGCTTTTGATATAGATACGGCCATTCCTTTAGGATTGATTCTAAATGAGCTTTTGACGAATGCTTGCAAATATGCTTTTGAGTCAGGAAAGAAAGGCAAGTTGAGTATTCGATTAAAAAAAATGGAGCAGGGGGATTATCAATTGGAACTACAAGACAATGGGCGGGGAATGCCTGCGGATTTTAAACTTCATAAGGCTCGTAGCTTGGGCTTAAGATTGGTTCGACGATTGAGCAAACAATTAATGGGAAAAGCAAGTTTTAAGAACGATAATGGTGCTTATTTTTGTATCCAGTTTAAGGACACAGCACTACGCAAAACGATAGACTAATGGGAAAAATTAAAATTCTGGTAGTGGAGGACGAGATTATTATTGCAGATAATATTTGTGATATTCTGGAAGAGTTAGGCTATGAGGTACTAGAACCCGCTGTAAGTTATACAGAAGCACTTGAAATATTACAGGTAGAACAGCCTGATTTGGCCTTGTTGGATATTCAGTTGGCTGGTCGTAGAGATGGGATTGATTTAGCTTGGAAAATCAAGGAAGATTATGATATTCCTTTTATTTTTCTAACCTCTAATGCTGATCCTGTAACGGTTGATCGAGCAAAAAAAGTTAGCCCACCAGCCTATCTACTCAAACCATTTGATCGGAACGACTTGTTTACTTCTATTGAAATTGCCTTATACAATTATAGCAAGAACAATACTGCTGAAATTGCAGCGGAGGAAGCAGGGCAAAAAGAGGAAGAAATCATCCTTAAGGATGCTTTATTTATAAAACACAAACAGAGTTTTCAAAAGATAGTCTTTGAGGATATTTTATTTCTGAAAAGTGAGCATGTTTATGTTCGAATTGTATTAAAGAACAACAAAGAGTATTTGATTCGATCAAGTTTGGCAAAATTCATCATGCGGCTTCCAAAATACTTTTTTAAGATTCATCGAAGTTATGCGGTCAACCTAAATCAATTGGAAAGTATAGGCTTGATCAATTTAAAAATGGGAAAGCATGAATTACCCTTCGGAAAAGGCTATCGTGCCGAATTGCTAAAGAAGGTCAATACACAATAAAACAGAGCATTCAGAACACAATAATAGGCGTTGGTAACAATTATGAGGTTGCTCCCCAAAAATAACTATATATTAGCAGTATGATAATGTTTGATAAAAGTAGTTCTAATAATAGTTATTAAGTATGCCTTCTAGATCAATTCTAATTATAAGTAGTCATGCTGGGATGATTAAATATCTAAGTCGAATGCTTTGTGAATTGGACTATCCTTTTGAGGTATTAGCACTTAGCAACTTAGCGTTGTTAGCGACTATGTCACAATCTATAGAGTTGATTTTACTTCCGCTCCAATTTCAAAAAGAGCAAGGGAATTTGCAGGCTGCACAAAAAATAAGAAAATTTTATGACGTGCCTTGTATTTTTCTATCCGAACAAATGAATGTTGGGCTATTGCAACAGATAAAAACAATACCCAAACCGATTTATTGGATTCGATCTTATCGGAAGGATGATTTATTTGTTTATATCGAGTTGGCAAAGAATCATCAAGTCAACAAAAAAAACGCTTGAAAATGAAAGAATTGTTAGCAAGAAAAGGGTGATGTTGCTCTGATTATTAAATAATTAATATATTTTCTGGTAAATATTTTATTAAAAATAATATTTGTGTAATTTTGCAGTACACTTAGGACGTAGTGATCCCTAAAGTTATCTCTGAATATGAGGTAAGTTCGACTAGGCTGTCAGGAAAAAGATTCTGACAGCCCTTTTTTATGGTATCGAACTTCTATGCCTAAAAGGTAATACGATAGGTAAAGGAAGGAAAAATTCCCAATTGGAAGATCGTTTTTATGGTCTTATTGACCGCATCATAATCTTGGTTCAAGATGTTTTTATAATTAATGAAATTTTCTAGACTAAGGGTATAAACTTCTGAATAATGCTTGGAATTATTTCGGAAGACAATTTGTAAATCTGGTTTAAGATAGGTTGGATAACGAGCACTATTGGTTGAGTTTTCGACATAAGTAACAGCACCAACTCTGTTAGAGGCTTCCAAGTCAATTGGTGTATAACGACGACCTCCAGCAACGGTCATTTTTAGATTAAAAGCCAGCGCAAGATTTTTCTTTTTCCCGATTTTTACCTCGTACCCACCCAAAGCATTGGCGACATAATTGCTGTTGAAGGCAGTGCTGTGCCATTGTTGGTCAGAGCCTTGATATTCGGACTGAAAAAGGGAGGCTGTGACGAGAAAATAGTAACCTTTTGTAAAAAACTTCTCAAGTGTTAGCTCTACACCATAATTGCGCCCCAAACCAGCATTAACCAAACTATCTACATGAGTAAGCCCAAAACTGGTACCATAGTTTAGCAAAGAGTAGGTACTTGGAACACTTTGTACAGGAGCATTGGTAATGTGCTGAAAATAGGCTTCAAGTTTGACCCTAAAATCTGCACCTATTGACTGATCGTAGCTAAAAACAGCATGATTGCTATAGGTGAAATCTAAATTCAGGTTGCTTTGTACATAAGCATCTTGACCGATTCGAGATTGCGTAAAATAAATAGGAAAGGGCTGAGATTGAGCATGACGACCATAAGCTAAGGCAAAACGAGTCGATTGGCTTGCTTTAAATTGGATGGCGAATCTTGGTTCTACAGAAACACTGTTATTGTGCATTAACCATTGGCTGTAAACGCCTGCTACGGCAGACATGAATGGAGTAATTTTATACTTTCCTTGCAGAAATACCTGTGTCATGCCTGCATGCCCTTCAAAGTCACGGATGGGAACAAAGCCAATAGGAGCAATTTGTACGCTGTCCAAAAATTTGGCAAAATAATAATTTCCCGTTAGCCCTGCCTTTATGTTAAAACGAGCATTGAGCTTATTATGATAAGTGATGCGAGCCATTGCTTTGGTCTGTAAGAAAGAACCTCCATAAAAATAATCAGGGTTCTCATTGTTTTGATCTAATTTAGAAATGGTAGACCACTCTCGTTGCAGCGTGCCTGCTATCGTACTTTTGAGGTAGGATTTATCGGTTAGAAAGTAAAGGTGAGAGACGCCCAATACCGCCATTTGTGTACCATTGCGAAGATCTTCGCCAAAGCCACCATCAATTTTGTCTTTATCAAGGGTGCTTTCTAATAAATTGATGGCGCTAATTCCTCCAAGCCCAAACACGGTGAAGGTTCCTATTTTGGCATCTGGAAAATGAAACTTAAAGTTTAGATCTTGGTATTCTGGTGTTCCTATTAGCCCAAAATTGATGCCCATTAATTTAAATAAACCTAGAGTTGAATAGCGATAATTTGCCAAAAAGGAGTGTCCTTTTTTCTTACTAAGAGGACCTTCAGCACCTAGTTCAATGCCATTGAACCCCAATTGCCCCAAGAATTGGAATTTTTCATTGTTTCCCTTTCGCATCTTAAGGTCAAACACTCCTGCATTGGCATTCCCATATTCGGCAGGGAAGGCTCCTGTAAAAAAGTCAGAGCTAGCCAAAACATTGCTGTTTAGCATACTTACTGGACCGCCTGTGGTTCCAAAACCGCCAAAGTGATTGGGGTTGGGAATATCTACCCCCTCTAAACGCCACAATAACCCCAAAGGAGAGTTTCCTCTAATGATAATATCATTTCTATTGTCATTGGGCGCAGCTACACCCGCATAATTAGCCGCCATGCGAGATACATCTGCTCTAGATCCAGCATAACGCTCGGACTCTTCGATTCTAAATTGGCGAACAGAGCTGAGTGCCATTTCGTTAATTGCTTTATCTTTGTCTTGTTGGTTGGCAATAACCGTTACGACAGTACTCGTAAAAGCTTCTTCTTCTAGAGCAATCGTAAGTACTTTTTCGTGTCCTGTGATAACCTCTAAATTGGATATGATTTGTTCTTTATAGCCTAAATAAGTAATGGCGAGCGATCGACGACCAACAGGAACATTTTCGAGCTTAAATTTTCCATCTATATCTGATGAAGTACCCAAGATACTATCTATGTGGATCAATTCAATGTTAGCTCCTACTAATGGTTGCTGGGTTTCTTTGTCTATAATAATACCCCGAACCGTTTGGGTATAATGTGTAAGAATGGGGGCAGGTTTGGTTTCTTTTTTTCTTTTTTGTGCAGAGATGGATTCTACCTGAAGTAGAATAAAAAAACTTAATAAAAGGTATTTCATTGTTATTTTTATATAAATTAAATAATGAAGTAGTAGCTGCTAGAGCCTTCTCAAATATTGTGCACTTTAAGTAGAAAAGATGTTAATGTTTGGGAATGGAAGTGAATTTATCGGCTATGGATTTTATTAAAAAAAACATCAACTGTACATTTTGGTGAAATTGATAATAGAACGATCCCATTGGTAAAATAAAATAAAACTCAATCAAATAATATTTTATTATTTTTGTTAAGATCATTTTTAAACAACTTCCATATCTAGTTGAATATTTCTGTAAATTATAAAAACATACTATGGCGCATATTAAGGTTATTGAGCATGGCGAAGCGGAGGGGGAATTAAAAGAGATTTATGATGAGTTGATAAAAACGAGAGGTAAGTTGGCTGAGGTGCATAAAATACAAAGCTTAAATCCAGCCACAATCATGGCACACATGGATTTGTATATGAAAATTATGTTTGGAAAATCGCCTTTACGCCGCTATCAAAGAGAAATGATGGCCGTTGTGGTGTCGGTCTGTAATAATTGTTTATATTGTACTGAGCATCATGCAGAAGCGGTGCGCCATTTTTGGAAAGATGCTGCAAAAGTAGACCAACTAATCGCCGATTATACCCAAGTAGATTTATCCGAAATAGATCAACTCTATTGCCAGTTAGCCAAGCAATTAACTCAGCACCCATCCCAGACATCTCAAGAAAAGTATTTAAAACCTTTAAAAGATTTGGGCGTAGACGATCGAGCAATTTTAGATGCTACTTTGGTGATTGCCTACTTTAATTTTGTGAATAGAATTGTATTGGGGTTGGGTGTGCATCTAGAGTCAAAGACAGAAACAACAGGATATCATTATGATTAACTGGAAATGAGATTAGAAATTATGAAACACACAATTGCTTATTTAATAATTAGCGCTATACTGTACGGAGGTATATCCTGTACATTGCCTGAACAAAAAGAAGAGGACAAGGCTCAAAATCCTAACTTAGATACAGGTGAACAAACAACTCTTTCAGTGGTTGAGTCCAAAGTGGATAAAATAGATAGCAGCTTGTTGAGAGCTACTCAGAAAGCAGAACGAATAAAGCGTCAAGAAGAAATCGTACAGCGGGTTACGGAACTGAAGGAGCGTTATCAACAAATAGAGGGAAAAGAAGGTACTTATGTAGAAGAAGTTCCTTTGAATTCATTCTTGGGCAATGTAATGGAATCAGGAGCGTTAGAAATTAATAAAATTGGAGAGCAATATCTTCGGATTCATGCTGATTATTTTGATGGTGAACCAAAAGGAGGCAAGGTGTTTTTTATTGCAAATGGAAATTTGATGGCAGTAGAAATTCTCCAATTAATAGAAAAGATAACAGAAAATGGTACTATTGTGACTGACAAAACAACCCATTTGTTTTATTATGACGATGATAGCCTCTTCCGCATTTTAGATTATCAGAATAAAACAGAATTAGAATTTCAAACTATTTCATGGGAAGCTGAAAACATAGCGGATTGGGATATTGTAAAAGAATACCTTGGGTTGTCTTAAAAAATCTTACTAGGATTAAAAAGCATAGTGCAAGAAACTATCAAAAACAAGAATTATAATAGAATGGATAAAAGTGATTATATCAAGCACATCAATGATGGAATGACTTATGAAGAGGTGAAAAAAATGGTACAATTAGATGGGTTAAATCAGGAAGATCTATCGAGCTTAATGAAGGAATTAGATGATCTTATTCTTCAAAGAAATGAGGAAAAGGAAATTCAGAAACAAGCCCGTGAATGGATGTGGGTAGGAATTGGATTTTGTCTCATTGCCATCGTAATGTTTTTGTATTCTTTTTTTGATCCAGAAAGCGTTTACATCTACTTGGTTTATGCTATTTTTATGGGGGGAATGTTAGTCTTTTGGGCAGGAAAGCAAAAAAGGAAAACGGCGTTGGATGATGAATAAAATCATCGAGATATACCTTTAAACCACCTCCATAAGAAATAGCAGCTAAGGAGCATAAAAATTCCCAGTGGGTACCAATACCAAGGCGTAGGAGCATGGTTTAATAAAATGGCTTGTTGATTGCCGATACCAATCATACTCGCCCAAAAGAAGGGATGCGCCATAAAACCATTGTTGTTGTTTAGATAAGTAAGTTTAGCTTGTTGCATCGCTTGATCTTTGGTTTGATTTGCCGCTAAATTATCATAAAAAGACTGCATAACTTGGATGCTTGTCTCATCGTTGAGTTCCCATAGAGACATTACAATACTAGGAATGCCTGCATACATAAAACTCCTTCCCAAAGAGATAATTCCTTCTCCTTGAAGGTATTTCCCATAACCAGTTTTGCAGGCAGAAAGGACAACTAAATTAGCATGGCTGCCATTGAGATGTTGTATCTCATAGGAATAGAGCAGGTTATCTTCTAGAGAATCTAAGTTTTCTGTAAACATTAAGGAAGAATAAGAAGGATGGTTATAGTCTACGATTCCATGCATTGCCAAGTGAATAACACTGTACTTATTTTGAGCTAAATGCTGCTTGAAAGCCTGTTCATTGGCTTCTTGGTCTATAAAAAAATCACCACTAAATCGATGGCTAATTTGTGTTAACTCTTCGATAGCACCAGGTATAGGGCGAACCGAATTGTGCAATTGAACTTCGTCGTTTGTTCGTTCTGCTTGGATTGTTTTGGGCAACTTTTTGTAGTCTAATTGCTGTCCATAACTAGCCGCAAAACCAAGAATTTGACCGCTAGAGGTATTGGTTTGATCTTGTGTATTGACCATGACAGCAGCAGAGTATTCATAATGAATGGTATATTTTCGAATGAGGTAAGGCAGGTTTTGATAATCCATCTTGCTGTTGTTCCCAGAAGGTGTTGTCAGTAAGACCTCAAAAGGAATATAATGCAAATTTCGATCAGGAATAATAATCAAGTGCTTTTTATGGGCAAGCAGTTTATCTTCCAAAAAGTTGTGATAAAACCAATAAGCTGTTGTACAAAAAGTTTGGTAGGCTTCTTTTTTATGTGCTAAGATGAACGCTACATTGGAGAGAGAACGTCTTAAGCGACGTAGATTAGCTTTGAAATGCCTTGAGTTAAAATTTGGAACTTCTTTGATTTTGACGGTTTCACTAGAGATATAAATAATAAAGAAATGATTGTTGCTAATAAAATATTCAATTAATAATTCATCTTCTGCTAAATAGGCTTGTACCGTTAAGGGGGATACAACAGCATCTCGTCCATGATCCCAAGACCGATAATTGGGGTAGGTTTTTTGAAGGAATTGTTCTAGAGAGTCTAACTGCTGTTCTAAGAAAAGCATCTTTTTTAGGTAATGCGCCTTTTGGGGCTTGTTTTGCCCTTTTTGGGCTTCCATAATACGCTCTTTACAGCGGTCAATTAGAGCAATGTATTTTTCTTCCTTTTGCAACAATTCTTTAGGAATGCCAATTCCTCCTTGTGTGTATTCATTTCTAAATTTGAGAATATTTTCATTTAACAAAGCGGACTTACTGTGTTCTGCATAATCGAAAATGGAGAGTTGGTAAAAGCTATCTTGTTGATTTTGGTAGAGCTGCCAAGCACTGGCTGCTGCTTTTTCATAGACAGGACGAAGCCGATTACTAGACAATAACTTGGACTCACTATTGGTGTAATTGTCTCTAAGATAATTGGTGAGTAAAATAATCGTATTGAAGTCAGCATGTGCTTTGTTGTGTTCTCCTCTTTTTACAAAAACATCGCCTCTTTTCTGGTAAGCTTCTATGGCAATAGATTTGTCCAATAAATATTCCAACAGTTGAATGTTATCTCCTTCAGATTGGGGGCTTTCGTCCAAAAACAAAATGACACTATCCATGTAAGCAATGGCTTTGGGATAATCGTTTTCTTCAGCGGCTAAATGCCCTAATTTAAAATAAATCGCTGCAATTTTGGTTCCTTTTTGCCCATATTTTTGGAGGGTAAGATAAAGCGCCTTTTGATAGTAGAATTTTGCTTGAGAATAGTCCCCTTTAGTCTCATAAGCTGTTCCGATGTTTAGATAGGCTTTGTCCGTTGCTAAATGGTGCTTTTTGATGTATGCAATGTTGTTCTGATAATAGGCGATAATAGAATCGTGTAGGTTAAAGTGCTGATAATAATAAGCGATTGCTAAATGCTCAAAGCTGTTTTCTCTTTTTTGTATTAAAGGGTTTTTGGGTAAAAGGGGAATGTAAGTTGGAATTTTAGAAAAGTACAAGTCGGCAGCTGTATTTTCTTCCTTTTGTTGGTACAATTCTCCGATACGAGTGCAGAGTTTTATTAATTCTGCATAATTGTTTAATTCTTGATACAATATAAACGCATTACTATAGTAAATAATCCCTTGCTCAATGTCGTGGTTCTCTGCATACATTCTCCCCAGATTGCTATAGTATTTGGCCACAATGGCAGAATCTTTTCTGAAGTGATTTTTGTTTAGTAATTGATACTCATAATCTAGCCCTTGTTGGGTGATCTGAATGGCTTGATCAATTCGACCTTGTTGGTAAAGGATAGCTCCATAAAGTTGGTAAAGGTATTTAAAAATTAGTCGAGAAGGTGGCAAATGTTGACGGGCAATTTTATAGGTGCGATCTATATGTTTATCAATAGTGCTAAAATCACTGCTGTTATTATAATAGATAGAGTAAGTGGCCAATAAAGAGGCACTTGCAAGACGCTCCCAATCTTTGTGTTGCTGTAGAATGGGGCAAGCTAGGATAGCAACCTGATAAGCTGCTTCATACTGTGCGATGCCCCACAATGCCCATGCCTTGGACGTTAACCATACCCCCCTCAAATGATGATTAGAATCGATTTTGGATTCAAGGGCGTTTAATAGCTCTAGGCAATGGTGGAACGAATCTTTTTGTGCATAGATTGTAGCGGTATTGATTTGACACTGGATTTGACCTTCTAGGTGGTTGAACTGCTTAAATATAGTGGCCGCTTTTTTATTGAGTTGTTGCGCTTGATTTAAATCTAAGTCTTCATAAATTACAAATTCTGAACTATCTGCCCATTGTTGTGCCTGTTCTAAATGTTGAGCCGTACAGGCTATTGAGATAAAGAGGAGGATATGAAAGTAGATGAATCGCATGAATTGAGTTGGGACTTGTAATGAGGCAGCTAGATCTAGCATAGAAAATACGCAATTTGTTGCAAAGAATGGTATATACAGAGGAGTTCTTTAAAACAATAGGCTAAGGGCTACAACGTATAATTAAAAAGCATTAAAATTTACTAAAGGGGGATTTTGAAAATAATATTGTTACAATGCAAACATTATTAGGGAATAACGAGTGATTTTTTAATTTATTATCAATTCAATACAATTGATAGTTGGTTAAAAAAAAGTAAAATGTTATCTTAGTAATTCTCCAAAAACAACCCATTCTCAGAAAAATCCCTATTAGTTAGAGCATTACTTCGTGGGAAAATCGCATTAGATTATTACAGGAGTGCTACGCAGTTGATTATCAATGAGGTGTTTTTTTTGTCGATAAAGGGTTAAAGTGTTGGTAATTAATTTGATGTACGAGTGGTAGTGAGCTGCGTTAGCTTGCAGCTAAAAGCTGCAAAAGGAAAGGCACTGTTTTTTATATTTATTGAAGAAAAACTAAGCGCAGCGTTCATGACCGCAGGGAATAATGAGTGAAGCGATCATAAGCAAAGCGCACTAACTAATCCACGAAGTATTATTAGAGAATACAAAAGCAATTTATGCTATACCGATTATTTGCAAAAGAGGCGTTTGAACCTATAGAAAAAGAGCTGCAAAATATTTATAAGACTCTTGGAATACAAGATATAAAAATAAAAAGTCAGCCAGCAACCTATTATAAAGCTTATACTTATGTTATCGAAGGGCAATTAAAAAAACATCGTTTTATACTAAGTATGCATCATTCTCCTTTGAGAGAAAGCCCTGCTAAAAAGCAATTAGAATTTCTTATTCAGTGTAAGAACCCTAATTGGGTTGCTCTAGTATTGCATAAAAACGAGCCTAGAGACAAAAAACTATTGGGGGTAGAACAGATTGATGTTTTAAAAGAATATGGCTTAACTAAATTGCTGTTAGAGTCCAATGAAAGTGCATTGGTAGCGCCAATCTTTGATGCTCAAATGTGTGAAAAGATAGAAATTTTGGAGCAGATTAAATTTTCTTCATTTAGATTAGAACGAAATAGATTGTATGTACAAGTACCTTGGTTGCCAGATAATTTCAATAAAAGAGATGCTTTGCTTCAAATAATACAAGCGAGTATCCATTTAGCGCAGCAAATAGACAAAACCTAAAAAAATCATCTCCGAACCCTTTCTTTTACGATGTCAAATCAATATTATCTAAAACACAGTAGACAAAGTATAAGCTTGGTTGCAAAGCCCTTTGCAGGAGGAGGCGAAGGCGATTTATACGAGGTACTCACGGCTTCTCATAAACAGTATGTTGCCAAAATCTATCATCCACAAAAACGCAGCAAAGAACGAGAAGAAAAAATAGCCTATCTTATTGAACATCCACCAGTTGGTTTGTCTGAAGAGGGGGCGATTGTTTGGGTGATAGATGCCTTATATGATGCCAATTATCAATTTGCTGGTTTTATTATGCCTTTTGCAAGAGGCAAAAAACTAGAGCTGCTTTGTTTGGGGAAATTATCTAGAAAATTAGGGCAAGAATGGAGTCGATTTGATTTTAAGCATAAAACGGCTCTGCAATATCGTTTGCGGGTTTGTTTTAATCTTGCCGCAGCAATTTATCAAATCCATGCGACCAATCACTATGTTTTGGTGGATATGAAGCCAGAGAATATTCTTATTCAGTCCAATGGTTTGTTGTCTATTGTAGATACCGATTCGGTAGAGGTGCTTGAAGATGGAGTGGCAATTTTTCCAGCTCCTGTTGCAACGCCTGAATATAGCCCACCCGAATTTTATCGCCAAGCAGAAGAAAAAAATAAGACCGTTAGGGAATCTTGGGATCGTTTTGGCTTGGCTGTTATCTTTTATAAATTGTTGTGTGGAATTCATCCTTTTGCAGCTTCAGCAAAACCTCCTTACGATCATTTAGTTAGTTTACATGAAAAAATAGAAGAAGGGTTGTTTGTTCACAACAAAACACGGCAAACGCTGCTAAATGTTGTGCCTCCTCCTCACCAGCGTTTTGAAGCGTTGGATCTAGGCCTACAAGATTTGTTTATTCAGTGTTTTGAAGGTGGGCATGAGAGTCCCGAACTTAGACCCACTGCCAATGAATGGTGTGCAGCTTTTTTAGTGGCGATTGGCGATGCTGAATTGGAGGCTCATTTTGCTCATATTATGGGGCTGTGGGGGGACACTGTGGGGCTAAAACGAGTGTTGCCATCTATGTTATACCGAAGTCATGAAATGATTTTAAACCCTAAAAAATGGCTAGAAAATGAACTCAATAATTTTTTTGAAGCTCCCCCTCAACTTCCAATGGCATTGACCAAAGCAATTAGAGGCAGCAATCAAGAAATGAAATTGAAATTAGAATGGTTGGATTATGGGGGCGCTTGGCTCTTATTTATTGTGGGGGCTTATTGGTATCTTTTGTTTGATGTAGAGCTAAAAACTTGGTTGCTCAATGATTTTTGGCTGTGGGACATTTTGTTGATTAATGCAACCTTTATTGCCATTTTGGTAATGGTACAAGTTATTTTCCCTAGACTGGTTTCTTTTGGGCGACATTTATTTTCTCCTCAAGTCCAGGTGCGACGTTTATGGCGAGAATTCAGATTGAGTTACCCCCAGTTGCAGCAAGATTCCGCTAAAGTTAAAGATACGTTGTTGCAACAATTCTTAAAAAAGAATGCCAAAAATATTGCAACCTTTGAGGCATTGAAAGAGCAACATATAGTTCCGCTCCAAACCTATTTAGAACAGCAAGATGGTCTAGTGAAAGGTTTAATGAAAGAGCGAAAAGCGACCATGGATAGGATTCAAAAAAAATATTTAATTCGAGCTGAAACGAATGCTTTATTGGCTGAAATGAAAGGGCGTAGCGTTGTCTCATTAGATAAACGCTTAAGGCATTATTACCAAAAGGAAATCAATGCTATCGAACGAAAGGCTTTGTTACAACCTGATTATCAGAAATTAGATGCACTGCACCAGCAGCACATAAACGAACATCTTGCAGCAACAGAAACAGCTCAAAACAAACTGATGGAAGAGGCAATGTCTGTGTTTCAACTGGATCATTTTTTTGACAAACAGCTAAAAAGCAATTCAGTTGAAAATAAGGTGCTTAAATCTTTGTTTAAGGAATATAACATCAATACACTTTGTGCCATTAAGGCAATGTATTATGATAAAAACCAAAATTTAGTAATTGCCTTAGAACGAGGGGATCATCTTTTGGTGCGTTCACAGCAATACCCTTATTTGGAGCATTTAAAAACATGTTTTTATCAGTATGAAGAGGCCATTGATTACGCTAGAAATCATGATCTTAATTATGGAAAGGAGTATTTTCAGGAACGTTATGCGATAAAGCGGAAAGAAGATGAAAAAGAGATAGAGGAACTAAATAAGAAATATCAGACTAAGAAAGCAAAAAAATTGAAAGCATATAGGTTAGCAAGAACCGCTTATCTGAGTGAGCAGTTTGACTTGGCTCAACTGTTATTAAATGAAATTAAGGCAGCAGAAAAAAAAGAAATCGAAGCCGAAGAAGCTGTTTATGAAGAACAATACCAACAAATTTTTAGTCACAGTCAAACAAAAGTAGAAGAAATAAGCGAGTATTTAAATACATTAAATAAAGACTATAAAATGGAAGTCAAGGCACTATTGACAACTCCTGAGATGGAAAAGCTTAAAATTTCATTTAAAAAGAAGATCGAAAAAGCAAAAGAAGATATTATTAAATTGGAGCACTTAAATTTTTGATCGAAAAAGGGGGCTAGCTTAGAATTTATGAATGGCTAAAACTCTAAACTAGCCTAAAAACTTGAGGGGTATTAATTGGATGGAGCCTGCTCTAATTTTTCTTGCAATTGCTGATACTGTGCTTGGATGTGATTACATTTTTGTTCCAGATGCTTAATGGTAGTTTGTTGTTCTTGAATGGCCTTTGTTAAAACAGGAATTAAACGAGTGTAGTCCACAGCCCAAAGGTCTTGAGCCTCATTTTCTGGGCTATGTACCGCTTCAGGAATAAGCGGTTTTAATTCTTGAGCGATAAAACCAATATCTAAAGCCGATTGTTCCTCAATCTTAATCGTTCCATCTTTATCAGTAGTTGAATGGTGATGTTGATAAATAAGTGGATTGAGTTGAAGTACGGTTTGTAAACCATAAGGGATTGTTTTTCTTGCATCTTTCAAACGACCATCAGAATAGGTTGCCCAAGCATTGGCTCTAGCTCTACCAGTACCTACAGCGGTACTATTGGGCAATTCAAGTGCATAAGCAGGATTGGAAATGGTTTGTAGACCGACTCTAGCATTTCCACGGATGGTTAGTGCTGAGGTACGTATGTTATCACTTCCTTTCATGGTAAATACGATTCCTCCATCTGGGTCAGCATTATTCGCATCTGTTTTTTCAAAAACCAAAAAATCATAATAGGTGCCAATAAAGTCGCCATCGTAATAGATTTTGGCTCGATCGCCAGACACATTACCATCATAGGGAATTGCTCCCACAAAACCAATCCCAAATTCTCCATTGAGTTGTATACCACCTCCATTGATATCTAGGCGTTGGTCAGGATTATTGGTACCAATACCAATATGTTTTGTTTGGGTATTAATGGTGAAGGTTGACCAATCGTCTACATTGGTATATCGAGTTCCTATACGAAATACATTGCCAGAAAGATGAGCTCCATCGTAGTAACCAATCATAGCACCTACAGAACCAGCATCTTGGTACAGCTCAACTCTAGGGTTATCGTCTTCATTATTATCGTCGGTGTCCGCTTCAATTCTGACAACAGCATCATTTGCCGTTCCACTCGAAATATGGGCAAGACTCAAAGGGTTATCGGTACCTATCCCAACTCTTCCTGCAAAATATGCGCCTCTAGCACTAATAGATGCGGATGGCGACTGCCAAGTACTGGCACGGGTATCATCAGCGTGAAAATGAAAAATGCCACCACCACCTAGAGTAGTTGGGACAGCGTCATCGTAACTAATATAGTCATTGTTGGTGTTGGCTGTAGCATCGTGAGAAACATAAATGTCTTGTCCTCGAATCAGTAAATCGCCATTTACATCTAGTTTTTCGAGGGGATTGGTATTACCAATACCAACATTTTGAGCAAAAGAAGTTAAAGGGAGAGTCATCAATAAAAATCCAATAACTGGGGATGTTGATTTCATAACTTTAATTTAAGGGAATCATCAAATTTTGATCATTCGTGTGTTTTTAAATATTTGTATAGTAATGTATGTATTACATAAAGGGGATTAAAGTCAAGCGACTTTAGGCAGAAGGGGGGAGGCGCAGATTACAAATTTAAAAGAATAGAATGGTATATCAAATACAATTTTATTATTTCTTGAAATATAGCTTATTATAAATTGTTATAAAAACACTTGGATAGAGTGTTTTATTTTAGGGATTGGTACAAAGAATTGAGGTAGCGTTTTATTAAAACACTAGAGCTAACTTGGAATGCTTCTTAAATGTAGAAAGGCATTTCAAGTTAGCTCTAGTAAAAAAATAGTAAAGGGATGGCTTACCTTAACGTTGATCTAACTCCTTTTGTAAGGAGAGACATTGTTCTTGGAGCAGTATGTATTTTTGTTCTAAATTTTTGATGGCTTTGTATTTTTCTTGCAATTCTTGGATGGTAGTTTGCTGTTCTTGAATGGCTTTCGTCAATACAGGGATCAAACGGGTATAATCTACAGCCCAAAGGTCTTTAGCTTCATTGCTAGGAATGTAAACTGCTTCGGGGATTAATACCTGCAATTCTTGAGCAATAAAACCAATTGTTGGAGTAGAAGTAGCACTAATTTTAATATTGCCTTCGAGATCAGTGTCTGAATGATGATGTTGATAAGCTAAGGGCTTGAGTTGAAGTACGGTTTGTAAACCATAAGGAATTGTTTTTCTCGCATCTTTCAAACGACCGTCAGAATAGGTTGCCCAAGCATTGGCTCTAGCTTGCCCTACACTTACTGTCGTACTGTTGGGCAATTCTAAAGCATAGGCAGGGTTGGTTATGGTTTGTAAGCCAAGGCGTTTATTTCCTCGAATAGTTAGTGCCACTTCTTGGACATTATCTGATCCCTTTGTGGCGAAAACAAAACCACCATCAGGATCTGAATGGTTATAATCTGTTTTTTCAAAAACCAAAAAATCACTATTATTGGTGCCTTGAAAATGAATATCAAAATAAATTTTAGCTCGATCATAAGAAACATTGGCATCAAAGGGGGGAGCTCCATTAAAGCCAATCCCAAATTCTCCATTAATTTGCATGCCTCCATTATTGAGTTCTAGGAGCTGGTCGGGATTTGTTGTCCCAATTCCCACTCGTCCCGAAAAATAAGCACCTTGAGCGCTAATGGAGGCAGAAGGCAATTGCCAAGTACCAGCACGAGCTTCGTCCGAATGAAAATGAAAAATACCACTCCCTTCTAGTGCAGTTGGAGCAGCATCATTATAACTCATGTAGTCATTATCTGTATTGGTTGCGGCATCATGAGCGACATAAATATCTTGACCTTGGACGATTAAGTCTCCATTTATATCTAGTTTTTCAGTTGGGGTAGTTGTACCAATACCAACATTTTGGGCAGAAAAATATAGCGGTAGCCCCACTATTATTCCACTCATACAAAGACGTATAATTGATTTCATAGTTTTTTTTAAGAAGGTATAACCTAAAATGTTTAGAGGAACAAAAGGATGTATGCCTAAAAAAATATCGGCTTTTAAAAAACACGATACCAAACATTACGACCAAGCGCAAAACCAACAGAAGTCCCTCCAGGAATGGCTAAGGCAGCTCCTAAATTGGTATTGGTAGTGGCAACAGAAACATTAAAGGTAGAGTACCTATGGATAACCATGATTTCGCCAAAATTCCATCCAGCAGCACGGGCATCAGCAACCGTAGGCAAGACAAGAGAACTTGTCCAATTGCCATCTGAAACAAAGAAAGTGGAGGCATTGCCTGGGATATTTCCACTTCCTCCATTGGTGTTTGGACTACGATGATTTTCAGTGAGGCTAGGGGACAAAGCTACTTGTTTGAAAGTGCCATTGGCATCAACTACCACCATGGGGTCACTATTTCCGCCTGAAGTGAGCGTGCGTACTCTGAGTTGACCATTTACATCTAGTTTTTGAGTTGGAGAATTGGTTCCAATACCAACATTTTGAGCAAAGGCAGGTAGACTGCTCATTAGCCAGAAAACCCCACAAAATAGGGACATCATTAATTTCATAATTAGATTTTTTAATTAATTTAATGGAAAACTTAATTCTAAATATTAAGTCATATCTATGGATCACATTTTTTAGAAAGAGCAGCTAAATAAAATAGGGGTGCCTTCAATCATCAAAAAAATGTGATCGCTAAAAAAATGAATCTTAAATTTGGAGTGATTTATATGCTAATTTATCAAGGAAATTAGGACAGGTAGGTTGGGGATTTTGGACAAGGTGGACAAATGAAAGGATCTGTAAAAGAATGGGAACAGAAACAGTCCTTATTTTAATGGTATTTAGCTATTTTCTTCTGCTTGATCAATACTATTTACTAAGTCATAGACTGCAATCATGCGGACTGTATTTTTTTCTAATTCTGTTAGTTCTAATTTTGTGATTTCTAAGGTTTGGCTTGCGATAGCGTCAGGAAGTGCAATTTTTGCAATCTCTTCTTCACCAATGTAAATTTTGTTGACATTGCTTGCTCCATAGCGTTTTATTTGAGCAACGGCATCATTTTTTAGGTCATAGAAAGTGCCATTTTCACGAATGAGTCCTTTCTTTTCATTATTAACGAAAACTTCGGTTCCTTTGTTGGTAATTCTAAAGATATATTCGTTTTCTAGCGTAAGAATATAAATGACGGCATTCTGACCAGGACCAATATAATTTTTATAGGCATAAGCAAAAATAGGATCACCAGCACTGGACAAAAATACGCCATTACCAGAACGTGCATTGTCTTTGGTTAGGATTTGGTCAATCTGGTTGGATGAAATGGCATCTGTCCAAGGTATAAAACCACCTTTAAAGTGTTTGACTTTATTTTTTAGCTCTTTTAAATCTTGGTCAACTTCATCATCAGTAGGCTGAACATTTCTTAAAAATTTTAATAAAAAATAAACCCCTACTCCTACAACAATTAATAATAGTAATATTGTCGACATATAATTAGCAGTTTGTAATACACAGTGCAATAAATCAATGCTAGAGAAGACCCATTGCACTGTGTATTTAGCGTTTTATTGATGTTGAATCTTGTATACCTTTGTACAAATCTTACAATAATTTTTAAATAAATATTGCTTGGCATGTGGCATATCAGGAGAAGGATTTTTTTCATAATCTACCTTATCTTGATCGGGATTCCCTTTTAAGCTACTATTGTGAACAGGACAACGTTCAAACGTTTGTTTTCCTTCATTAGCAGCTCTGTCTTCTGCCTCAAAATTTTTGGCTTCTTTTTCCATTATTCTAGTACAAGAAGCACAATAACGACGATAGTTTAGTTGGTAAGCAAAAGGATATTCGTCTCCAGGTGTGTAATCAGAAGCATCTGCGCGATAATTGTCGCTAAGGCTCATGTGTTTGTTGTGAAGTGGGCAGCGAGACATGGTATTCTTTTCCTCACGAGTCATGCCACTCAATTGTACTGCAATGGCAGCCGCAGAGTTGCCGTTTTTGGCTACTCGTACTTTTTTAGGTTTTTCTGGATTATTATTCCCTTGTCCTATTAGTGTGGTTGAACTTGTTACAAAACAGATTAATAAAAGTAACCAAATTTGTTTGAAATTCGTTTTATTCATTTTTTTATTTGACTTGATTGATATATACACTATGGATAATTGTATTTAGTTGGTTATCAATGTTTTGTTGTATTGAGTGTCAGGAAGTTAATTCTTTGATAATCAACTTTATATAATGTTTTTTTAATTTTTAGATATAAAAAATAGAAAACCCACAGAGTATTAATTGATAAGATGTTATATTTTATAATGGTTGATAAACAAAAATAAAAAAAGCTGAGCATATTGTTCAGCTTTTTTGAGGATGATTTTGGATTCAATTGTTTATTTACTTTTTGCTTTTACAATTTTAGTACAAGTTTTACAGTAGTTTTTAAACCAATATTGCTTGGCATGTGGCGTGTCAGAATTGGGGTTTCTTTCATACATGACTTTGTCATAATCTGGATTTCCTTTTAATTGAACATTGTGAATGGCACAGCGTTCAAATGTATTTTGAATCACGACAGGACTGTTATCTCCTGATTCTTTAGCCATAATTTTAGTACAGACTTTACAATAGCGACGATAATTGAGTTGATAAGCAAATGGATACTCATAACAAGTGGTGTAATCGGAAGCATTGGCTCGATAATTATCGCTCAATGGCATTTCTTTGCCTCGATTGTGTAAAGGACATTCTGTTGCTGTATTTTTTTCTTCACGAGTCATTTTACTGACTTTGTGGACTGTAGCAGCATAATTTTTAGCGGCTAGATAATCACGTTCTCTTTTACTAAGTTTAGCGGGGACGTTTTCTGTTTTGCTTTCTTGTGCTAATAATAAATTTGAAGTATTTACAAAATAGCACAATAAGAAGAAGAGCAAATGAAATTTCATAACATTTGTTTTTTAATTTTAGTATTACAATTTAACAACAGAGCTACTAATCAAACTAGATTCTGTTGTCTAAAGGGGGGAGGGGAAGTAAGTCAGCATAGTGCTGCTCAGTTACTTAAGTTGTATTTTATATATTTTAGTACAGGTTTTACAATAATTTTTAAATAAGTATTGTTTGGCATGGGGAATTTCTGTTTGTGGGGATTTTTCGTAATCAATTTTGCTATAATCAGAATTTTTTAAAAGGGCAGCGTTGTGAACAGGGCAACGTTCAAAAGTAGCCCCATCGGCATTATTAGCCGCTTTTTCTTCCGCATCAAATGCTTTTACCTCTTTGTCTAGTACCTTAGTACAGACATGGCAGTAACGACGATAATTGAGTTGATAAGCAAAAGGATAATCATCCGATTGTCTAAAATCAGAAGCATCTGCTCGATAATTATCACTAAGGCTCATATGTTTGTTGTGTAGCGGACAATGTGCCATGGTATTTTTTTCCTCACGGGTCATGCTACTTAGCTGCACTGCAATGGCAGCCGCACTGTTTCTTTTTTTTGAGGTTTGTGCCTTAGCAGGTTTTTCTTTTTTAGCTGCTTTTTGAGCCGTAAGCAGGTTGGTATTTGCCATCAAACCAATCAAGGTTAATAGCCAAATATAATGGAAGTTAAATGTTTTCATATCGTCTAATTTTGAATGGTTTAGAAGCTTTGATGAATTGTACTCATTTAGATTACCAGCATAAGTAAAATACAGTAAGGAGTATTGAAGCAATAATAGGATAAACAATCAAATGTCAACCTTGTAAGAAAAATTATGGTTTATGTAATTGTGCGTAATCAATATTGCGTTGTTACTTCAAGCTTTCCCTTCAAGCTTTTCTTGTGCATAACCATAGTAATCTTAACTCATCACCCTTTATGAAAAACTTATTGTTAAGCTCCTTGTCAATAGAGAAAGATTGCCCTAGGTAGAACAAAAACAGGCGATTATCTCTTCAAAGTACAAAAATCTCTTTAGAGATACAAAAAGTAGTCTGTATTTCACTTGTTTAGCCTAAATACAAAAAGGATTCCTAAAAGAAGATGTTTAGAAATTTTTAACAATATTGTGTCCTATTCGTCTGGTGAGCAATCCCACTGCATATTAGATAATTTGAACCAAGCACGGCGATAAGAAAAGTGCCACCATTCTGTCGTTACAGTCTTGAAACCGTGAAATTCTAGGGTGTTTCGCAATAACTGGCGATTGTCTAAGACCTGTTGGGGGAGATTTTTATTGGACCAATAAGCTTTTTTACCAAAATAATCGTACTCCGTACCCATTTCTAATTCTTCTCCATTTTCTAGATTAATAATGGTTAGGTCTAAAGCTCCTCCACGGCTATGCATTGATCCTCTAGATGGAGGAGAGACATAACGTGGATCAGGGACTTTTTTCCATAATTTGTACTGAGCGCTTTGTGGACGGTAACAATCAAACATTTTGAAGCCTAGATTTTGTTTTTCTAGTTCGTCTTGGGCTTTTAGTAAGGCTTTGGCTGTTGCCAATCTTAAATAGCATTTGGGGCAGTCATAAATTTGCAGCTTCATGAAATTGTTGGTTGTCGCATAGCGCAAATCCAAGACAATTTTGGGGTAAAGTTCTTTTAGGTTAACCCAGGTACTATCATTTAAATTAAAAATAGAGTCTAGTTCTTCTTCTGTTAGCGCAGTTGGTTGGGGAGGAGTAGAATCCAACAAAATACGATCTATTTGAGTGCTATCAATTAGATGAGTTGCCATTGGCGTGGGCGTGGTATTGGGGGATGAACAGGCAATACACAATAGAGTAATAGTCGTCCAGCTAAGAAGGAGTTTGTGTGCTGCAATTATAGTTTTCATATTCCCAATAGATACTTAGATCGAATTCTTATTTGTAGGTCGGTGAATTCGTGATTTTTGAAGCGTTAGGTGAAAATGAGCGAATGAAAAGGTTATTGAATGCATGAAACCTTTTTATTCGCTCATTTCTACCAATTTGTAACGGTCAAAAATACGCAAAAAATAGAGTTATTCTAAATTTTAGTGCTATCTAATTACTGGTATTTCTTTCTCATACGATCTAAGTCACGTTTTGAATCACGAGCTTTAAGCGCATCTCGTTTATCATAGCTCTTTTTACCTTTTGCCAAAGCAATTTCTAATTTTGCAAAGCCTCGTTCGGAAATAAATATGCGATAAGGAACAATAGAAAACCCTTGTTCTTTAACCTTACCGTGTAGTTTTTTAAGTTCAAATTTATTAACGAGAAGCTTTCGAGGACGTTTGGGAATATGGTTGTTATACGTTCCATATTTGTACTCAGAAATATGCATGTTATTGACATAGAGCTCGCCCGATTTGACGATGCAATAAGCATCACTCATATTGACTTTGCCCGATCGAATCGATTTGATCTCCGTTCCTTGTAATATGATGCCTGCTTCTAGCGTATAAATAAAGCTATATTCATGAGTAGCTTTTTTATTAATGATTTCTATGTTTTTTTTTAAATTCATGGTATAAATATTATGTTCAATCGAAAATTACAAGCATCGTTTTGGCTATAAGCCAATTGTAAGTAAGCTGACAAAGATGTTATAAAATTCATTTTACGATCCATTTCTAAAGAACTAAAAATTAAAGAAACATTCAAAAAAAAACAATGAAAAACTAGGAATTCTAAGAATATACTTCTTATTTTTGACAATGCTTTGATTCAAATTAGTATTTTAGCTACTCTTATCAAAGCACTTTTTGAGTAAAAAAGTTCTTTCAATATGACTTTAATTGTATTGAATAACTTAAATGATTAAAAAATAGAATGAAAACATTAAAAAGCACCTTACTATTAGTTCTTGTAACTACTTTTTTTATAAGTTGTGGCAATGAGGCAACTACAGATCAGTCTAATGCTACTGATGATGCTACGACAGAAACGACTACAACTACTGACGAAAAAACGGCTGCTCCTGCTGCTGTTGCTGATGCCTCTGGAAAAATTACAGATGCTGTTGTTCAGAAAGCTTGTGATTGTCAAGAAAATGCTAGACAAGAGGATGGGACAATTGCCTTTGCTCAGGTAGGAGAATGTATGGGAGGCAAAAATAAAATCCAATTTGTTGCTGATTTGCTAGGAGCAGATGCAACGGAAAAAGAACGAGCAGATGCAGAAAAAGCACTGACAGAAAAAATGAATGCCAAATGCCCTCAATAAAGGGAACCTAATAAAACTTATATACATAATTTAAGGACTATATTTAGTCCATCTTTCTAACTCTTTTAATTATACATAATTATGAAAACGCTAAAAATCTTATCTTTTATGTTGATGTTCTCTGCTTTGGTTGTAAGCTGTGGTGATGCTGAAAAAGCAGCAGATACTCAAGACGCTACTACTACTGTTGTAGATGAGGCTGCTAAAAAAGCTGCTGATCATACTGAAGCTGCTGCTGATAAAGTAGAGGGAGCTGTAGAAACTGCTGCTGATAAAGTAGAAGGAGCTGTAGAAACTGCTGCTGAAAAGGTAGAAGAAGTTGGTGAAAAGGTAGAAGAAGCTGCTAATGAACACGGACACGAGCACTAAGATTTACGCTTAACTGATATAAAAAACACTTGATTGAATTTTTCAATCAAGTGTTTTTTTTGTGGTTGAGCTAGCTGGGGGCTACTTTTTAAGGGCGTTTGATGTATAAATTTTGGGCAACTTTGTGGGTAATGGTATGTTCTGTTTGATTTTGTATCTTAACTAAAAGAGATTGGTCGTACTCAAATACAGAAAGTACTTCAACGACTGTTCCAAGCACTAAATTATATTGTTGTAAATACTGCAAAAAAGGGCTTGAATGTTCTTTAACTCCAACAATAATTGCCTGCTGACCAACCAACACTTCAGAAAGAAAAGCAGGGTTATGGTGTTCAAAATGACCATGTTTGTCAGGGATGGGATCACCATGTGGATCAAACTTAGGAAAGCCTAAAAAGTCATCCAATCGATCGATTAATTTTTGAGATTGAATATGTTCTAATTGTTCTGCTACTTCGTGTACTTCATCCCAAGAAAAATTCAACTTATCCACCATAAAGGTTTCCCATAAACGATGTTTTCTCAGTAATTGTACGGCGGCATCTTTTCCTTTTTTGCTTAAACGAGCACCTTTGTATTTTTCATACAAAACATAGCCCTTTTCGGTGAGGCGTTTTAGCATATCTGTTACAGAAGCAGCAGCAGTATTCATGGATAAAGCAATCGCATTGGTTGCAACGGTTTCATTGTCTTTGCCCGACAATTTAAAAATAGCTTTTAGATAGTTTTCTTCTGTAGGAGAGATGGCCATTAGTAGCGTTAAAAAGGTTATAAAAACAAAAATATAGTGGTTATTTTTTACATTACTCCGTTGAAAAATCGCACCACATTGATTATCAGTATTATATATTTTTTATAACTTAAAGCGTTAAAAAACTAAAAAATCAACGGAGTATTATTTTTATTAACTATTCATTTCTGCTTCCCGTTTTTTAGTTTGTTTAGCAGCAATTTGAATACTAAGCTCATATAGAATATAAATTGGAATACCTATAATAACCTGCGTCATGATGTCGGGAGGAGTAACAAAGGCAGCAACGACTAAAATTAAGACGATAGCATGTCGTCTATATTCTCGCATAAAGGCATCGGTTACCAAGCCCATTTTTGAAAGATAATAGATAATAATCGGAAGCTCAAAGATAATGCCTACTGGCATGGTAAACATAATCATATAGTTAATTAAAGAAGTTGCTTTAATTAGATTATTACTATTGGCTGCATTAATCATTGGCAGTTCATACCCGATCAAAAAATTAATGGCAAAAGGAGCTAGTATAAAATACCCAAAACAAATTCCTACTAAGAAAAGGAAACTGCTCACGGCAACGACTCCATTGGCAGCTTTGCGTTCTTTGGGGTATAAACCAGGTTTTACAAATTTCCAGAACTCCCACAAAACAAAGGGAAAGGCTATAATAAAACCTCCCATGATACAGACTTTGATGTGCAATAAAAAAGCCTCTCCCATATCTAGTGTTACCAAATCGACAGTAGGAGGACTATAGCACATTTTATCTCCCCATTCCATCCACTGAGACAGTTGACACATTAATTGATAGGTTAGAAAGTCTTTGTTGAGTGGTCCAAAGAGTACTTGCTTAAAAATGAATTCTTTGGCAAAAAAAACAAAAACTGCCGAGATACAAACACTTATTGCTACCCGAATTAAATGGATGCGTAGTTCTTCTAGGTGCTCTACAAAAGACATCTCTTTTTCTTCTGTAGTAACAGTTGTTGTTGTTGTGGCGGTATCAGGCATATCGTGGACTCGTAAATAATTTAAAAGAGTCAGCAAAAATACAAAATTATTGCGAATTGGATATAGGCTATCTTAAATTAGATTCGTAAAATCTAAGAAGCAAAACGAAATTAAATGTATTTTAAGCTTGGGTAAGATGATAAACCATTTTGGAAGTAGTTTATTCTATTTTTATCAAATTTTCTTAGTTACTTATCTATTCGCATTGCTCCATCAAAAAACATACAACACCAAGATATGGAAGAATTAATTCAACAAATAGCCTCAAAAATTAAGTTGTCGCCTGAGTTAAAAGCATCTATAAAAGAACTATTTATAGAGCAAAAAGTACCCAAAAAAACGCAACTATTACGGGAGTTTCAGTACTGTCAAAATTTATATTTTTTATCAAAGGGAACAGTACGTACATTCTATTACCATGAAGACAAAATAATTACTTCTTGGTTTTATAATGAGGGAAATTTTTTCTCATCTTGGTATAGCTTTTATTTGCAAAAACCTAGCTTTGAGTATGTTGAGGTAGTTGAGGATTCTACAATTTATAAGATTAGTTATGATAATTATCAACTACTATTAGACCGTCATAGCGACTTTGAACGTTTTGGACGATTATTAGCAGAAGAATACACGGCATTTATCGATCAATATTCAAAAGGCTATATGTTTTTGTCTGCTAAAGAAAGGTATCAACTGTTACTGACTTATTTTCCTGACATTGAATTGCGAGTTAAATTAGGAGATATTGCTTCTTTTTTGGGAATTACACAAGAAACATTAAGCCGTATTCGATCTAGAAAATAGTTTTTGATGTAGATCAAAAAAATAGTTATTCGACTCCCATATCTTTGTATTGTTCATTAATAATTACACAAGAATATATGAAGAAAATTAAATGGAGGTCCATTTTAGCTTTACTATTAATTATTACCATCATCTATTTTAATTGGACATGGGGATGGTCAATTGTATTTTTATTATGGTTAATACCTGATCTCTTGACAGGGGTGACTTTTTTGATGGAACCAATAGAACGGAAGGAAAACCCAATTTTGTATTGGGCTATTTTATTGGTTTGGGGCGTATTGAGTGTATTGCTTCTTTTGGATGAATTTGCCCCACAAACCTTGCCTAAAGGTTGGAGTTCAGCAGATACGGATCTATATATAAGTCAACAGGATGGTAGTTATACCATAGACTATAAAAAGCATTTGGAGGAAAAAGATACCTTGTTTTATAAGAGCCATATCTCTAATGGGTTTAATGTTGTAGGAATTTCGACTTTGACAACCTTTAAAAATAATGAGGTAGATTATACTTTAAAAGAACTGTGGGAAGCCTTTGGGCAAGAAGATATTTCAGCCGTTATTCCTGACATTATTGACGATAAAATTTATGTGATACAGTCTGATTTTGATAAAGAAAAAGCAGGATATTTTACCTTGACTATTGGTTACAAAACGGCTAGCCTCAATACTATTTACGAAGGATTAAATGGAGTAAGCGTAAAACCTTCAAAATATGCCGTTGTAGAAATGACAGAGCAACCAGTTGAACAACTTGGTTTTGTATGGGAAAAAATCGCCTTGTCAGATTTGCCTGCCACCAATCTCAATAATGTAGAGGTTTATCATTATGATTTTGAGAACAAACAAACGACTAAAATAGATGTTTGGGTTGCTGTACCGACAAAAAAAGAAGATTTTAAACCAATTGAATCTTCGCTAGTAAGTATGCCAAAAGATAGTTTAGGGGATACCTCTACTGTGGTAAAAGCACAAAAACTAAAAACACCTTACCAAGCTCCCAAGGATAGATTGAGCAAAGAAGAACCGATTAAGACTCAGGTTATCTATCCTACCCAAAAACAGAACTCCTTTACAATTGTGGGGCTCCAAGATAGAACAAAACATGGAGATGAAAAGGCTATGAATCAATGTATAGGAGCATTGTGGGAAGCATTTTTTCAAAAGAATTATGCGAAGCATATTTATGACATTATAGATTATGACAAAATTTATGTTAGCTACACCAATTATACAGAGGAGGAAGTTACCATAACGCTAGGGTATCGAACAAAATCTGGAACGGAATTTAATCGTAAGAAAAACTTAAAAAGTAGCCTAATCCCCACTAATGACTATTATCACTTGGAAATTGATGGCGCATCTACTGACTATAGCGGAAAGGATTGGGCGGTTTTGGATGAGGTAATGGCGTATCGTGCTGCTACAAGTGCCGATTTTGAGGTGTATACATTTGATGAAAAATACAATATAACAAAAGCCTATCTATGGATTGGCAAAAACTAAGAATCAATGGATGGAAAAAAAGGAATGCCTATTTTGCCAGTAGAGGCTTATACTTCTCAAGAATGGTTTGAACAAGAGCAAGAATTAATTTTTGGTAATACTTGGCAGTTTGCTGGTTTAATAGAAGATATTCAAGATCCAGGAGATTATATTACGGTGCAATGTGGTCGCCAAAATATACTAGTCGTCAAGGGCAGAGATCAGCGGTTAAGAGCTTTTCACAATTTATGTCGCCATAGAGGAACACAATTATTGCGTGCTGTTGGCAAAAAACAAAAAGCCTTAACCTGCCCTTATCATGACTGGAGCTATGATTTGTCAGGACAACTGATTAATGTTCCTGAAAAAGAAAAAGAATTTCCTGATTTAGAATTGGATAAAATTTGCTTGCACAAAGCGGCTGTAGATATTTGGAGAGGAATGCTTTGGGTGCATCCTGACCCTAAGGCAATGCCGATTACCGAATGGTTTAAAGGGTGTAAAGAGCACCTTGGTCCTCATCAGCCTCAACGCTTAATAGAGTATCCAGATACTCGTTATGAAAAAGAGATTAAAGCCAATTGGAAAATTGTTGTAGAGAACTATATTGATGTTTATCATTTGGCACATCTACACTCGCACACCTTAAATATGTACGATCATTCAAAGGCAAAATTTGGTTTTGTTGGAGATCACTATATGTTTTGGGAGCCTCTTGCCAAGGCTTATTTTGACCATTTGGATGAACTCATCCCTTTTAAGCGAATTCAAGAAATGACAGATGAATACATCGGCGCTTATGTTCCTTGGCTTTTTCCAAGTGTTGGTTTGGCAGAGGGAGAGTCAAGTTGGTCTATTTTTCAGGTGATTCCATTGGCAGCCGATCGTACCAAAGTCATTGTTCGTTCAAAAATGGAAGAAATGAGTGATTGGGAATATTATAAACAAGGAGAAAAGTCCAAGAAGAATTGGAAACGAATTTTAGGATTATCGACCAAATATGAATCTACTGATCCTAACGACCCTATGGCAAGTGGCGATTTTATGGAAGAGGATATTTATGTCTGTGAGCAACAACAAAAGTCACTTAAAAATCCACTGTTGAGTGTAATGCATACCGCTCAAAATGGAGAAAGTACAATTCGTGATTTTCAAAAAATTGTACAAAAATGGATGCAACCCAATCGCAAAAAATAAATGAAATATGTCAATGGAATTTAATGATTTAGTCGTTACAGCAGTTCATAAGCCAATCAAGGAAGCCATAACGGTAACTTTTGAATTGCCCACAGCACTACAGACGGCTTCTAGTTATCAATATTATGCTGGACAGCACCTAATACTTAAGCTTCACATTGATGGAACAGAGTTTCGGAGATGTTATTCTTTAAATAGTTGCCCTTATAGTGATGCCTCGTTACAAATAACGATCAAGCGAGTCAAAGGAGGTGTTGTCTCTAATTACCTGAATGACCAACTACAAGTTGGAGATAAGGTCTCGGTGTCAACTCCCCAAGGTAGATTTTTTGCAAACATAAATGCCAACGCTTATAAAAGCTATTTTTTATTTGCAGCAGGCAGTGGCATAACGCCAATTATTTCTATTCTAAAATCTGTATTAGAAACCTCTAAAGATGCTTTGGTTTACTTATTTTATGGAAATACAGATCAGGATAGTATTATTTTTAAAGAGGAGCTAGATGAAATAGCACAAAATTACCCAGACCAAGTGGGGATTGTTTATACCTTAAGTGCCCCTAAAGTTTGGACAACGTGGGAAACATGGAAGGGAAAAAAAGGAAGAATTGATGCCTCCTCAGTAGAATGGTTTATTAATCAACATCCTCCAATTGCACAGCAGACAGAGTATTATAGTTGTGGTCCTGGTGCTATGAATACCACAGTTAAAAACACCTTGCTGGAATTAGGCATTCCCAAAGAGTTGATTCATATTGAGCAATTTGGAGCAACTGAGGAGCTTTCTAATGAGATGGAAGGAGTTGACAAGGCTCAACTGACGGTTTCGCTGGATAGGCAATCGCATCAGTTGAAGATGACAAAGGGCAAAACAATTTTAGAAACGCTCAAAGCAGCAGAGGTAGCATCTCCTTATTCTTGTGAGAGTGGTGTTTGTGGTACTTGTGTAGCAACGTTAGTAAAGGGAGAAGTTGTGATGAAATCTTGTATGGCATTGGATGATGAGGAACTAAAAAAAGGATTAATTTTGACTTGTCGTGCACTGCCTAAAACAGAAGAAATAGAGGTGAAATTTGAACGCTAATAAAAATTATTTAGAATAGAATTGGGGCTAAAGCGTAATTTACGCTTTAGCCCCTTTTTAGTATTTATTCTTTTGATTATTGAGGACAACCAGCTTGTACCCAATCGTCTATTTTTTTTCTGTCAGAGGCAGCAATTAGACCACTTGCTGGCATAGGATTGTTGGCATCATTGACTCGTTGGACTAGGGTTCCCTGTAATGTAGCATTGCGAACATTTTGATAGGTACTTAGATCTAAATTTGCGCTAGGGGCTGTCCCTTGATGACAAGAAGTACAATAATTGTACATGATGTTTTGAATGTCACTAGAATAAGTTACCGTAACAGCTGGCTCTGTTTTATCACAGCTTTGAAATAAAAATAAAAAGAGCGTAAGAATAATTATAAGATTATTTAGTGCTTGATTCATAAGATTTAATTTTGAACAGTAATGTTATTGATATTAATTTGATGTTGTCCTTGGGGAGTAATTGTTATGCTTTGGCTAGGATGTGTGATGTCTCCTGCCGATGGGTAACCGTCCTGATTTTTATCAGCAATGGCCGTAACGTAATAATTGCCAGGGTGTAAATAGGTAAAGGTAAACTGATGTTGAGTGGCGATTAATTCAGGAAACAATAAGACATCATCAAAGGCATTCATTTGTAGATAGCCCAATGGATCTGTTAAAGCCGTTTTAGATAAATACAAAAATATAGGAACGCTATCAATTGCTGAGTTTTTAACCAGATCAACTTCTAAATACCCTAAATGTGGATAATCACTAATAATATAAGGATCGCCAGAACCTGCTGCTAAGGTAAGGAGGTCAGCATTGCCTTGATTCAGAAAAGAAGCTGATTTTGGAGCAGTATCTCCTGCATTAACATATAGATTGCTTTGAACAAATCCATTAGAAAAATCATGTTCTACTATATTTTGAGGAAAATTTAGCGTCGTTGCTGCTGTTTGGGATAAATCAAGATTTCTTTTCTTGCCTTTGAAGGTCATATGACGAGTAGGAAGTTCCATAAGCCCAAGGCGACTGGTATAAGAATTAAAATATAAGCTATCTTGTTTGAATTTTAATTCCATATACATCAATCGATCACCACCAATAGCATCTACCAAACGATAATATTTGCTGCCATCAGAATCTTCCCGTACGCTGTCCATGACAAAATAGCTGGTTCTGTAAATACCATTTAACAAACCACCGTTACGAGCCATGATGGTTCTTGTATTTTTAAAATCAGTAACAAAAAAGGAAGTAAATAAATTTCCCATAGAACCGCCTTCAAAAATGCCATGAATATGAGCAGCAGAAATGGCTCGGTAATCAAATGCAAACCAATCGTAGTCGTCTGCAATAACACGGTTTTTACCCACCCAATGCCCTTGCATTTTTTCTAAAAAATCAAACCCATCTGTCGTAATATCAACTGGTTTGATGACTAAAGGAGGAGAGGGGGTAGGATCAATGGTTGTTTTGGTACAGGCAAAAAAAAGCCCCATTATAATCAGTGTGATTATAACAATTAACGGTTTTTTCATAATACTATTATTTTTGTCTAATCCATAATTCTGTGACAGGATGTGCCATCACATAGGTTGTTGCTTCTAGTGTATCTTGACTTTTTATTTTGATGCAAATGGTTCGAGATGTATTGCTTGATGAAGTGGCGCCAGAAATACCATCTACATAAACGGAATCTTGGAAAGTCAGTCCCTTAAAAAGAGTGAGTTGATCGTTTTTAGTGTATTGACTTGTTCCATCATTGTAGTAGAGAATTTTACCCGTAAAGCCATTTCTTTTGGCAACAATCTGATAGTTTGCCCGATAAAAAGAGTTGCTTACTTGCCAAACGCCAACCAAGGTTTGCTCTTGTTTAGAGCAAGCTATTATTGTTAGTAGCAAGAAGATGATCATTTTTTTCATACACCATAGCCTTTGTTAAATGCTTAATAAAACAAAGGTAGCGATTCAGAATAGGTGTTTTTTTGATCTAGATCAAAAAAAGAATTCAGGTTTGTTGTTTGGAAAAAAAATCCCTAAAAAGGAACTACAAACGCTCTCTGATAATAGCAATTAGATCCTCATTTTCATAAGCTTTTTTGTCCGCTTTGATTTCCTCTATGAGGTCTTCTTCTAAATAAATTTCAGCAAAGAGATGGC